>NZ_VCKW01000199.1 GCF_005889715.1 Actinomadura soli
CCCGAGCCCCCGGCGTCCGGCCCCGCGGGCCCGACCCTCACCGACATGCCCGTCACGGGCCCCTTCGCCTCCGAGCGGGCCGCCAGGCCCGCCGAGAAGGCCGAATCCCGCGAGCCGGGCCCGGAGGACGCCTCCGCCGGCGACCGGCCCGCCGAGAACGAACCCGCCTCGCCGGACACCGCCCTCGGCCTAGATCCCGCGCCGCTCGCCGCGCCCGCGGAACCGCGCGGCGCCGGTGCCGAGGATCCCCTCGCGCCACGGGCCGAAGAGCCCGAATCGGCCGCCGCGTCAGGGGACGAGGCCGCGGACGAGGGCCCGCAGGTCCGCATCCTGAGCGGCACCAAGCGCTACCACCGCATGGACTGCGCCCTCATCGAGGACATCGGCGACGAGGCCGACGACCTGGAGTCGCTGCCCCGCGCCGAGGCGAAGGCCCGCGGCTGCACCCCCTGCCTCGTCTGCCAGCCCGACCGCGAGCACGCCCGCGACTGAGCACCCGCCGCTCAGCCGTCGCGGCGCCGTTCGTCGCGCAGCTCCTTGTGGACGTCGGCGTGCCGGGAATGGTGCCGCGACATCTCCCGGTGCCGGTCGCCGCGAACGCCCTTCTCACCGACCGCCTTCCGCTTGACCGAAACGCCGCCGAACAGCAGCGTTCCCGTCAGACGGATCACCGGCGCGTCCGGGTCGGTCGTGTCGTCCTCCGGCAGGTCGTTCCCGCCGAAGATCGCCGTGGTGGACCCGACGACCCGCACCCCCGGCGGCACCACCAGGTTCACGCCGCCGAACACGCAGGTGACGTGGACGGTCACCTCGCCGCGGCTGAGGACCGCCTGCCGGAAGTCCAGGTCCGCGCCGCCGAACACGCACGTGACGTTCGTCGTCGCCTCCGCCAGCCAGCGGCCCTTCCGCTCCACCCCGCTGAAGATCGCCACAAGGTTGGGCGACTGCGCCGGAGGCGGTGGCAGCACCTGCTCCTCCTTGCGCAGCTCCACCCGCGGCCGCGGCGCCCGCTCCGACGGCAGATCGCTGAGGACGGGCTCCAGCTCGGCGTACGTCTTGGCCTTGTAGACCACGTCGATGCGCTCGGCGTGCTCCTCCGGCGTGATGCGCCCCTCCGCCAGGGCTTCGCGCAGACGGTCGGCGACCTCGTCACGATCGGCGTCCGACGCTCGCATGCGCGCGGCCTGGGACTCCGCGGGAACTCCAGACTCGGAAGGCTGCTCGGGAAGATTCACAAGAACTATGTTGGCCCAGGGGGCGACCCCCTGGAACCCCCGTCACGACGCAGGCGATCCTCACGCCGCCGTTTCGGTCTGTCGTGCCCGTCGCGGGCGTGCGCGGCGTCGCTGCGGTCGCCTGCGTCGGCGGGTCGTGCGGCCGGAGGCGTCCAACGCCGGAGGCCGCACGACCCGTGGCCCCGGTCGGTGTCTTGCCCAAGGACGGTGTCGTGGCTCGTCCAGGGATCTAGTTGTGGGCTTTGCGCAGGTAGTAGGTGAGGCCCAGCTCTTCGTCGCGGGTGGCCTTGAGGTCTTGGGGGCGGCCTTCGGTGACCGTGGTGGCCAGGACCTCGGTGGCGACCTCGTCGGTGTGGGCGCGCAGGGCCTCGGCGAGGTCGGTGCCGGTGGCCTCCCACCACAGGTCGATGCGGTCGGTGACCTCCAGCCCGGCGACCTTGCGCGCCTCCTGGACGAGGCGGACGGCCTCGCGGACCAGGCCCGCGCGGCGCAGCTCGGGCGTGACGGTGAGGTCCAGGGCGACGGTCTCCCCGGCGGCGCTCTCCACCGCCCAGCCGCTGCGCGGACGTTCGGTGACGATCACGTCGTCCGGGGAGAGGGGGACGGTGCCCAGGTCCGCGGCCGCCACCTCGGCGGTGCCCTCGCGGAGCGCGTGGACGAGTTCCGCCGGGCCCGCGGACGTGATGGCCTTGGCGACCTTCGGGGTGTCCTTGGCGTAGCGCTTGCCCAGCTCGCGGAAGTTGGGCTTCACCTCGTACTCGACCAGGTCGCCGCCGATGGACGACAGCTCCTCGAACCCGAGGACGTTCAGCTCCTCGGAGATCTGCGCGCGGAGCTGCCCGGGCAGCGCGGACCAGCCCGCGGCGCCGACCAGGGCGCGGCCGAGCGGCTGGCGGGTCCGGACGCCGCTGGCGGCGCGGGCTGAGCGGCCCAGCTCGACCAGGCGGCGGACGAGGGCCATCTGCGCGGTCAGGGTGGCGTCCAGGAGGTCCTCGTCGACGGCCGGCCAGGCGGCGAGGTGCACCGACTCGGGGCCGTCGTCGGGGCGGATGACGTCCCACACGTGGTCGGTGATGAACGGGACCATCGGCGCCATCAGGCGGGTGAGGGTCTCCAGACACTCGTAGAGGGTGGCGAAGGCGGACGCGCCGTCCGGGGTCTCCGGGCCCTCCCAGAAGCGGCGGCGGGAGCGGCGCACGTACCAGTTGGACAGGTCGTCGACGAACTGCGCGAGAGTGCGTCCGGCGCGGGCGGTGTCGTACTCCTCCATCGCGGCGTCGACCTCGCGGACGGTGCGGTTCAGCTCGGCGAGCGCCCAGCGGTCCAGCAGGGGGCGGTCGGCCGGGGCGGGCGCTTCGGCGCGGCGGTCGGGCGTCCAGGCGCGGCCCTGCTCCTTGGCCGCGTTCGAGTACAGGACGAAGAACGACGCGGTGTGCCAGTACGTGAGCAGCACCTTGCGGACGATCTCCTCCAGGGCGCCGTGCCCGACGCGGCGGGACGCCCAGGGCAGCCCGTTGGCGGCCATGAACCAGCGCAGCGCGTCGGCGCCGTGCTCGTCCATCAGCGGGATGGGCCGCAGGACGTTGCCGAGGTGCTTGCTCATCTTGCGGCCGTCCTCGGCGAGGATCAGCCCGAGGCACACGACGTTCTCGTAGGACGACTTGTCGAACACCAGCGTCCCGACGGCCATGAGCGAGTAGAACCAGCCGCGGGTCTGGTCCTGGGCCTCGCAGATGTACTGCGCGGGGTAGGAGTCCTCGAAGATCTCGTTGTTGCGGTGGGGGGCGCCCCACTGCGCGAACGGCATCGAGCCCGAGTCGTACCAGGCGTCGATGACGTCGGGGACGCGGCGCGCCTCCGTCCCGCACCTGTCCGATTCCGCGTCTCCGACACGGGCAGGGCAGGGGAACGTGACGTCGTCGACGTAAGGACGGTGCGGGTCGAGCCCCGACATGTCCTCGCCGGCGAGGTCGCCCAGTTCCTTGAGGGAGCCGACGCAGGTGACGTGCTCCTCGTTCTCGCCGCAGACCCAGAGGGGGAGGGGCGTGCCCCAGTAGCGGCTACGGGACAGCGACCAGTCGACGTTGTTGCGCAGCCACTCCCCGTACCGGCCGTGCTTGACCGTCTCGGGGTACCAGTTGGTGTTCTCGTTCTCCTCCAGGAGCCGGTCCTTGATCTGCGTGGTGCGGATGTACCAGGCGGGGAGGGCGTAGTAGAGCAGCGGCGTGTGGCAGCGCCAGCAGTGCGGGTAGCTGTGGTCGAAGTGCCCGCCGCGGAACAGCAGCCCGCGCGCGCGCAGGTCGTCGGTGAGCGGCTCGTCGGCGTCCTTGAAGAACTTGTTGCCGACCAGCGGCACCTCGCGCAGGAAGCGGCCGTCCGGGCCGATGGGGTTGACGATCGGCATGCCGTAGCGCTTGCAGACGGTCATGTCGTCGCCGCCGAACGCGGGGGCCTGGTGGACGAGCCCGGTGCCGTCCTCGACGGTGACGTAGTCGCCCAGGACGACGTAGTGCGCGTCCGGGATGTCGACCAGGTCGAACGGACGCCGGTAGGTGGTGCGTTCGAGTTCGGTGCCCTGATAGGTGGCGAGCCGTTCCGCGTCGTCACCGAGGACCTGGGTGAGGAGCGGCTCCGCCACGACGAGGACCTCGTCGGAACCCGCCGGACGGGCCGCGACGTAGGTGACGTCGGGGTGGACGGCCACGGCGGTGTTGGAGACGAGCGTCCAGGGCGTGGTCGTCCAGATGAGCAGTGCGGCGTCCAGGTCGGCCAGCGGGCCGGACGTGACCGGCATCCGCACGTACACCGACGGGCTGGTGACCTCCTCGTACCCGCCGGGCTGCCCCAGCTCGTGGTCGGACAGGCCCGTCCCGCAGCGCGGGCAGTAGGGCGTGATGCGGAAGTCGCGGAACAGCAGGCCCTTGTCGAACACCTGCTTCAGGGACCACCAGACCGCCTCGACGTATTCGGGGTCCATCGTCCGGTACGCCTGGTCGGTGTTGACCCAGTAGCCCATGCGCTCGGTCATTTCCTCGAACGCGTCCACGTGCCGCAGGACGGACTCACGGCAGCGGTCGTTGAACTCCGCTACGCCGTACTCCTCGATGTCCTTCTTGCCGGTGAGGCCGAGCTCCTTCTCCACGGCCACCTCGACGGGCAGCCCGTGGCAGTCCCAGCCCGCCTTCCGCGGGACGTGGTAGCCCTTCATGGTCTTGAAGCGGGGGAAGACGTCTTTGAACACGCGCGCCTCGACGTGGTGGACGCCCGGCATGCCGTTCGCGGTCGGCGGCCCCTCGTAGAACACCCACCGGGGGCCGGACGCGGTCTGCTCCAGCGACCGCTCGAAAACCTTGCTCTCCTGCCAGCGGCGCAGCATGTCCCGCTCAAGGGCGGGCAGATCGACCTGCGCGGGCAGCGGCCGAAAACCTCGGCTCACGATGGCGGACCTCCGGAACGACGAATACGACGTTGACCGGAGGGACGAGGCGGCTGCCCCGCGGTACCACCCTCCTTGACCGCGCCGCGAGGGCACGGTCCGCTTCGTTCGAGTCTCGGCGACCGGTTCTACTGGGCCCGCGGACGGACGTCCCGGACGGTTCTTCCGGCGGCTCCGGGGTGATCAGGCCGCCGTGCTCGCCCCCGGGCTCGCACCGTCCCCGGGTCGCTCATGGCTGCGTGCGGCGGCAGGTGGCCCCTTCAGCGCCTGCCGATACGACTGCTCGTCCCGACCTTAACGCACTCCGGCCCCCATCCTCTTCCCGTTTTCGCGCCGTCCAGGCCCCGCGGGGATCCTGGTGTTCCTTTGCGATCTCCTGCGCCGGGCAGGGGTTTCCAGGCGATCGGCGACCGGGCATAAGCGGGCGGTAACGCAGCCCAGGCTGTTTGCCGCGCCCGAGAAAGGGGACTTATGCTGCCCGCACTGCCCGTCGAGGCGATCAGCGCGAGGGGGGCCGATATGGCCGGCGCGAAGAGGGGCGCACAGCCCGTCCAGGAACCGCCCGCTGGAAAGGCGGCACGGGGAGCGAGGCCGCCGGCGGCGAAGAAGCCCGCCGTCAAGGGCCCGGCCGCCAAGCCCGCCGGGCGCGGGCCCGCGAAGGCGGCCAAGGCGGGGAAGGGGAAGCCGGCCGGGCGGGGCGCGGCGGCGGCCGAGCTGCCGGTCCGCGAGGGGGAGCACCAGTGGACGGCCGCCGAGCTCGCCGAGGTCAGGGCCGGTCTGCAGGAGCAGATCGAGGCGCTGCGCACCGAGATCGCGGCGTCCGCGAGCCAGATCGCGGAGGGCGATTCCAGCGACGGCGCGGGCGACGACCAGGCCGACGCGGGCGCCAAGACCTACGAGCGCGAGCATGAGCTGGCGCTGTCCTACAATTCACAGGACCTGCTCGCCCAGATCGAGCGGGCCGTCCAGCGGATGGACACCGGCACGTACGGGATCTGCGAGTCGTGCACCAGGCCGATCGGCAAGGCGCGCCTCCAGGTCTTTCCGCGTGCGACCCTGTGTGTGACATGCAAACAACGCGAGGAACGTCGCTGAGCGACTCAACGAACCCAGAGGGCGGGGCCGAGGAATCCACGGGATCTCCTCGGCCGCGCCGCGTCGGCGTGCTGGTCGCCGTGGCACTGGCCGCGCTCACCGCCGACATCGTGTCCAAGACCGTCGTGGTGGCGACGCTGCAGGGCGAGGCGCCGATCCGGCTGCTCGGCGGCCTGCTGACGCTGCGGGAGACCCGCAACAGCGGCGCCGCGTTCTCGATCGGCACCGGCTACACGATCGTCTTCACGCTGATCGCCTGCGGCGTGGTGGTGGCGATCCTGCGCACCGCCCGCAACCTGCGGAGCGTGCCCTGGGCGATCTGCCTGGGGCTGCTGCTCGGCGGGGCGGTCGGCAACCTCATCGACCGGATGCTGCGGGAACCGGCTCCGCTGAAGGGCCATGTCGTCGACTGGATCCAGGTGCCGAACTTCCCGGTGTTCAACCTGGCCGACTCGGCGATCGTCTGCGGCGGCGTCCTGGCCGTGCTGCTGGCGGCGCGCGGCCTCCAGGTCGACGGGACGCGCATCACCGGCAAGGACGACGACGCCGCGGAGCCGAAGCCGGAACCGGGGCCCGAGCCCGAGCCGGAACCCAGGCCCGAGTCCGAGACCGAGACCGAACTCAAGGCCGAGACCGGTGACGCCCCGGCCTCGGAGGAGAAGTCCTGATGGGGGACGTGCGGAGCCTCCACGTCCCGGACGGTCTCGAGGGCGAGCGGGTCGACTCCGCGCTCGCGCGGCTGTTCGGCCTGTCGCGGGGCAGCGCCGCCGACATCATCGCCGCCGGCGACGTCCTGCTGGACGGCGCCGCGGTCGCGACCAAGTCCGAGCGGCTGCACGCGGGCGCCTGGCTGGAGGTGACGCTCCCGCCGCCGCCCGCACCGCCCGCGCCGGTCGCCGAGCCGGTCCCCGGGATGGCCGTCCTGTACGAGGACGACGACATCGTCGTGGTGAACAAGCCGATCGGCGTCGCCGCCCACCCCACGACCGGCTGGACGGGCCCGACCGTCCTCGGCGGGCTCCTCGGGGCCGGGCACACGATCGCGACCAGCGGCGCGTCCGAGCGGCAGGGCATCGTGCACCGGCTGGACGCCAACACGACCGGCGCCATGGTCGTCGCCAAGAGCGAGGTCGCGTACTCGCGTCTCAAGCGGGCGTTCAAGGAACGCCGTGTCGACAAGCGCTACCAGGCGCTCGTGCAGGGCCATCCCGACCCGTTCCGCGGGACGGTCGACGCGCCCATCGACCGGCATCCGTCCGGCGACGGCCGGTTCGCGGTCGTGGCGGGCGGCAGGCCCTCGGTGACGCATTACGACACCGTCGAGGCGTTCCGCGCGGCGACGCTGCTCGACATCGACCTGGAGACGGGCCGCACCCACCAGATCCGGGTGCACATGGCGGCGATCCGCCATCCGTGTGTCGGCGACCTGCTGTACGGGGCCGACCCGACCCTGGCGGCGCGCCTCGGGCTGCGGCGGCAGTGGCTGCACGCCGCCCGGCTCGGTTTCGAGCACCCGGGCAGCGGCGAGTACGTGGAGTTCGAGAGCCCGTACCCGGACGACCTCGCCCAGGCCCTGGAGATCGTCCAGGCCGAGTCGTAGCCGGTCAGAGGCCGAGCAGGCGCAGCCCGGCGGCGACACCCGCGGCGACGACCAGCACCACGAGGAACGGCGCGCGCAGCAGGAGAGCGGCGACGGCCGCGCCCAGGCCCGCCATGCGGGCGGCGTCGAACTCCAGCGTCCTGCCGTCGGCGAGCGCCTGGACGGCGATCAGCGCGGTCAGCAGCGCCACCGGGACGAGTTCGGTGAACCGGCGCACCCGCGGGTCGTCCAGGAGCCGCTGCGGGGTGACGAGCCCGCCGAGCTTCAGCGCGTAGCAGCCGAGCCCGGTGGCGATCACCGCGACCCACACGCTCACGCCGGCTCCGTCCTTCTGATCAGAGCGGGCAGCGCGGCGACGGCGGCCAGCATGACCGGCACGCCCGGCGGCAGCAGCGGCGTCGCCGCGAGGGCGATGGTCGCCGCGGCCAGGGCGATCCGCACCTCGCTCCGCCCTGCGGTCAATCGCGGCCAAAGCAGCGCCAGGAACGCCGCCGGGCCAAGGACGTCCAGCCCGATGGCCTCAGGGTCGCCGAGCCGTGCCGCGCCTGCGGCTCCCAGCAGCGTGGTGCCGTTCCAGACCAGGTAGAGGCTGATCGCGGTGGTGTAGAAACCGGCGCGGGCCGCCGACCGCCCGTGCTGCGCGGTGGCCACGGCGGTGGTCTCGTCGATGACGGCGTGCGCCGTGAGGAGGCGCCGCCAGCCCCGCACGCGCAGCGTGTCCGCGAGCCGCATCCCGTACAGGGCGTTGCGCCCGCCGAGCAGCACCGCGCCCACCGACCCGGCGACCAGGCCGCCGCCCCCGCCGATCACCCCCGCGAGCGCGAACTGGGACGCGCCCGTGAACGCCAGCAGGCTCAGCACGCACGCCTGCGCGACCGTCAGCCCTGCCGTGACGGCCGCCGCGCCGAACGCGAGCCCGGACATGCCGACGGCGATCCCGACGCCCAGCCCGTCCCGCACGGCGGCGGACGTCCGCGCGCCTTCGTCCGGCGCGCCCACCTCCTCGGTCTCGGTGACGCTCATGGCGTCCACGCTAGGGACAGGCGCGCCCGGTGGTCTTGAACGTTCTTGCGGCCCCTCGCAGCGGGGCTCGGCGGTCACCGTTTCTCGGCGGCGTCGAGGCCGGCCTCGATGACCGCGGTCATGATGCGGGCGAGCCGGTCGGGGCCGAGGGACGGGGCGCGGACCGCCATCGCCTCGACGATCTGCCGCTCGCGCGCCGGGTCGCGTCCGGCGAAGCCGCCGACCGGCTTGAGCCGCTGGACGGCGGCGGCGACCGCGGCGCGGTGCTCCAGCAGGGTGGCGAGGGCGGCGTCGAGCCCGTCGATCGCGGCCCTGGCCTCGCCGAGCGTGGCGATGTCCGCGGCGGACGGCAGCGGAACGCGCAGCTCGCGGCGCTCGGCATGTTCGCCGTGCTCGCCTGACCGGCCGCAGGCCGGGCAGGCCGCGGCGCCCTCCACGGGGTCGATGACCTGGTCATGCATGTCGGGTTCCCTCTCGTGCGGCGGCCGCGTCGCGCAGGGGGATCCGTGCCCGGGCCGCTCTGGTCAACAGAAAAGGCAGAGCCCGAGATGGGGCTCTGCCTGGCCGGCTCCGGGGTCGTCGCTCAGGTCGCTGCGGCGGCCGGCTCGCCCGGAGCCGGCCGCGTAAACCTGAAGTGACGACGTTCCACGGACCCGATCGTATGCGGTGACCGCCGGGGCCCGTCAACCGGCGAAAAGATCATCTCGCCGGTTGAGACGCCCCGGATAGCATGTCCGATATGGGGGAAGAGGTCGCGCACTATTACCGCCATCCGGCGCTCCCCGAGGTCGATCTGCTGCGCGCCCGCTTCGTGACCCACCGGTTCAACCGGCACGCCCACGACGGCTACGTGTTCGGCGTCATCGACGCGGGCGTGGAGGAGTTCGAGCACCCCGGCGGCGTGCAGCGCGCCGGGCCAGGCTCGATCGTCGTGGTCAATCCCGGCGTCGTGCACGGCGGGCACGCGGGCACGCCGGGGGGCTGGGCGTACCGGGTGATCTACCCGCCGGTCGACGTCGTCGCGGGTGTGGCCGCCGAGCTGGGCGCGCGGCCCGGCACGCCCGCGTTCCCGGACCCCGTCGTGGACGATCCCCGCGCCGCCGACCTGCTGCGGGCCGTCCACCGGGCGGGGGAGAAGGGCGACGCGCTGGCGGCGTCCACCATGCTGAGGACGGCCCTGGCGGGCCTGCTCACCGGGCATGCCCACGACATCCGGCGCCATGACGCGCCGGGCGGGACGTGGGGCATGCCGCGCGCCGTCCGCGAGGCCCGCGAGATCCTGCACGCGAGCCTCGTCGGCCCGCCCTCCCTGGACGAGCTGGCCGAGGCCGTCGGCACCCGCCCGTTCCCGCTGCTGCGGGCGTTCCGCGACACCGTCGGCCTGCCGCCGCACGCCTACCTCAACCAGGTGCGCGTGCGGGAGGCGCGCGCCCTGCTGGACGAGGGCCTGCGCCCGGCCGACGTCGCGGCCCGCACCGGCTTCGCCGACCAGGCCCACCTGACCCGCCATTTCAAGCGCACGCTGGGTGTCCCTCCGGGCGCCTACCGTAGTGCCCGCACGATTGGGCGCGTCGGGGCGCGTGGGGCACCGGAGGAGAGTTAGGCTCTCAGAACCGCGTCATTCCGGCGCCCCGCCGGGTTGACGATCTTCCCCCGGACCCGATAAAGCGACACGTACCGGCCGACCTCTTGTGGGCACACCCCCCGGAACGGCCGTGACGTGCGCGGTCGCATGCACGACCAGGAGGCGCAGCAGGCATGGCCGACTCTTTCGTTCACCTGCACGTTCATACCGAGTACTCCATGCTGGACGGGGCCGCTCGGCTGAAGCAGATGTTCGACGAGGTCGGCCGGCAGAAGATGCCGGCGATCGCCATGACCGACCACGGCAACATGCACGGCGCCTACGAGTTTCATAAGCACGCCATGGCCGCGGGGGTCACCCCCATCATCGGCTGCCTGCTGCCCGGCCAGGAGATCATCACCTCAGAGGGCGTCAAGAACGTGGAGGACGTCCGGGAGGGCGATCTGGTCCTCACCCACCGCGGTCGTTTCCGGCGCGTGCTGAGGACGATGCGCCGGGCGTACTCCGGCCGCGCGTACACGATCGAGTTGGCAGGCCGCTACGGCCGCACGCTGACGCTCACCGAGGAGCACCCGGTGCTCGTCCGCACGCCGGACGGCTTGCTCGACTGGAAGAAGCCGGGAGACATCACGGCAGGCCGCCGTACCGTCCGAGGCGGCGCCCGAGGGTGGAACTCCTGGGCATGCCTGCCGAAACTCGCCGCCGAGCAGCGAACCCTCGACATTCTGCCGTTGCTGCCCGGCGGATTCACCGAGGACCCTGCCGGTGGTGTGCGGCGAGCCTACGTGGCCGATCGCCGGGCGGATCAGTCGTGGCCCGCGTTGTCACGCCGTATCGCCCTGGATCATGAGTTCGGCTACCTGCTCGGCCTTTACGCTGCGGAGGGGCACCTGCTGACGAAGGCCGGTGGGCTGAACGGCGGGATCGGCCTCACGCTCCACCGCGCGGAGCAAGAGCTCGGTGATCGCTGGCGGCGTCTGCTCCAGCGCCACGGGATCGCGGCTCAGACCTACCACCGTCCAGAAAAGGGCTCTCAGGAAATCAGAGCATGCTGCGTTCCGCTGGCATTCGTCCTAGAGGGCTTGGTGGGCCGAGGTGCCGCGGAGAAGCGGGTCCCGCAGTGCGTGCTAAGCGGGCCGGCCGAGTTCCGTGCAGGTTTCCTCGAGGGTTTCCTGGACGGTGACGGCCGTTCTCCGCGCCCCGAGTCCAACCCCAGCGGCCGGAGAGACATCAAGGTCGCCTCGCGGTCGCTGGCTTGGGGCGTGCGGGCGCTGCTGGCGGACAGGGGCCATTGGAGCACGGTGTCCAGCGGCACCGAGAAAGGCCGCTTCCCCCAAGGGGAGAGCGACCAGGACTACCGCTGGTACCAGGTCTCCTATCACCCGGAACGGGCTTACTCCCGCACTCTGGAAGATGACGACTATCTGTACCGGCCGATCAGGCATGTGGAACCGATCGACCTGGACTGCGAGGTCTTCAACTTCGAGGTGGAGGAGGACAACTCCTACGTCTCGGACTTCGTCTTGCACAATTGCGAGGCGTACCTGGCGCCAGAGTCGCGATACCACAAGAAGAAGGTCCAGTGGGGGGAGCCGAGCCAGAAGCGCGACGATGTCTCCGGCGGCGGGCTGATCAACCACAAGACGCTGTGGGCGCGGAACAAGACGGGCCTGCACAACATGTCCAAACTGTCGAGCCGCGCCTATACCGAGGGCTTCGTCTTCAAGTACGCCCGGATGGATGAGGAGCTCCTCGCAGAACACGCCGAAGGCGTTATGGCCACGACCGGGTGCCCGTCCGGCAAGGTCCAGACCCGGCTGCGGCTCGGGCAGTTCGATGAAGCGCTCAAAGCCGCTGCGACCTTCCAGGACATCTTCGGCAAGGAGAACTACTTCCTTGAGCTGATGGACCACGGCCTGGAGATCGAGCGCCGCGTCCGCGACGGGCTCATCGAGATCGGCAAGCGGCTCGACATCCCGCCGGTCGTCACCAACGACTCGCACTACACGCACGAGTCGGAGGCCACCGCGCACGACGCGCTCCTGTGCGTCCAGGTCGGCAAGCAGCTCGCCGACCCCGACCGGTTCCGGTTCGACGGGTCCGGCTACTACCTGAAGACCGCCGACGAGATGCGCGCGATCGACTCGTCCGACATCTGGGCGGAGGGCTGCCGGAACACGCTGCTCATCGCCGAGCGGGTCGAGCCGGACGGCATGTTCGAGTACAAGGACCTCAGCCCCCGCTTCCCCGTCCCCGAGGGCGAGACGGAGGAGAGCTGGTTCCGCAAGGAGGTCTGGAAGGGCCTGGACCGCCGCTTCCCGGACGGCCTGCCCGACGGGTACAAGGAGCAGGCCGAGTACGAGATGGGCGTCATCCTCGGCAAGGGGTACCCGTCCTACTTCCTCGTCGTCGCCGACTTCATCATGTGGGCCAAGGAGAACGGCATCCTGGTCGGCCCCGGCCGTGGGTCCGCGGCGGGCTCGCTGATCGCGTACGCGATGGGCATCACCGACCTCGACCCCATCCCGCACGGGCTGATCTTCGAGCGGTTCCTGAACCCCGAGCGCGCGTCGATGCCCGACATCGACATCGACTTCCCTGAAGACCGGCGCGCCGAGGTCATCAGGTACACGACGGAGAAGTGGGGCGCCGACAAGGTCTCGTTCATCGCCACGTTCGGCACCATCAAGGCGAAGGCCGCGATCAAGGACGCGGGCCGCGTCCTCGGCTTCCCGTACGCGCTCGGCGACCGCATCTCCAAGGCGTTCCCGCCCACCGTGATGGGCAAGGACATCCCGCTGTCGGGCATCTTCGACGACAAGCACCCCCGCCACGGCGAGGCGGGCGAGCTGCGCAAGCTGTACGAGGAAGAGACCGACGTCAAGCAGATCATGGACCTGGCGCAGGGCCTGGAGGGCCTGATCCGCCAGACCGGCGTGCACGCCGCCGGTGTGATCATGTCCGGTGAGACGATCACCGACCATGTCCCGATCATGCGCCGGGACGCCGACGGCGCGATCATCACGCAGTTCGACTACCCGACCTGCGAGACGCTCGGCCTGCTGAAGATGGACTTCCTAGGCCTGCGGAACCTGACGATCATCGACGACGCGCTCCGCGGCATCAAGAAGAACAAGGGCGTGGACGTCGACCTGCTCGACCTCCCCCTGACCGACCAGCCGACCTACGACCTGCTCGCCCGCGGCGACACGCTCGGCGTGTTCCAGTTCGACGGCGGCCCGATGCGCTCGCTGCTCCGGCTGATGAAGCCCGACAACTTCGAGGACATCTCCGCCGTCGGCGCCCTGTACCGGCCGGGCCCGATGGGCGCGAACTCCCACACCAACTACGCGCTCCGCAAGAACGGCCAGCAGGAGATCACCCCGATCCACAAGGAGCTGGAGGAGCCGCTCAGGGAGATCCTCGACACCACCTACGGCCTGATCGTCTATCAGGAGCAGGTGATGGCGATCGCGCAGAAGGTGGCGGGCTACACGCTCGGCAAAGCGGATCTGCTCCGCCGCGTCATGGGCAAGAAGAAGAAGGCGGAGCTGGACGCCCAGTTCGTCGGCTTCGAGAAGGGCATGCTCGACAACGGCTTCTCCAAGGAGGCCGTCAAGACGCTGTGGGACATCCTCGTCCCGTTCTCCGACTACGCCTTCAACAAGGCCCACTCCGCCGCGTACGGCCTGGTCTCCTACTGGACGGCCTACCTCAAGGCGAACTACCCGGCCGAGTACATGGCCGGGCTGCTCACGTCCGTCGGCGACGACAAGGACAAGAGCGCCCTCTACCTGTCCGAATGCCGCCGGATGGGGCTGAAGGTGCTGCCGCCGGACGTCAACACGTCCGAGGCCGACTTCACCCCGCTGGGCGACACCGAGATCCGGTTCGGGCTGTCGGCCGTCCGCAACGTCGGCACCAACGTGGTGGACGGCATCGTCGCCGCCCGCAAGGAGAAGGGCGCCTACACCGACTTCAACGACTTCCTCAACAAGGTCCCGCCGATCGTCTGCAACAAGCGGGTCGTGGAGTCGCTGATCAAGGCGGGCGCGTTCGACGAGCTCGGCCACCAGCGCAAGGCGCTGCTGATGGTGCACGAGCAGGCCATCGACTCCGTCATCGACATCAAGCGCAAGGAGGCCGTCGGCCAGGACTCCCTCTTCGGCGCCCTGGAGGACGACGGCGGCGACGACGCGTTCGCCGTCGCGATCCCCGAGGCCGAGGAGTGGGACAAGACGACCCTCCTGGCGTTCGAGCGGGAGATGCTCGGCCTGTACGTCTCCGACCACCCCCTCCTGGGCGTCGAGCACATCCTGGAGCGCGAGGCCGACTGCACGATCGCCGTCCTGAACGAGGGCGAGCGCCCCGACGGCCAGATCGTGGTCATCGCGGGCCTGCTCTCCGGGCTCCAGCGCAAGGTCACCAAGCAGGGCAACTCCTGGGCGATGTTCCAGCTGGAGGACCTCGGCGGCTCCATCGAGGTGCTGTGCTTCCCGTCGTCGTACCAGCTGTGCTCCACGCTCCTCGCCGAGGACGCGATCCTGATCGTCAAGGGCAAGCTGGACCGCCGCGAGGACGTCGCGAAGATCATCGCGATGGAGGTCACCCAGCCCGACCTGACGATCACCGACGCGACCGGCCCGTTCTCGGTCACGATGCCGCTCGGCCGCTGCACGCCCCCGATGGTCTCCCGCCTGAAGGAAGTCCTGATCACCCATCCCGGCCGGTCCGAGGTGCACCTCCACGTCCAGAACGGCCCGCGTACCACGGTCGTCCGCCTGGACGACAAGCTCCGCGTGGCCCCGTCCCCGGCCCTGATGGGCGACCTGAAACAACTCCTGGGCCCGTCCTGCCTGGGCTGACCCGGCTCAGGCGTCCAGGAGGGCGCGGGTGGCGGGGACGACTTCTCGCGTCCAGCGGAGGAGTTGCGTCTCGTCGGCGGTCTCCGGCCAGTAGACGAACGCGTCGAAGCCGGTCTCGGTGGCGAGGCCGGCGAGGACGCGGGCCCAACCTGCGGCGTCCGTGCGGATGGGCTCTTCGCCTTGGAGCCGTACGTCGGCCGGGGCGTCGGTGATGTGCCCGACGAGCTGCGCGATCCGGGTGATGGCGGACGGGTCGCGTCCGGCGTCCTCGGCGGCGCGGGTGATGGTGTCCTGCGATTCGCGCCAGGTCTCGTACGGCAGGTAGTGCGGGATCGGCGCCGCCCACCCGTCGCCGACGCGGCCCGTGAGAGCCAGCGCTTTCGGGCCCACACTGCCGAGCCAGATGCCGACCGGGTGCGCGGGGCCCGGGCCCGCGTGGACACCCTTCACCGAGTAGTGCGCGCCGCTGACCTTGACCGTCTCACCGGGCCGCCACATGGCACGGATGATCTCGATGGCCTCCTCCAGTGCCCGGAGCGCCTCGCCAGGGGTGCGGTCCGGGCCGCCCATCGCGGCGATGGCGGGCCAGAACGCGCCGGCGCCGAGCGCGAGCTCGAACCGGCCGCCGCTGAGCAGGTCGAGGGTCGCGGCCTGCTTGGCCAGGACGGCGGGGCCCCGCAGCGGCAGGCTCGCCACGTCCGGGAAGACCCGCAGCCGCAAGGTGTCCGCGAGCAGAGTGGCGATGAGCGCGAGCGTGTCGCCCTGGTCGGCCGCGTACGGGTGGTCCTGGACACCGAGCAGGTCGAGCCCGTCGCGGTCGGCCAGGCGGGCGAGGGCGCGGACCTCATCCAGCCCGGCGGCGGACGGGCTGAGCTGGACGCCGAATCGGTAGGTCATGCGACTCAAGCTACCGAGCCCATGATCGCGACCGAATCAGTAACACTACGGGCCCGCCCAACCAGGGCAACCGCTGGGCGAGGACATCAGCCATCGCCGCAACCACGCAACAACCCGAACAGTCGCGATCGCGTCCGAAGGCAGGTTCCGAGCTTGCGAGAAACCTGATCGCGCAGCGAGCCGCCAGGCGAGCCGAAGCGATGCCAGCGATCGCACCGCGGTTTCCGACGATGGAGGGCCCCTAGGGCCCGAAGGAGGAGGAAACCGCCATAAGCTCGGCGTGCCAGTCGACGAAGCGGCCCAGGCCGTCGAAGCGGGCGCGGGCCTTCGCGCCGCCGGGAAGGAGCGCCTCGGTCTCCAGGTCGGTCTGGCGGTACGGGACGCGGTGCCGGGACAGGAAGCCGGCGAGCGTCAGGCGCGGCTCGTGCGGGAACAGGCTCGTCGCGCTCGCGAGGATGCGGGGGAGGGGGATCGGGTCCCAC
>NZ_VCKW01000019.1 GCF_005889715.1 Actinomadura soli
GAGTGGGGGCATGTCCGGTTGTTCTCGCCATGGCGGTACGACACCGACGCCGCCGCGCGCCGCCTGCTGGAGCCGACCGGCTGGACGCTGCCCGACTCCGACGCGTTGCCGACCGGCGAGGAACTGGTGCGCGACTACCTGGCTCCGCTGGCCGAGGTGCCCGAGCTGGCCGGACGTGTCCGCACCGGTACCCGCGTCGTCGCCGTCACCCGGCAGGGCATGGACGTCACCCGCACCGTCGGACGTGATGAGCAGCCGCTGCTGGTGCGGACGGTCGGCCCCGACGGCGCCGTCACCGATCTGGCCGCCCGCGCGGTCATCGACACGTCCGGGACGTGGGGACACGCCAATCCGCTCGGCCACTCCGGCCTGCCCGCGCCCGGCGAGGACGAGGCCGCCCCCTACCTGACCGGGCCGCTGCCGGACGTCCTCGGCCGCGATCGTGACCGTTTCGCCGGACGTCATACGCTGGTCGTCGGCATGGGTCACTCGGCTGCCAACACGCTGCTCGCCTTGGCCGAACTCGCCAAGGCCGCGCCCGGCACGCGCATCACCTGGGCGGTGCGCGGATCGTCGGTCGCCCGCCTGTACGGTGGCGGCGACGCCGATGGCCTGCCCGCGCGGGGCGCGCTCGGCACCCGCCTGAAGAAGGCCGTGCAGGACGGCGAGATCGAGCTGGTCCGCGGCTTCACCGTCGCCCGCTTCACCGCCAGTTCGTCCGACCAGGCCGTCCGGGTCATCGGTGCCACCCCGGACGGGGAGAGCGTGATCGCGGCCGACACCGTGGTCGCGGCCACCGGGTTCCGGCCCGACCTGGACATGCTGCGCGAGGTCCGGCTCGACCTCGACCCCGCCGTCCAGGCCCCCGCCAAACTCGCCCCGCTGATCGACCCCAACTTCCACTCGTGCGGGACCGTCCCGCCGCATGGCGAACGCGACCTCGCCCACCCCGAGACCGGGTTCTACCTGGCCGGGATGAAGAGCTACGGCCGCGCCCCCACCTTCCTGATGGCCACCGGATACGAGCAGGTCCGCTCCATCGTCGCCGCGCTCGCCGGGGATCGGGAGGCGGCCGACACCGTCCAGCTCGACCTGCCCGAGACCGGCGTCTGCTCCACCAACCTGGTCACCGACGACCAACTGCCCGGCGCCGGCGCGCAAGAGGGCGGATGCGGAACCTCGTGCGCCACCCCGGCAGCCGAGCCCACCGGCCAGGCCGGGACCCAGGCCGCAGGCGGTTCGTGCTGCGGCACAGCGGCGCCCGAGCCGATCAGCATCGGCGTCGGCGCCCCGGCCGGACTGGGCTTCACCACCGGGATCGAGCACGGCCACTCGGGCGAGGCCGAACGCGCCGATGCCTGACGCGGCCGAACCGGCCGCCCAGGGCCGGGCGCCGGCGGCTCCGGCCGCGGGCGCCCGGTCGGCGCGTGTCCAGGCCCGGCGCGCGGTGAACAGCCCGCTGGCCGCGTTGTGCGTCACCGAGATCACCAGCTGGGGCGTGCTGTACTACGCCTTTCCCGTGCTGGCTCCCGCCATCACCCGCGACACCGGCTGGTCGACCGGTGCCATCACCGCCGCGTTCTCCGCCGCGCTGATCGTCGCCGCGCTCGGCGGCATACCGGTGGGCCGCGCCCTGGACCGCCGGGGCCCACGCGCCTTGATGACCGGCGGATCGGTGCTCGCCGCGCTGTCGGTCCTGGGGCTGGCGGCGGCGCCCAATTTCTGGTGGTTCACCGCCTGCTGGCTGGTGGCCGGTGCCGCGATGTCCGCCGTGCTCTACCAGCCGGCGTTCGCCGCGCTCACCCGCTACTACGCGCCCCGGCACGTCACCGCGCTGACGACCCTCACCCTCGCCGCCGGGCTGGCCAGCACCGTTTTCGCGCCGCTCACCGACGCGCTGTCATCCCAGCTGTCGTGGCGCGGCTCCTACCTGGTGCTGGCCGCCGTGCTGGCCGCGGTGACCGTCCCGCTGCACTGGCTGGCCCTACGGCGGCCCTGGCCCTCACCGCATGAAGGTGCGACGCACCGGACCGCGCCCGCCGCGAACCACGTCATGGGACGCGCCGCCGTGTGGGGCACCGTACGCAGCAGGCCGTTCCTCCTGCTCGCCGCGGCGCTGACCCTGTCGGCCTTCACAGGGTTCGCGGTCGTGGTCAACCTCATCGCGCTCCTCACCTCCCGCGGAGCGGACGCCAGCGTCGCGGCCTGGGCGCTCGGGCTCGGCGGCATCGGCCAGGTCACCGGACGCCTGGGCTACCGCGCACTCGCCCGCCGCACCGGCGTCCGCGCCCGCACGGTCTCGATCCTGGCCCTGTCGGCCGTCACCACCGCCGCCCTCGCCGTCATCCCGGGCCCGGTCGGGCTGCTCATCGCCGTGGCGTTCCTGGCCGGGACGACCCGCGGCATCGCCACGCTCCTGCAGCCCACCGCCGTTTCCGACCGCTGGGGCACGGCCGCGTACGGCTCCCTGTCCGGAATCCTGGCCGCCCCGATCACCACCGCCACCGCCATGGCCCCCTTCGCCGGAGCCGCTCTGGCGGCCGTGCTCGGCGGCTACCCGAACATGTTCCTGGCCCTCACCGGAGCCGCCGTCCTGGCCGCCCTCTTCGCCATCGGTACCGCACCGCCCGCCGCAAGAGACAGATGACGAGATCAGGCGAAGACCGCTGACGAACCGTCCCGGCAGAGCCCGGCTTTCCTCCTCGAGTCTCATCGTCTATCGTCGATGAACGATGGATAGGAAGAGGGGGCCGCTGGACCGGCCCACCGCCGCGGAGTACGCCTCCTGGTTCAGGGCGCTGGCCGACCCCACCCGGATCCAGATCGTGTCGCTGCTGGCCCGCCGGGGCCGCCCGATGACCGTGGGCGAGATCGTCGAGCAGGTCAGCGTCGGCCAGTCCACCGTCTCGGCCCATCTGAAGGTGCTGGGCGAGGTGCGGTTCGTCCTCGCCGACCAGCGCGGTACCACTCGCCTCTACCGGATCAACGACGCCTGCGTGGAGTGCTTTCCCACTGCCGCCGATCTGGTCATGGGACGGCCCGCCCCGGCCACGCCCACCACCCGCTCTCCTGGGAGAGCCCTTTGATGTCCGCTTCCGCTCGTCACGCGGCCGCGCTTCACGCGCCCGCCCGTCACGTCTGAGAGAGCGCCATGCCCCTCCCCCAGCAGCACGGCCCCGGTATCGACATCCGCGCCATGACGGCTCAGGACGCCGGCCAGGTCCTGGCGATCTACCAGCACGGCCTGGACACCGGGCACGCCAGTTTCGAGACCACCGCACCCGCCTGGGCCGACTTCGACGCCGCCAAGCTCGACCGGTACCGGTACGTCGCCGCCGATCCCGGCGCGGCCCCCGGCACCGACGTGCTGGGGTGGATCGCCGCCAGCCCGGTCTCCGACCGCTGCTGCTACGCCGGCGTCGTCGAGCACAGCATCTACATCAGCCCGCATGCCCGGGGCCGGGGTGTCGGCGCCAGGCTGCTGGCCGCGTTCATCGCCGCCACCGAGTCCGGCGGCATCTGGACCGTCCAGAGCGGCGTCTTCCCGGAGAACGCTCCCAGCCTTCGGCTGCACGCCAAGGCCGGATTCCGCACCGTCGGCACTCGCCGGCACCTCGGCCGGTTGCACGGCGAGTGGCGCGACGTCGTCCTGCTTGAGCGCCGCAGCCCCACCGTCGGCATGTGAGCCCGCGGCGTCGGCGGGTCTGCGACGCCGCAGCGGCGCCCGCGCGGACGCCGCTGCTGTCGGCCGATGGCGTCGCAACCGGCCGAGCTGCGCTAACCCAGTGAACTAACAGATGTCCCTACGGGATCGGCTCAAGGACGTAGGTTCCCGTTCCGTCCGGCCTGCCGGTGCTGTACTGCCGCATGGTCTCGTTGTCGGTGATCCGCTCCTGGCCGATCATGAATCCGGTCATCTTGTTCTGCAGGCCGACGAGGTTCGAGCCGGGCACGTCCTGGTAGACGTAGAACCGCTGGCCATCGTCGACGGTCCGGCATGCTTCCTCGAAGAACGGGGCGCTCTCCGTGGGCGCGTCCGCGGCCCTCAAGGTCAGGCACTTCTTGCTCTGGCGGGTGAGGAAGACGTGCTCGACCATGCCGTTGGTGGTCGGTCCCTGGCAGACCTGCCATTGCACCCTGGTGGACTTCGCCCAGGCGTGCAGCCGGAACTCGGCGGTGCCGTCGGCGTTCCACCAGAACAGCAGACGATCGGGCGTGGCGATCCGGTAGTAGCCCGCCAAGCAGGTGAAACCCGGCGGCAGTGCCGCGGGCGCCGCAACGCGGCCGGACGGAGCCTTCGCGGCCGGGGCGGGCGTGCGCGGCGCCGCCTGTGCCGGGGCTCCGGTGCAGCCCAGAACCTTCTGGGCCTTGCTCATGATGCTGCCCGCGGGCACCTTGTCCTCGCATCGGACGGCCCCCTCCTCGATCGTGGAGAAGGTCGTGTAGGTGCCTCCCGGACGCTCGGCCCACCGGGTGGCGAACCGGCCGCCGCCCAGGTCGACCCGGCCGCAGTTGAGGCTGCCGTAGACGCCGGTGACCTTGCTCGTCCCCTGGTAGAGGCCGTAGTAGCCGGGCTTGAGGAAGTTCCAGGTGATGGTCTGGGACTGGGCGTTGGTGGTGGCGGTGGACTTTCTCACCGTGCGGTTGACGAACGCCTCGACCTTGAACAGGGCTCCGATGCTGAACCCGCTGCTGATCTGGGTCGTGTTCCCGACCTCGACCGCGATCACGGTCTGGGTGCTCATCGTGACGCTCTGGGTGCCGGTCGAGCCGTCGGTGATGTAGTACCCCTTGAAATGGGTGATGGTGGGATCGGTCACCGCGCTCTTGATGAACGGATGTCTCTTGCCCAGATCGGCGGCCGTACAGGCATCACCCGCCTTGGGATCCTCGGCCGCCGCGGCCGATCTGACGGCCGTGTTCACGGTCACGAACGTCGATCCGGCCACCAGCGGAAGCAGCAGGCCGTGCGCCATCATCTTGATCTTTACCATGGGGTAACTCCCGAGTGCGGGATCAGAGTCAGGAGCAGACTCACACGATTCACCGCACGCGAGGAGACCCACGTTCAGGCCGGATGCGGCCTCACCGGATCGCCCGTGCTTCCCGGCCGGCCGCACCCGGCGGGCTTGCCGGCCGTCCGCTACGCGCGGGTGACCAGATCGGCCAGGTCCGGGAGGACGGCGTCGGCGACGGTGATCTTCCGGTCGAGCAGGCCGTTGGCGTGCAGCAGATCGGCGGCCCGCTGCTGCTCGGCGACGAAGTCGTCGCCGACCGGGAGCAGCCCGAACGGGCGGCCGCGCAGCGCGTGCTCCCACGCGTCGAGGTCGTCGCCATCGTCGGCGGCGAACAGCGCGGCGGCCTCGCGGGGGTTGGCGCGGATCCAGGCGTCCGACTCCTGCAGCGCCGCGACGATGGCCGCGAGGACGTCGCGGTGCCGGACGGCGAAGTCGCGCCGCGTGAACCACAGCGAGCGGTGGCTGAACAGCCCGTCGGTCTCGATCAGCGTCCGCGGTTCCGTCTCGCTCTCCAGCGCGGCGAGCGCGGGGTAGCTGCCCGTCCAGGCGTCGACCTTGCCGTCCAGGAGCAGTTGCGCGCCCTCGGCCCCGGCGTCGACCGGCTCGATGTCGCGCCAGGTCAGCCCGGCCTGGTCGAGCGCGAGCAGCAGGAGCGTGGTCTGCCAGGAGCCGTGGCCGAGGGCGACCCGCTTCCCGGCCAGGTCGGCCGGGGAGTCGATGCCGGAGCCGGGCAGGGCGACCAGCCGCCCGTTGTCCACCCGCGGCCCGGAGATCGCCACGTAGACGATGTCGTGGCCGCGGGCCTGCGCGGTGACCGGCGGCGTGGAGCCGGTGCCGATGAAGTCGTAGCCGCCGTCGAACAGGTGGTCGCCGTGCGCGGACGGCAGGCCCTCCGTGGGCGCGGGACGGGCGCCCGCGGGAAGCGACCGCAGGTCCACCCACTCCACGTCCGGCAGCGACCGCTCCAGGATGCCCCGGTGACGCAGCACCCAGAGCGAGTTGTTGTGGGGGAAGAAGCCGACGCGGGTCATCGGGTGGATCCTTTCGCTTCGAGCGTTCCGGGAGATTCAAGGGCTTCGGGTGATTCGAGCGTTTCGGGAGAGGGGACGGGCGTGTCCGGCGCGGTGTCCGGCCAGCGGCCGCGCAGCAGCGGAAGGACGTTCTCGCCGATGCGGCGCGCCTCCTCCAGGTGCGGCACCCCGGCGAGGATGAAGGCGTCCACGCCGAGCGCGATCAGCTCGTCGAGCCGGGCGGCGACCTGCGCGTAGCTGCCGACCAGCCCGAACGCGGGACCGCCGCGCAGCAGGTGGAACCCGCCCCACACGTTGGGGCTCGCCTCCAGCTCGCGGGGCGTGCGCACCGGCCAGTCGATGAACCGCGAGCTGCGCAGCCACCCGACCGAGTCGCCGGTGGACTCGGGGCCCCGCAGCCGCTCGGGGTCGACGTGCCGCCAGCCACGGCGGATCTCCGCCCACGCCTCGTCCTCGGTCTCGCGGGCCAGCACATCGATGCGCACCGCGAACCTGGGTGACCGGCCGATGGCGGCGCTGTGCTCGCGGACCTGGTCGAACTTGGCGGCCAGCGCGGGGAACGGCTCCAGCCACGACAGGTAGTAGTCGGCGTGCCGCCCGGCGGCCTCGATCGCCGCCCTGGACGAGCCCGAGAAGTAGACCTCCGGGAAGGGCTGCCCGGCGAGGCGCTCGGGGAGCCCCGCACCGTCGACCTGGTAGAAGCGGCCGTGGTGGGTGACCGGGCCTCCGTACCACACGGCCTTGAGGACGTCGAGGAACTCCGAGGTCCGGGCGTACCGGTCGTCGTGGCCGACCTTGTCGCCCCACCACAGCTGGGCGGGGCCGCCGCCGCCGGAGATGATGTTGTAGACGACGCGTCCGCCGGTGGCGCGCTGCAGGCTCGCCGACATCCGCGCCGCCTGCACCGGGTGCAGGAAACCGGGCTGGAAGGCGATCATGAACCGGTAGCCGGTGGTCTCGCGCGCCAGGCTCGCGGCCGCCGCCCAGGGGTCGTCGGTGAAGGGGAACGAGGGCAGCAGCCCGCCGACGAACCCCGACAGCTCGGTGGAGCGCGCGACGTCGGCCATGTGGTCCAGGTGGCTGTACCCGTCCGGACGGCCCTCGCGCAGCCCCGGGGTGATGCTGCCCGGCACGACCGGCGACCAGTCGCCGCGGGTCACCAGGCGGCGGCGCAGCGACGGCTGGTCGCCGTGCGTCCCGATGCGCCAGTAGATGTCAATCGACATGGGCGTGCTCCCGAACGAAGAGGGGCAGCAACTGCTCCCCGAGCCGGTAGATCTCCTCGACGCGCGGCGGCGGCTCCAGGACGAACGTGCTCACGCCCCGGTCGGCATAGCCCCGCAGCTCCGCCGCGACCTGCTCGAACGACCCGGTGAGGGCATGCTCGGGGACGTTCCGGACGGCGTGCGCCTCGGCCTCGTCCTCGCGCGCCGCCACGGAAAGCCGCAGTCCCGAGGCGACGCTCCGGCCGTGCCCGGCGGCGCGTTCGCCGAGGTCGGCGATGAGCGCGTCGAGGTCGTCGGTCACGTCGAAGACGTGGACGTCGGCGTGCTTCGCCGACAGGTCCAGCGCGTCGGCCGAAACGCCGGACAGATGGACGGCCGGGAACCGCCGTCCGGCCAGCGGACCCTGGAAGCCGCCTGCGAGGACCTGGAAGAACCTGCCCTCGTAGGTGTAGTCCTCGTGCTCCCACACGCCCTTGGCGATGCTGAGGAACTCGTCGGCGCGGGCGTACCGGTCGGGGCCCTCCAGGAAATCGCCGTGCGCCCGCGCCGTCGCCGGGGGAAGGTCGACGACCGGCCACCAGCCGAAGCGGTCTTCGGTGAACCGCTGCAGCGACGCCGACAGCTTCGCCGCGTACACCGGGGTCCCGACGCCCGGATGGAAGCCCGCGACGCCGTGGATCCAGCGGTTGTGGCGCAGCAGCCCCGCGACCACCACCAGCGACTCCTCCGCGTCGGGCGCGAAGGGAGCGACGACCCCGTCGAACCCGGTGACCTCGGCGGCGCGTCCCACCTCGCCGATCGTGTCGAAGGGCCCGTACCGGCCCTGGCGGATGTCGGTGACGAACTCCGGCAGCGGCGCCGGGGTCGCGTCCGGCCCGGTCGTCGGCAGCGTGAGCAGGAACCTGAACGGCCTCTTGTGGGGGGACGGCTCCCCGCACCCCCCGAAACGGCCGGGGGGCGTCATGCCGCCGTCCTCGCGGAGACCTGGCGCAGCGGCTCGGGCTCCGCCCATGACACAACGTCCACGTCGGCGGCCAGGAAGCCGTGGAGCAGCAGGAAGTCCTTCTGCTTCACGAGCAGGTCGAGGCGTTCGGGCGAGAGGTCGGGACGCAGCGTGCGGTGGAACCCGTCGCGGTAGGCGGTGCGCACGCCGGACGCGCCCGACCGGGTCTCCCCGGCGAGGATCCGCCGCACGCCGTCCAGGTCGGCGGCGGCCCAGTCGGCCGCGCGCAGCGTGGCGGCGAGGAACGCGGTCACCAGCTCGGGCCGCTCGTCCAGCAGCCGCTCGTGCACGGTGATCGGCCGCGGCGTACCGTTGTTGACGCGGGTCGCCGGGTCGGGATGGGCGTCCAGGTCGACGCCGACGACGAGGCCGAGAGCGGCGGCCTGCTCGGCGGCGCGGGCGCCCTTGACGTAGACGGCGTCGACCTGCCCGCGGGCGAGTTCGTCCAGGCCGGGCCACGCGATGCGGCCGCCGCGCGCGTCCCGTCCCACCGATGGCGACAGGTCGGCGGCGACCTCGACGAACCTGACGTCGTCCAGGCCGAGGCCGCCCTGGGTGAGCGCGCCCTTGATGCCGTGCAGCGCCATCGCGCGCGGGAAGCTCTGCGCCCTGGTCCGGGCCCAGCCGGGCAGCGCCACCCGGGCGCCGCGCAGGTCCTGCGGCCCTTCGATGCCCGAGCCCGGACGGACGAGGACCGACTGCCACTCCTCGATCCACGTCAGCCCGATCAGCCTGGTCGGCGCGCCCTCACTGCGGGCGGCCAGCGCGGGGACGTTGCCGCCCTCGCGGAACAGCCCCGGCAGGTCGTGGTCGAAATGGTGCCGGGCCAGCTCGGATTCCGCGTCCTGCAGGACGCCCACCTCCAGCCCGAACGGCGCGAACGCCTCGGCCAGCCCGCCGAGCCGGTGGGCGAGGCCGCTGGCGGTCGGAACCGGGCAGCGGGTGAACCAGATCTTGTCGACACCACGGTTACGCGGACTGCTCATGCGATCACTCCTCGGTCGGACGTCAGGTCGGCTTGGCCGGACGGCAGGGCTACTCGGTCGGACGGCACGGACGCCTGGCCGGACGGCGGGGCGACGCCCAGGCGGGCCAGCAGCTCACGACGGTGCTCCAGCACCGCCGGGTCGGACGCGGCCGACGACGCGCCGCGGGGACGGGGCAGGTCGATGGCACGGTCCACCACGAAGGCGCCGTCGTCCAGCACCGCGACCCGGTCGGCCAGGCGCACCGCCTCGTCCACGTCGTGGGTGACGAGCACGACCGCGGGACGGTGCCGCGCGCACAGCTCCGCCACCAGATCCTGGGCCTGCAGCCGGGTCAGGGCGTCCAGGGCGGCGAAGGGCTCGTCCAGCAGCAGCACCTGCGGGTCGCGCACCAGGGCGCGGGCCAGCGCCACCCGCTGCGCCTCCCCGCCCGACAGGGTGGCGGGCCAGGCGCGCTCACGTCCGCCCAGACCGACCTCGGCGAGCGCGCGGCCGCCCTTGCCCCGCGTCGAACGCGGCAGCCCGAGCGTGACGTTGGCCAGCACGCGTCTGGCCACCACCAGCCGGGGCTCCTGGTAGACCGTGGTGACGCGCGGCGCGGTCAGCACCGTCCCCGCGTCGGGCCGCTCCAGGCCGGCCAGCAGGCGCAGCAGCGTGGTCTTGCCGGTGCCGCTCGGGCCGAGCAGCGCGAAGAACTCGCCGCGCCTGACCTCCAGGTCGATCCCGTCCAGGACGGTCCTGGCGCCGAACGCCTTGCGCAGCCCCCGCACCCGCACCGCCACCTCGCGCTCGTCGCGGGTCATCGGGCCGTCACCTGCCCGCGCCACGGCGTGGCGAGCCGTTCCAGACCCCGGATCGCCAGGTCGATGAGCAGCCCGAGCAGCGCGTAGATCAGGATGCACAGCACCATGTAGTCGTTGCGGTAGTACTGCTGGGCGAGCGTCACCAGGTAGCCGATGCCCTCGGTCGCGCCGAGCTGCTCGGCGGCGATCAGCCCGGTCAGCGACACCGACAGGCTGATCCGCAGGGCCATCAGCACGCTCGGCAGCGCGGACGGGAGCACCACCGACACCGCCAGCCGCGCCCCGCGAAGCCCGAACCCGCGCGCGGCCTCGACCACCTTGCGGTCGACGCTGCGCACGCCCAGGTAGACGTAGGCGTACATGGGCGCGGACGCGGCCACCGCGATGAGCGCGACCTTGAACGTCTCGCCGACGCCGAACCAGGAGATGAACAGCGGCACCAGCGCCAGGAACGGCACCGCCCGCTTCATCTGCAGGGTCAGGTCGATCAGCTCCTCGCCGAGCGCGGACAGCCCGGCGGCCGCGCCGAGCACCAGCCCCGCACCGCAGCCGACCAGGACGCCGAGGGCCGCGCGCCGCGCCGAGGCGAGCACGTAGTCGGCGAGCTGCCCGGTGGAGGCCAGCTCCCCCAGGGCGGACAGCACGGCGCCCGGTCCGGTCAGGACGTCCGGCGGGATGCGGCCGCTGCCCGCCCCCCACCACCAGGCGACCAGCAGCGCCAGCGGCACCGACACCCGCAGGGCCAGCGAGATCGCCGGACGCCGTCGCCGCTGCCCGATCCACGGCGGCGGGCGCAGCTCATCGACGGGTCCCGCTGCTGGACGCCGCGCCACGGTCCCGGCATCGGACGCGATCTCGGCGGTCATCGGGCCCTGCCCTTCCGCGGCCCGACTCCCTCGGGGCCTGAAGGCCCTCGCTGCGCCACGGTCATTGGGCGGCCCCCAGCTTGAAGAGGACGTCCTCGGGCCGGATCGCCTTCGGCAGCACGCCCTGCTCCTGGAACAGACCGGCGACCGCGGTGACGTGCGCGCCGTCGGCGTCGGTGACGGGACGCGGCACGTTCTGGTAGCGGGCCTTGGCGATCGCGTCGTCCAGCCGTGCACCGGACAGGGCGGTCGGGCCCTTGTCGAGGAACACGTTCTGGAACCTGCGCGGGTCGCGCTTCTCCTGCTCGGTCAGCTCGCGGACCACGTCCAGGAAGACCTGGACGGCGCGCGGGTTCGCCTGGAGCACCTCGGTGCGGGCGGCGAAGATGGTGAGGTCGCGGTCGGGCAGGTCGCGGCCGTGCAGCAGGACCCGCGCACCCTTGGCGACCACCTCGGGATAGGCGTCGACGATCGCCCACCAGGCGTCCACCTTGCCGGTCGCGAACGCCGACGCGCCCTGCGCCGGGTTCAGATGGACGCGCTGGACCTGCGAGGCCGGGATCCCGGCCTGTTTGAGCGCGAGCAGCAGCAGGTACTCACCGCGTCCGGCCTTGTTGACGGCGACGCGCTTGCCGACGAGGTCGCGCACCGTCCTGGCGGGGCTGTCGGCCTTGACGACCAGGCCGTCCTCGTAGGGCGCGGCCTTGTCGGCGACCCGGTCGGCGGCGGCGAAGATGCGCAGGTCGCGACCGTTGGCCAGGTAGCCCACGGCCGGTGAGATCGCACCCTCCAGCACGTTCACCGACCTGGAGCGCACCGCGTCGATCGTCGCCGTGAACGAGGCGTACGAGCCGCCCCACTCCACCCGCGCGCCGACGGCCTTGAGTCGCTTCTCCAAGATCTTCTCGCGCTTGGCGTAGGCGAGCACACCGGCGTTGCCCGGGTCGCTCAGCTTGATCACCGTGCCGCGCCCGGAGCCGCCGCCCCCGGCCGTGGCCGACCCGCCGCAGGCGGCGACCAGGCTCAGCAGCAGGGCGAGGACGGCGCAGACCAGCGGTGTCTGACGGCGCGGGGCTTTCGCTCGGGAGGCGTGCGGAACAGAACTCGACATGGCTGATTTGGCCCTTCACGAACGAGCGAGAAGACCGCCGCCGCGTCCGGACATGGCACGGCGGGGTTCTCGCGAGAGGAGAACTCGAGGGGAGGAGGGAAGAGGGCAGATCGGGATCAGCGACAGAGAGTGCTGTCCAGCCGCATGTGGTCCACCACACGCCGGACGGTCAGTGCGCGCGCCATATTCCTATAATTATGGTAGGAAAAGTATGTGTCAAGCCCATATCGCAGGTCAGGCCGACCGCGGCCCGGGTCGGGTCACCTCGTCGAACGACTCTTCAAGATCATTCGCCCAGGGATCGCAAGTAGGCCATGAGGGCCTTGCCGCGCGGGGAGAGGCGGTAACCGGTCTCCAGGCTTTCGGTGAGGCCGAGGGACTTGAGGCGGCGGACGTCGGCCTTGAAAGGAAGTTTGTCGCGGTCCAGACGTTCGGCGAGATCCTGGGCGCGCAGGCCGGGGTGTTCCTCGATGAGGCGGAGGACCTCGCGGGTCCAGGGGCCGCGGCGGCTGCGGGCGTCGACGGCGTCCAGGGCGGCTTCGAGGTCGGCCAACTCCTGGTCGGTCAGGTCGGCGTTCCCTGCCAGCTCCGATCTGGGGTCGGGGCCGCCGAGATGGAGCATGACGCGGTGGTAGGCGCCCTCCTTGGTGCTCTTGGAGAGGGCGGTGAGCAGCGCCGCGCGGCTCTTGAAGCCCGAACGGAGGGCGTCCTCCTCGGTGATCTCCTCGGGGGTGACGGCCGTGACCGAGTCGATGACGATGATCCCCGCCCAGGTGCGCTGGGTGCTCCCCGCGCGGACCCGGGGCTCGGCCCACACCCGGAACACCCGGTCGATCCGCCCGCCCGCGATCCCCTCAAGGACCTCCTTCCTGAACAGCATCGTTCCCCTCCCGGGTGATACGCCTCTCCATGAAACCGCCGTGCTCGCCATCGACGCGGCGCTCACCATCGTCCAACGCGCAGCTCACCGCCGTCGAACCGCCGCGCGCCCGGCCGGACGGTACCGCCATTCGCCCCGTCCCAACCCTGCCGGCCCCTGCTCCTCGCCGCCGAGCCGGGTGCTCACGGCGTACCAGTCCGACCTGGGCGTCCGAAAGGGCGCGGGTAATGGTGATTCCGTTCAGGCATCCGAGGGCGGATGGATTGGCGGTTTCCGGCGAGCGGTAGCGACCCTGGATTCTTCCAGGGGCGGCAGAACCCTCCGGCATGCCAGCATCATCCCCGATGACCCGGAAAGCCCGTTTAAGCCGCCGACTTCGGCGTGACGGGAATCGCATCAGGGATCAGGAGGGAATGGCACGTGAAAATCATGCGAAAACTCGGCCTGGCCACGGTCGCGGGCACGACGCTGCAGGGGCGCGGCCGACTCACCACGTGACCATGAGCCTGCGCGGGCGGCGCACAAACCTGTTCATGTGCCAGGGCACCTGGTCGGACGGCTGAGCGAGGCGGAGGCCGGGAAGCCGGGTAGCGAGGGTGGCCAGGGCGACCTGGAGTTCCATCCGGGCCAGCGCGGCGCCGACACAGCGGTGCATGCCGTGGCCGAAGGCGATGTGCGGGTTGTCCCGCCGGGTGAGGTCCATGGTCTCGGCGTCGGGGAACGCCCGCGCGTCGCGGTTGGCGGCGGCCAGCTCGATCAGGACCTGGTCGCCCGCATGCAGGCGCACACCGCTCAGCTCGACGTCTTCGAGGACGAAGCGGGTCATCGAGCCCTGGGCGATCAGCGGCACGTACCGCAGCAGTTCCTCGACCGCGGCCGGGACCAGGCCGGGATCGGCGGCGAGCCGCGCGTAGCCGCCGTCGCGCAGCAGCAGGAAGACGAAGTTGGGGATCTGCGAGGCGGTCGTCTCGTGGCCGGCGGCGAGCAGGGCGCGCAGCAGGTTGTTGACCTCGTCCTCGGTGAGGCCGTCCCCCTCGATCCGCTCCCGCACCAGCGCGCCGATCAGGTCGTCGGTGGGGTGGCGCACGCGATGCGCCGCCAGGGCGCCGAGGTAGGCGTTCATCTCGCCGATGCTGGCCTGGACCTCCTCGATCGTCAGCTCGGTGCTGAGCAGCGCGTCGGTCCAGGCGGTGAAGCGGGGCCGGTCCGCGGCGGGGACGCCGAGCAGGTCGCAGATGACCTCGACCGGCAGCGCGAGCCCGAACACGTCCACCAGGTCGGCCGGGGGACCGTCCTGGACCATGGCGTCCAGGAGGCGGTCAGCGATCTTCTGGGTGCCGGGCCGCAGGTCCTCGACCCGGCGCGGGGTGAAGGTCCGGAAGATGAACCGGCGCAGCCGGGTGTGCTCGGGCGGGTCGGTGGTGAGCAGGGTGCGGCTGGCCGGGTCCACCGGCGTCATCCCGGCGACCTGGTCGGCCGGGATACCGGCCCGCTCGCAGTCGCGGCCGAAGACGGGGCTGCTCAGGACGTGGCGCGCGTCCTCGTAGGAGGTGACCAGCCAGGCGGGCGCCCCGTAGTCGAGTTGGACACGGACGGGGCCCGCCCGGCGCGCCTCGCTCAGCAGCGGGGACGGGCGCAGGGCGTGGTCGGTCGGAAACGGGAAGGCTTTGGGCTCCTGCATCGTGACTCCGCGGGGGGACGGTCGAAGAAAAGGATCAGACCTGGAACGATCCTGCCCTGTTTCCATTGCCCAGAATTGCCGCTCCCCAAGGTGACCGGCATGTCAGGCTCACGTAACGCAAGAAGCAGTCGGCACTGACCGCGCCGAGCCCATCGCTCGCTTATATTCGAGGCGTTTATCGAATGTGGTCGACCGAATTAAGGCGACGATATAGATCGTCTTTTGCTGCGGCTGGAGATGCGCGACGGTCGTGCGTCACTCTTCGGCCATCACGCACCGGCCGCTGCACCACAAGCCGGGCGGGTCAAAATCGATGGACAGCTTCCGTCCGTCCGCGGCATCGTGGCCGACCGTGACGAGCAGTGAGCTGTGGCCCCGTGAGACCGCCGACCGCTATGACGCCGAGGAGAGCGAGATGTCCTCGGCCGCTGTGCTCGGACCGGCTCTCGCCTTCCTCGCCGAACTCGCCGGAGACGGCCGGGCGCTGGAATTCGCCATCGGAACCGGGCGGGTGGGCGTCCGTTCCTGCCACCAGGGCAGGTCGCGGTGCCGTTCGACGTCTCCGAGCGGCATCTCGGTTTCGACACCTTCGACCTGGTCGAGCAGGTGCTCGTCTCGCACCACCTCACCAGCGACGGCGAGGACGGCCGCTACCGCCGCGACAGCTCCCGGCACCGGTACGCGTGGCCGGCGGAGCTCGACCTGATGGCGCGGATCGCGGGGCTTGAGCTGGAACGGCGCGTCGCGGACTGGGACGGGGCACCGTTCACCCAGGACTCCGCCAAGTACGTCTCCGTCTGGCGCAAGCCGGCCTGAGGCAGCCCCTCCCCGGTGCAGACGCGGGGCAAGGGCGCGGCGGCGCAGGGTTTCAGCCGCGGGGCCCGGTCAGGGCTCTACTCGGCCCGGGGCGCTGCTCTCGGCGAGTTGCCAGAGGTGTTCGAAGCGCTCCTTGCACGCGCGGGTGTAGTCGGTCCGGGTCCGGAGGCGGGTCATGAAGAAGCCGAGCTGGCGGTTCGAGGCCGGGACGACTTCGTAGGCGACCTCTTCGTCGAAGAGGATGAAATCGGTCTGGCTGTCGAGGATGGAGGGGATCTGGTCGTAGCGGAGCACCCTGACCTCGATCCCCGCGCCGCGCTGCTCCTGGGTGATGGACCGGAAGTCCTCGTCGTTGACGTCCGGGTCGGCCTCCATGATGAACAGGCGGCGGATGGTCACTCCCCGGCCCTTGGCGTCGACCTGGGCCTTGAGGTAGCGCCGGCCGTGCTCGCTGGTCCAGAAGCCCCCGCTGAAGTTCTCCCCCTTGCCGTCGACCGTGGTGGTGCTGGTCGCGTCGAGGGTCTTCATGGTGGCGTGGGTCAGCTGAAGGATCCAGTTGTGGTCCTCACCGTCGCAGGTCACCTCGCCCTCGCCCCGGCTGAGCCGGTCGATCAGGTCGGTGTCGCCCTTCACCACGATCTCGGTGAACCGCCTGATCAGCGGCGGGCAGTCCTGGCCGAAGTTCACCACGGCCTCGCGGAAGCGGGTGAAGGCCTCGCGGTCCAGGGCCGAGTCGCCCAGTGCCTGCTGCCACTTGGAGGACTCGATGGCCAGATCGGTGGCGCGCATCCACCGTTCGATCCCCTCGACCCGGCCATCGAAGTCGATCAGCAGCTGCACCAGCATGATCACGCTGCCGATCAGCACCGACAGGGTGAGCGACTGGGCGATGGACTGGTCGGCGACGTAGTTGGTGATGATGAAGGCGAAGGCCCCGGCGGCCGCGGCGGCGGCGATCTTCCTGAGCACGGCGCCGGCGGTGATGGACGGTGAGGGCTCTCTCGTCACGCTCAACAACCTCCAAAGCTGAAGTCCGCGCGGCCTCCCTGATCACTTCTGCTGGACGACGTAGCTGGCCTTGTCGTGAAACCCGAGGACCGCTCCACCGTCCGCGACGAGCCGGCCGAGGGTGTCCCGGACCGCGCCGCGCCAGCGGGCGGCCAGGTCGGAGCCGGCCGCCCGGATTCCCTCGATGTCCGGGGGCACTTCGAGCAGGACGGTCTCGGAGTCCGTCACGCGGATCTCCGGCCCCCCGTCCGGCCGGACGACGAGCAGCCGCTGCGCATCGGCCGGAACCTTGATCGGCATTGGACGGCCGCGTACGACCGCCTCCCTCACGTCGGGCTCCGTGATGTGCCAGACGACCCTGATCCGGTCGGACCTGTCCTGCCCGTTGATGGCGTCGGGCATCTGGCCGTAGTGGTTCTCGAGGTACGCCTCGGCGCGCGCGCCGAGCTTCGCGAGGTTGAAGTGCGCGTTGCGGCGTACGAGGGGGTCGAAGGTCCAGATGATCCGCTCGATCCCGTGGTCCATCGCCCAGCGCCGCTGGTGCAGCTTGAGTTCCAGACCGGCGTGCGGCTGGACCGCGCCGGTCACATACGACAGGAGCGCCCGGCTGTGCGGCGGCCCGAAGTGACCGACCGACGCGCCGACCAGCGCACCTTGGAGAAACGCTCCGGCGACGTAGTTCCCCTCATACGCGTAGCCGCGCATGATCTCCCGCAAGATCGAGAGTGCTCCGTCCTCGAACCCCCAGATCTGGTCGAACAACTCGCAGGCCGCGGCCAGCTCATCGAGCTCCCGTAGTTCCCGGATTACAAAAGCGGACATGCCCACCTGCCTGGGGTCGGTGCACTCTTGATCCAAGATGCGCGATCACGTATACATTTCTACAATGATTGCGGGACGTTTCGGGAGGACTATTGCCCATGCACCGCGAGACTGATCTTGGCCAGGAACGGTCAGCGAATTCGAGTTTCAACCGAGAGGTTTCCTGGAACCAGATGGACCTGCCGACGTACTGGCAGTCCAACTACCAGGATCCGCACGGGGACGACCTGAGCTTCGTCGCAATGATCGGTGCCTTCATGGTCGATCATCTTCAGGGCAGAACCGACCTCGAAGGCGTCGATGTCGGCACCGGAGCCAATCTCTATCCCGCCTTCTCCATGCTCCCCTTTTGCTCCACCCTGACACTGATCGACTTGTCTCCCTCCAGTATCAACTGGCTCACGCGCGAGCTCGAGGGCCCGCTGGCGGCCTGGACTCCCTTCTGGGACGAGTTCGCCAAGATCCCCGCGTACGCGGCCGCCGGCCCGCTGGACGAGGCCGTCAGGGCCCGCACCCGGATCGAGATCAAGCAGGCGTCGGTCTTCGACCTGCCCGCCGAGCAGTGGGACGTCGGCACGATGTTCTTCGTCGCCGAATCCATATCCGGGGACAGGGAGGAGTTCCGGACGGCACTCGCGAGGTTCGCCAGCGCACTGCGGCCGGGCGCTCCGTTCGCCGTCGGGTTCATGGAGAACTCCGAAGGCTGGCGGGTCGGCGATCAAGACTTTCCGGCCGTGGCGGTATCGATCGAGGACGTCGTCGCGTCCATGCCTTTTTGCACACAACTGCACCATGTGAAACGGCTGAGCGCGGAGGAAGAGCCGATCCGTTCGGGGTATACTGGAATGATCTTGGCTTGCGGTATCAAAAGATCAACTGAAAGCTGAGCACGATGAGGATTCAGCCACGCGAAGAACTCCTCAACCTCTGGCGCTCCATCATGAAAGTCTCGCTCGATGGAGACAAGTGGCAATGGGGCGGCCGATACGAACGCAATTCGATCAGTGATGCCGAGCAGCTCCTGTGCATCATCTACCCGGCGACCGTTCTTCCCTACTTCCGCATCGACCAGCCCGACGACACCGCCGACGACATCCTTGAGGTGCTCCGGCCGCTCGGCGACGAGCTGGACATCCCCCAGCGGCTGGTCGAGCTGCTCATCGAGCACATCGAGTACTACACCGAGGACGACGGCCCGTCCTTCACCGGAGGCAGCTACTTCAAGAGCGCCAAGGACGGCACCGAACCCACCCCGCAGCAGATGCAGGTCGACGTCGTCGACTCGTTCTCGATGGCGGTCTCGCTCATGCTGAGCACGCTGTCGCTCGTCCGCGGCTTCAGCAGCACGGTCATGAGCCCCGAGGCCGAAGCCCGCGTGCGCCACCTCGAGCGGATCGCGAACGTCCGGCTGACCGCCGCGATGGTGGGCCTGCTGCGCAGCTTCGTCATCAACGTCTTCACGCCCGACTCCAGAGAAGGCCTGGCCCTGCTCGGCACGGTGAACCGGTCCAACCGCTCGACCCGCCAGGTCGCCGAGGAGCTGCGCTCGTCGCTGCAGGAGATCCGGGCCTCCCTCGGGGAAGTGACCTTCGGGTTCCGCCAGCAGCGCGCCGCCGAACTGATCGAGAACCGCAACCGGCTGTTCGAGATCGGCTGGACGTGGGGCATCGCCCAGGACGCCCCGGACGTGGAGGGCGTCCCCTCGGTGACGAACCAGCGCCGCGGCATCGCGGAGAGCGCGCCCTTCCTCTACTTCACGGTGAACGCCCTTGACGGCATCACCGACCTGTTCTCCGGACGCACGACCGTCCTCGGCCTCCTCAACGACGAGCAGCAACGCCTCGCCGGCGCGCTCAAGCTGCGGTGGGAGCTCACCCAGCGGTACTGGGGCACGATCGCGACCTTCGGCGACGCCCGCCGGCGGCCCCTGGAAGACCTGCCCTGGCGCACCACCGACGACCGGGAGTCCGACCACTTCAGTCTGCTGATCATTTCCCTGGTGCTGCAGGACCAGGAGGTCCGCGGCACCACGAGCACCATGGAACGCCCGCGGCTGGCCGACATCCTCATGAAGCTGGGCGAGCGCGGCCGCGTGACCAGCCGGGCCACCCGGGACGACGCCGCCGTCCGCTACCACACGCCGGGGACGGAGATCCAGCTCGTCGGCAGCGGCCGCGACGGGCCCGATCTGTTCTGGCGGCTCAACGACTTCTCACCGCTGCTGCTCAAGAACGTCCTGCGGCTGGCCAGGCTGACGAGGGACGCCGACCTGCGGGAAGACCTCATCCAGACCGCGGACGAGATCTGGGTGCACATCTTCCAGCGCCGGATCGAGCACTCGGTCAACGCGGGCCTCTGGGACGACGCGGCCAACGTCTTCGAGGGCCTCAAGAAGCACAACGACCGCCCGTCCTGGTACTACACCGAACGGATCGTCGAGTGCATCGTCATGGCGATCGGCCTCATCCAGGACCCGCTCCCCCGCAGCGCCAACATCCACGCGGTGGCCCGCGCCATCCTCAGTGAGACCGACAACCTCTTCGACCTGGAGCTTCTCGAGGCCAATGTGGTCGACCGGGGAGCGCTGCGCGTCCAGTTGGAGGAGGCACGGCTCAACCTCAACCATGCTCATGAGATCGCGTCGTTGCGACCCGCCACCGCCATCGCGACCGTGATGGACATCCTGCGCACCCTGGAGAAGGTCAGGGTGGCCCGGCAGAACGCCGCGGAAGGGGCCGGTTGACGTGCTCGTCATAGCCACCTCCGACAAAGGCGGCACCGGACGCTCGGTCACCACATGCAACGTCGCCTACCGGCGCGCGATCCAGGGCGATGACGTCTGCTACCTCGACTTCGACTTCGGCTCGCCGACCGCGGGAGCGATCTTCGGCGTCGAGCGGATGACCCACGGGACCCAGGCCGAGGACGGGCTCCACCGGTATCTGCAGGGCAAGACGGTGACGCCGGGCTATGTCGACATCTGGTCGGAGAGCCGCCGGCCGCCGGGCACCGGTCCCCGGCCGACGGGCGCCGGGAACCTCGTCCTGTACCCCGGCGACCTGGGCGGCGGCGAGTTCACCGCCAAGCCCGAGGTCATCGAGCGCTGCGCCGAACTGCTGCTGCTGTTGCAGAGCCAGTTCTCGGTGATCTTCATCGACCTGAGCGCCGGGCGCTCTCACGCGGCGGAGATGATCCTCACCGTCACCGCGCGGGAGAAGCGGATCTCCGACACCCGCTGGCTGGTCTTCCACCGCTGGACCAGACAGCACATCTCGGCCGCGGCCGACCTGGTGTTCGAGGAGCGCGGGCTGCTGGAGTTCGGCCACCTGTTCGGCCACGACCGCGACGAGCTGCGCCGCCGCATCCGCTTCGTCCGGACGGCGGTGATCGACCCGAAGATCGACCAGGGCCTGCTGGGGCTGCGTCCCGAGCAGGAGGCGTGGCTGCGCCAGGTCGACAAGGGCCTCAACGAACAGGCCAACATCGCGGGTCTGGGCCGCACCTCCGTGATCGCGACGGTGCCCGTCGACCCGGTGCTCCAGTGGCGCGAACAGCTCATCACCGACGAGGACGTCTACGCCGAGATCGCCAACGAGACCACCGTCGACGCGTTCGCCACGCTCGCCGCGAATCTGGACGAGCCGGCGGCCTGGAGCCGGTTATGACCGAACCCGAGCTGGAGGTCGATGTCCTCACCAGCCAGCCCCGCGTGGAGCGGGTGCCGCGCTCGCACCTGTCGCTCGAGCTCGGCCACCTGTACATGGAAGACCTGCTCGACGGCCCGCAGGCCCTGCGCCGCCACTTCGCGCAGATCAGCCCCTGGGCGGGCTTCGTCCGCGCTCGCCATCCCGCGCCCCTGAGGGTCAGTACCTGCTTCCTGGTCGACGACTACTTCAGCCAGGTCGCCTCGCCCAAGAAGCTCGTGCCCGAACTGCTCGAAGCGGCCCACGACGCGGGGCTCGGCATCGACTATCTGGTGAGGGAGTCCGCGTGCGCCTGCGCCGGCGACGTGTCTCCGGCGGAGCTCGTCCTCGGGCGTATCGTCTCCGACCCCCCGCGGGGCAGCAACGGCCTCCGCCCCCCGGTCCACATGACCGGCTGGGTCTCCAACAGCAGGGACAGGCTCAGGCCCGACGGGTTGGACGAGGCGCTCGCCACCCGGCCCTGGCGCCCTCCCGAGCAGAACGGCGCCCGGAGCCACTCCATCTGCATGGAGGTCCAGCTCTGGGACGAACCCGACGGCCGGCGGCGGTGGTCCTGCGCGCTGCTCTCGGCCGTCTGGCAGCTGCTCCGGCTGGGGCTTCTCCGCCATCAGGGCAAGCCCGTGATCTCGCCCGAGCGGTGGACGGGCGAGTACCCCGACCGCTGGGAGGATCTTCCGCCGCTGGTCCAGCTCGCCGACGGCGCGCAGCCGTTCGCCGCGTTCCAGACGGTGTCGTTGCTCGAGACCCGGTTCGCCGACGTGGAGGCCGCCGTGCGGACCATCCTCGACCAGGTCTCCATCGACCCGGCCGTCACCGAGCAGACCGCCGCCCAGGCCACGGCCCAGAAGGTCGATCTATCCGATGACGTCGTCGGCAGGATCTCCCATGTCTTCAGCGACGGCCTCTGAGGGCACCCTCTCCATCGGGGAGATCCGGACGGGCCTCCTCGGGCACTCCTCGCAGCTGTCCATGGCGGAGACGGTGAGGCTGCTCGACCTGGTGCCCGGCGAGCAGGTGCGGCACGCCGCGTATCCGCGCGCTTACGCGGTCTCGCCCCAGCGGCTGGCCGGCATCGACTGCTTCATGCCTTCACGCTCAGGACGTCACGTCCGGGGCGTCGGCACGTTCGCGACACGGGCCACCCTGACAGGCGGCCTGATCGTGCAGACCTGCTCGCACACCACGCTCGTGCCGTCGTCCCGGCAGTACCGGCGGGAATGGTCGCACTACCTGGCCACCCCCGGCGTGGTCGAGTACCTGGGCCGGCTGCGCCTGGACGACGCGGCCGAGGGATTCGCCCAGGCCGAGAACGGCCACCTGAACATCGAGATGGGGCGTACCGCCGAGTCCACGGTCTTCAACCTCCAGCGGTCGAGGCTGCTCGACGGCAAGCAGCCGCTGCACGCCCCGCTGGGACGGTGGCGGTGGGCGCTGCAGCCCGTCCGGGACAACGGCGACCCGGGCCTCTACCGCTTCACCGTCCTGCCCGAGGGCACCCGCCTGATCCGCCTCGCGGTCGTCTGGCCGGACGTGTCCGACCTCCTCGACCTCGTCGAGGACCTGGCGTTGCACGACTGGCTGCTCGACTTCGTCAGCCGCCAGATCGAGCGGGCGCGGCCCGGCTCCGGTGACCTGGACCGGACGCTCCAGCACATCGGACCCGTCATCGACCACCTGCTGCACCACTGGATGCCCAAGGCTCGAGTCCAGCCCGGCCTGTACGGGCTCTGGGACGCCTTCGACCGCTTCCAGGGCCTGACCCGGCAGTGGGACCTGACCATCAACCGGATCCGCGACCACGTGGCGCTCAACAGCCTGCGCCTGGTGCTGCGAACGGAGAGCGAATGGTCAGGGCTGGGCTGAGCCGGCGCGAGCGGAAGCTGACGCGAGCGCGGGCCGGCGCGGGCGGGGGCTAGCGCGGGCGGCTCGCAGCGAGGCGTTCCGGCCTGCTCACATGCAGGTCGGCGCGGTCCTCCTCGGTCAGCGGCGTGTCGAGCAGCAGCTTGACGGCCAGCTGCGCCGTGCGCGGCGCCAGCGTGATGCCGAGGCCGCTGTGCCCGGTGGCCGCCAGCACGCGGCGGTAGGGATCGACATAGCCGAGGATCGGCAGCCCGTCCGACGTTCCCGGCCGGACCCCGGCGCGGGCGCCGATGACCTTCCACTCGGCGACGGCCGGCAGGATCCGCTTCAGGTTCCGCAGGATGGACTCATTGGCCTGCGGCGACGTCCCCGGCGAGGCGTCGCCCCGGTCATGGGTCACGCCCACGGCCACCCGGCCCTCGGCGTAGGGCGTCGCGCGGACGATGTGCGTCTTCTTGTCGCCGGACACCAGCGCGTCGCACTGCGTGCCCAGCCCGCCGCGTGCGGGAGCCGCGACCTCGAGAATCTGCCCCTTGACGGGGCTGAAGTCGCCGTCCCGCCAGTCGATGAACTCCTTGACCAGCTCATGGCTCAGGTGCCCCGCCGCGACGACCACCTGATCGGACCGCAGGACGCGTCCGGAGCTCAGTACGACCTGGACACCGTCGGCGTCCGCGCGGATGTCTTCGGCACGTTCCGGCATGCAGGTTAAGCCGCTGTCGGCCTTCAGGATGGCCTCAAGCGCGGCCATCACGCGCATGGGCTCGATCGAGAGGTCGTCCGGCAGCCACAGCCCTCCCATGACGGCGGGCCCGAGCAGCGGCTCGTGCCTGCGCGCCTCGTCGGCGCCGAGTTCCCTGGCGGTCACGCCGCGCTCGTGGAGGAGGGGAAGCACATCGTTGATCAGCCGGTTGTGCTCCTTCTCCTCGACCGCGACGCACAGGAGGCCGGAAGGGCGGAGTTCGAGCGACTGCCCCCAGGCGGTGGACAGCCGCTCGATCCATCCCGGGTAAAGGTCTCGGCTGCGTTGGGCCATCGGGCCCAGTGCGCCGTGTCCTTCGTCGTAGAGATGCGGATTGATCCCACCTGCCGCCGCCTGCGAGGCGCTGGTCTTGACGCGGGCGCCGAGCTCCTGCTCGACTATGCTCACTCGCAGGCGTGAGCCGCATCGCAACTGTTCGGCGATCCCACCTCCGATGATGCCTCCGCCGACGATGATCACATCGTGGTGGGTGGGGATCATCACAACTCCTTCGACACCGAGGTCTTCTTAGGACGGCGGGTACCTCGGCGCGGTGCCCATCGTCGATGCTGATTCCGGAGCGCCGCCCACCTGGCTTCGTTCACGGCGGAGAGAGCGGCGCCGAGCGCGAAACAGCCAAAGCGGGCATCGCTAGATGGATGCATCCCGAAAGGAAGTTATATCACCGGCCGCTCCCCTGGGCGAAGTGCCGGGTTTCGCCAGGGATACGTCGGCATACTGCAGCTAAATTGCCGGTCTAAGTTCGTCCACGGTTTTTGCGCCGAGGGCATGAGTTGTGCGTCGGCGGGCGCCACCGGAGCGATCGAGCGGTCTTGCCCCAGAGTAGAGGGCGGCCGAGTGCCCAAGATGGCGGTATGTCGCATATGTCACCTTCTGGCGCTCCCGCGGAGATTAGCGACGCGGACGGCATCGCATTGGACGCCAAGTGAAGGCATGAATGCGAAGTGCCACATCGAGGCGCCCGGAGACGATCTCCTTGACAGCGGTCGGTAATCAAGCGAATTCAACGGCGCCGCGGCAGCGGGACGTCCAACCGCACTTTTCGGAAATAAGAATGGGCGATGAGTCGGCGGAATTCCTAAATGTGAGATGTGAACCAGAACATGCGCCGGATCCGGCCGGTGGCCGATCCCGGACGCGGCTCGCCGTCGTCCGCCCGCCTCCGGCCGCACCAGCGCGGGCATCGGTCACCCGCTACGCTCACCGTCCGCCAGCAGGGCGAATCGCCGCGCGGCGAACCGGGCCCCCGGCCATTTACCTGCCTCATCGCCGCCAGCCCAACTCGGCCGAGCGCGTTCCCCTCCCGAGAAAGCGATCTCTACAGCCCTTGGTCAGGCTGACCCATCGGGATAAGTTACTAACACATATCCGCCATTTCAGGTGGTGCGGGACACACGAGACGGATCGCCCCGCCCGGCCTGCGCACCGGAGAAGGCGCCGATGGACAGCCCGGCGATGGCCCGCCGATGAGGATCGAGTACGTCGACCTGATCGAGGTCGCGCTGCCGCTCGTGAGCCCCTTCCGAATCTCCACCGGGACCATGACGGCCAGGGAGACGTTCCTGCTCCACGTCGTCACCGACACCGCCGAGGGCTGGGGCGAATTCGCAGGAGACCCTGAACCGGGCTACTACTCCGAGTTCGCGGGCTCCGCCGAGATCATCGTCCGCGACTTCCTGTTGCCCGGCGTCCTCGCGCTGCCCGAGCCGCGGGTCGCCGCGCTCGGCCCTGTCTTCGCGGCGGTCAAGGGAAACCGGCTGGCCAAGGCGGTGCTTGAGACGGCGCTGCTGGACGCCGAACTGCGCGCCTATGGAATGTCGTTCGGCACCTTTCTGGGCGCGGCGCGGGAGGCCGTTCCCGTCGGCGTGTCCGTCGGCATCCAGGACTCGGCCGGCGAGCTGCTCGACATGGTGGAGCGGTATCTCGCCGACGGGTACGCCCGGATCAAGCTGAAGATCGCGCCTGGCTGGGACCTGGAGCCCGTGCGCGCGGTCCGGGAACGATTCGGCGACGACCTCCCGCTACAGGTGGACGCCAACACCGCCTACACCCTCGGCGACGCCGGGCACCTGCGCCGTCTGGACGAGTACGGCCTGCTGCTGATCGAGGAACCGCTCCAGGAAGACGACCTGCAGGCCCACGCGCAACTGCAGCAGCGCTTGACCACCCCGATATGCCTGGACGAGTCCATCCACACCGCGCGCGACGCCGCCGCCGCCATCGCGCTCGACGCCTGCCGGGTCATCAACGTCAAGCCCGCCCGGGTCGGCGGCTACCTGGAGGCCCGGCGGATCCACGACCTCGCCGCCGCGCACGGCGTCCCCGTCTGGTGCGGCGGCAACCTCGAGACCGGCATCGGCCGGTCCGCCAACCTGGCGCTGGCGGCACTGCCCGGCTTCACCCTCCCCGGCGACCTGTCGGCCTCGAACCGCTACTTCGCCGAGGACATCACCGAGCCGTTCGTCCTGCACAACGGCCTCCTGCGGGTTCCCGCCGGGCCGGGCATCGGCATCGGCCCCCGGCCGGACGCCCTGGCCCGGCACACCACCGCCGTCCGGCGGCTCCACCCGCGAGAGTGACCGGCACCGCCCGATCGCGACGGTGATGGCAGGCGGCTAGGGCCAGGCCCCAGACCAGCCAGAGCACGGGCGGGATCCAGGCGCCCCCAGTTGATCGCGGCGGCGACACAGCCCACCGCCGGTTACGGCGGCGGGCTGTGGATCTGTGGTCGTGTCATGAGCGGGGTGGCGCGTGCGCCTGGGAGCCCGCGGCGTTGAGCACCTGCTGGTGGGCCCTCCCTCAAACCGGGAGCATGCCCGCACCCACGTGCCGCTGGTTCATGCCGGGCATCCAGCCGTGGTGGTCACGGCCGGGGTCGAGCAGTCACCGGTGTGGGGCTGCCAGAGCGGCGCGGAGGGCCTTTTTGTCGATCTTGCCTACCTTGGTGGTGGGGAGTTCGTCGACGACGATGAGGCGTTCGGGGAGTTTGAAGCGGGAGACCCCGGCCTCGTCCATGCTGGCGCGGATGCCGTCCAGGGTCACCGCGGCGTCCGGCTGGGGGACGACGTAGACGCACAGGCGCTCGCCCGGTTCGGGGTCGGGCATGGCCACGGCGGCGACCTGGCTGACCTGCGGGAGCCGGTAGACGAGGTTCTCCACCTCCTCGGCGGAGATCTTCTCGCCACCGCGGTTGATCATGTCCTTGTCCCGGCCCTCGACGATGAGGTCGCCGCCGGGGGTGAGCCGGCAGATGTCGCCGCGGCGCGCAGCTCGTCGCCCGACCCCAGCTGCCAGCCGTAGTAGGCGCCGCCGTCGACGTCGGACGGCTCGATGATGATCCGCTGCTCGAAGGAGTCCATCCGGAAGCCGGTCCTGCCGGTGTCCGAGCGCACCTCCGCCAGGCCCAGGACGTCGGTCGCGTACGAGCGGAAGGCCGCGGGGCCGGTCGAGTTGAGGCCGGTGTAGCCCAGTTGCTGGATGTCCACGGTCAGTCCTCCCCGTCCGCGACGAAGTCGAGTACCTCGCGGGCGAAGATCTCCGGGTATTCGATCATCGCCCAGTGCCGGCAGTTCGGGATCAGGTAGCCGGTGGAGTTCTCCAGCAGCGGCAGGAACCGGAACGCCTGCTCGATCGGCACGACGAGATCCTGCTTCCCGTTCACCACCAGCGTCCGCGTCCGGACCTTCGCGATCTCCTCCGGCGGATACTGCAGGCCGTTCTTCGCGACCCATCCCATGGTGGCCTTGTACGCCGCCTTGACATCCGGCTTGATCGAAAGCTCGTACCGGTAGCGCACCTGCTCCTCGGACGGGACGAACGCGGGGTTGGCGAGCACGTCGATGATCGCCCTCATCCCGTCGACGGTGAAGTCGTAGTGCACCATCGGGCCGAGTTCCGGGGAGATATGGGTGGTGAGGCCGCCGCTCCCCATCAGCACCAGCCCGGCCACGAGGTCGGGCCGCAGCATGGCGGCTCCGAGCGAGGTGGCGCCGCCCATCGAGTTGCCCACGAGGACGCAGGGACCCAGCCCGAGACCCTCGATGAACGCGATGAGCTGCCGGTTCCTCGCGTCCTGCGTGTAGTCGAAGCCTTCCGGGGCGGGGGCCTCGGAGAGCCCGAAGCCGACCATGTCCATCGCGTAGGTCTCGGCCGCCGCCGTGAACAGCTCGAAACAGCCGTACCAGTTCGACCGGCTGTCGGCGCCCGCTCCGCCACCGTGCACCAGGACGATGGGGCGCCCGCTCCCCTGCCCGCCCCGGTAATAGGCGGTGCGGAAGGAACCCGTCTGGATATACCTGACCTCGCCCAGGGACGAGGCCGGGGCGGTCGAAAGACTCTCCGCCGTCATGGCCACCTCTTCACGTAGCACTCGAAGACAATTCCGAGAAACGCATGGTGGGCCCGCGAATAAAGCGGCACCGTGCACTCTCAGTCGTCACGCTACATACGGGAATGCGATGTGACTTCGGTCGCCACGTAGGAATGCCCCCGACGGTTTTCCGCCACTGTGTCGGACAGCACACCCCGCGGCGACCGCCGGGGGCAGATCATCGATCAACGACGGACCGTCACCCGGCTGTGGTGCCGGGGGCGCCCGGGCCCCTGCCGGTGTCGCGCGAGCGCCCGAAACCCGGAGGGCGGTGTCCTGGTGCGGCCGTGCGGCGGTACCGGCAGGTCATCCCTGGAGTGACCATCTGCGGACAGACGCCGGCGATGACCTTGCCCGGCACCTGGTGCACGATGAGCGTGCGGAGGACTGAAAGCGACCCTCCGCACGCTCCCCACACAGTCGCGCTTTTCTCTTGAGATCGGCACCAAGAATCGTTCGGGCCGATTCCGCCTGCGCAGAACCCGCGGGCGGTCTCGATCACCGACGGGGTTTGCCGGCACTTTTCGCGAAGCCCGTCGCTCCTGCAGACATTGCCGCCGGAACGTCCGGCGTGCCCTATGAAAGGAGAAGGGTTGATGAAGGCACGAATCAGGTTGGGGATGACCGCATTGGCGGCCGCGGCGGCGTTGGTCGCCGTGGTCCCGGGCAGCGGGTCGGCCGGCGCCGTCAAGCTGAAGGCGTACGGGATCTCCAGCGACGGGACGCTGATGGCCGCGTTCAAGACCGATACCCCGGAGGTGCTCGACTGGGTGCGGAACCCGGTCGGGCTGGTCACCGACACCTCGCTGATCGGGATCGACTTCCGGGTGCAGGACGGCAAGCTGTACGCCGTCGGCGACTACGGCGGCATCTACACGGTGTCGCTCGACGCGGGCTCCGAATGCACCCTCACGAAGGTCTCCCAGCTCACCGTGGGGCTGAAGGGCACGTATTTCGGGGTCGACTTCAATCCGGCGGCCGACCGGCTGCGCGTGATCAGTGACACCGGCCAGAACCTCCGGCACGACCTCAGCGCCAACACCACGGCCATTGACAGCCCCCTGTCCGCCACGAACGTCACCGCCGCCGCCTACACCAACAACGACCTCAATTCCGGCACCGCGACCACATTGTTCGACATCGGCACCGACGGCGACCAGGTCGTCATCCAGTCCCCGCCCAACAACGGCACCCTGGTCGCGACCGGCTCCCTCGGCGTGAACGCCGGGCCCAACGCCGGCCTCGACATCTACAGCGACCTCGGCAACGGCAAGACGATCTCGAACACGGCCTTCGGGACCTTCGTCCCGCCCGGCGGCGGCGCCACCTTCTACACCGTCGAACCGCTCACCGGCACGGCCGCCCCGGTGGGCAAGTTCCCGCTCCCCATCACCGACGTCGCCATCGCACTCGACACGAACTGACGCCCGCCTCGTGAGCCCGGCCCGGTCAACGGGCCGGGCTCACCACCCGGCCCTCGCTCCGGCCTCGGGTCTGAACGCATCTCCGTCGTCACCGTCCGCAGCGGCACTATTCCATGTGCCCAAACTTTCATGGCGAAGACTGGCACACAGCGCAAAGCGGAAACCGCCGTGCGCGCGGCATAATTAACTTGATGTCGAGATACCAGACACCGTGAGGTGGTTGTCATGATCGTTGGGGTTCTCAAGGAGGAACCGCCCGGCGAACGGCGGGTGGCGGTGACACCGGACACCGTCACCCAGCTGCAGAAGCTCGGGTACGAGGTGGTCGTCGAGCCCGGCGCCGGAGCCGGGTCCGGCTTCCCCGACGACCGGTACGAGGCCGCGGGCGCCGCCATCGGCGCCGCCGAGGCCGCGGACGTGGTGCTGGGCATCGGCCCGCCCTCGCCCGAGCGGCTGGACGCGCTGCGACCGGGCGCCACGCTGATCGGCCTGCTGAGCCCGCGGCTCAGGCCGGACCTGGTGGAGGACCTCGCCGGCCGTCCCCTCACCGCGCTGTCCCTGGACGCGGTGCCGCGCATCTCCCGGGCGCAGTCGTTCGACGTGCTCTCCTCGATGGCCAACATCGCCGGGTACCGGGCGGTGATCGAGGCCGCGCACGAGTTCGGGCGGTTCTTCACCGGCCAGGTGACCGCGGCGGGGAAGGTGCCGCCGGCGAAGGTGCTGGTCGCGGGGGCCGGCGTCGCCGGGCTCGCGGCGATCGGCGCGGCCAGCAGCCTGGGCGCGATCGTCCGGGCCACCGACCCCCGGCCGGAGGTCGCCGACCAGGTGCGCTCGCTCGGCGGCGACTACCTCGCCGTGGCCGAGCCGGAGCCGGACGACGATCCGGGCACCGGTTACGCCAAGGAGATGTCGGACGACTACAACGTCCGCGCCGCCGCGCTCTATGCCGAGCAGTGCCGCGACGTCGACATCGTCGTCACCACCGCGCTCATCCCCGGCAGGCCCGCGCCGAAGCTGATCACCGCCGAGATGGTGGCGACGATGCGGCCGGGCTCGGTGATCGTCGACATGGCCGCGGCCAACGGCGGCAACGTCGAGGGCACGGTCCCCGGCGAGCGGGTGGTCACCGCGAACGGCGTGATCATCCTCGGCTACACCGACCTGGCCGGACGGCTGCCCGCGCAGGCGTCCCAGCTGTACGGCACCAACCTGGTCAACCTGATCCAGCTGATGACCCCGCAACGGGACGGCGAGCTCGTCCTGGACTTCGACGACGTCGTCCAGCGCTCGATGACCGTCGTCCGCGAGGGCGAGCTCACCTGGCCGCCGCCCCCGGTGCCGGTGTCGGCGGCACCGGCCGCCGCGCAGCCGGTACAGCGGGACGCCGAGGCGGACGTCCCGTCCCGCAAGGCGGACCCGGCGCTGCGCCGGCTCGGCGCCGCCGTCGCGGCCGCCGCGACGTTCGGACTGATCGCGGTCTCACCGGCGGCGCTGCAGGTGCACCTGACCGTGTTCGCGCTGGCCATCGTGATCGGCTACTACGTCATCGGGAACGTGCACCACGCGCTGCACACCCCGCTGATGTCGGTGACCAACGCGATCTCCGGGATCATCGTGGTCGGGGCGCTGCTGCAGATCGGCACCGGCAGCGCGGCGATCACCGTGCTCTCGCTCGCGGCGATCCTGCTCGCGAGCATCAACGTCTTCGGCGGATTCGCGGTCACCCGCCGCATGCTCGCCATGTTCGTCAGGAGCTAGGCGATGACGATCGCAACCGCGGCGACCGCGGCGTACATCGTCGCGGCACTGTTCTTCATCCGCGCGCTGGCCGGTCTCTCCCGGCACGAATCCGCCCGCCTGGGCAACACCTACGGCATGCTCGGCATGGCCGTGGCGCTCGTCGCCACCGTCGCCCTCACCGTCGACGACGACATCGGCCTGCCCGCGTTCGCGCTCCTCGTGGCCGCGGTCGCGGTCGGCGCGCTGATCGGCCTGAACCGGGCCAGGGCGGTGGAGATGACCGCGATGCCCGAGCTCATCGCGCTGCTGCACAGCTTCGTCGGGCTGGCCGCCGTCCTGGTCGGCTGGAGCGGCTACCTGCACGTCGAGCACCACCCCGAGGGGGCGGAGGCGACCGGGCTCGCCCGCGAGGACATGCTCGGCATCCACAGCGCCGAGGTCTTCATCGGCGTCTTCATCGGCGCCGTCACCCTCACCGGCTCGATCGTCGCCTTCGGCAAGCTGTCGGGACGGTTGAAGTCCGCGCCGCTGATGCTGCCGGGCAAGAACCTGCTCAACGTCGGGGCGCTCATCGCCTTCGCCGGGCTCACCGCCGCCTTCGTCGCCCAGCCCGGGCTGTGGTCGCTCATCGCGGTCACCGCGGTGGCGCTGCTGCTCGGCTGGCACCTGGTCGCCTCCATCGGCGGCGGCGACATGCCGGTGGTGGTCTCCATGCTGAACAGCTACTCCGGCTGGGCGGCCGCCGCGTCCGGGTTCCTGCTCGGCAACGACCTCCTGATCATCGTCGGCGCGCTGGTGGGCTCCTCGGGCGCCTACCTGTCGGCCATCATGTGCAAGGCGATGAACCGCTCGTTCCTCTCCGTCATCGCGGGCGGCTTCGGCCTCGAGGCGCCCGCCGCGTCCGGCGGCGACCACGGCCGGCACCGGGAGATCACCCCTGAGGGGACCGCCGAGGCGCTCGCCGCGGCCTCCTCGGTGATCATCACTCCCGGCTACGGCATGGCGGTCGCGCAGGCGCAGGCCCCGGTCGCCGCGCTGACCGCGCGGCTGCGCGACCGGGGCGTCCAGGTCAGGTTCGGCATCCACCCGGTCGCCGGCCGCCTCCCCGGCCACATGAACGTGCTGCTCGCCGAGGCCAAGGTGCCCTACGACCTGGTGCTGGAGATGGACGAGATCAACGACGACTTCGGCGCCGCCGACGTGGTCCTGGTGATCGGCGCCAACGACATCGTCAACCCCGCCGCCGAAGAGGATCCCGCGAGCCCCATCGCGGGCATGCCCGTCCTGGAGGTCTGGAACGCGCAGCAGGTCGTCGTGTTCAAGCGCTCCATGGCCACCGGGTACGCCGGCGTCCAGAACCCGCTCTTCTTCCGCGACAACACCCACATGCTCTTCGGCGACGCCAAGGAAAGGGTCAACGACATCCTCCAGGCCCTCGACCACCTCACACCCGTGGGCGCCCGGCGGTGATCCGGTCGCCTATCGTCCTGGGCGGGTGCCTACTCCGAGCTGCATGAGGTCCTGCCCGACGATGAGCTTGCCCGAGTAGTCGGCGGCGAACGCCTGCCGGAGGTAGCCCGTCATGGCCGAGATCCCGGAGATCGGGCCGCCGGGGTTCACCGGCCCCGGGGCGGGACGGTCGGGCGGGAACGTCCGGGGCGGAACCGGCCGGTCACCCGGACCGAAGACACGGAACGGCTCGCCGCTGCGCGCCCGCAGCAGGTTGATCTGGGCGGTGGTGTACAACGCCGGCCATTCGACCGTGTGGTCGGAGTGCATGTGCGTGAAGAAGATCCCGCGCACGTTGGCGGGCGCCGACGGGTCGCCGAGCAGGCCCGAGCGGAGGAGCTGCACCGCCGCTCCATGACCGAGGTCGACGACGTAGACGTTGTTCCCGTAGACGACGGCGGTGGAGATGCCCATCCGGTCGCCGCTGAGCACGATCGGCCCGCCGCCCGTACCGAGAAGCACCACCCGCGTCCGATGCCGCGCCCCGGGACGTGGCGCCGCCTCCGCGCCGGGCAGCCCGGCCCCGGCGCTGTGAGCCTGTGAACGGCGAGGGCGGTTACGGGCTGCCGCCCCGCCGGCTGATCAGCTCGTCCTTGGTCAAGCCGTGCTGGCCGAGAAAGCCCTCCGCCTCGTCGTACTCGACCGGATCGGGCAGCACCTCCTCGGCCTCGGCGGCCGCGGTCGGCAGTCCCGCGTCCCGGAGCAGTTGAACTACGTGTTCCCTCGGGACTCTCATCGCCCTCACCGGCCCTTCCGCCTTACCCAGACCAGGAACCTCATGGCCACCTTGGGTTTCCCCACTCACCACGACTGAATCCTCAGCACACCGGGCCTCATCACGCTCTTGGGCGAGCGTGCGTCGCTCAGAGGTCGTAGGTGGTGAGCAGGGCGCCCGAGGCGAACCTCCGGGTGCCGATGAGGCGGAGGTCCCTCTTCGGGTACGTGCCGTTGAACAGCGGGGTCCCACCGCCGAGGAGGACGGGGTTGACGACGAGCCGCAGCTCGTCCAGGACGCCGAGGCCGATGGCGGCCGTGGCGGCGCGGCCGCCGGCGAACAGGGCGAGGTCGCGCCCGTCCCGCGCCTTGAGGTCGTTGAGGGCGGCCGCCGGGTCGTCTCCGAGCAGGTGGGAGTTGTGCCACCCGGTGTGGTGAAGGGTGCGCGACATGACGTACTTCGGCAGCTCGTTCATCCGGCGCCGCTGGGTGGCGGAGACCTCGTCGCCGGCGGACGGCCAGTATCCGGCGAGCTGCTCGAAGGCGGTCCGGCCGAACACCATGCCGTCGATCGACTCCAGCAGGGTGTCGATGTGGTCCTGGAACTCCTGGTCGGCGAATCGCCAGTCGATGTCGCCCGCCTGATCGGCGATGTAACCGTCGGCCGACACGTTGACGTGCAGGAAAAGGCGTCTCACGGGATCTCCTCAGCGGTGCCGGGGTTCTTCTTGAACGGCCGATCAAGAAGTTGGTGGCGAATACCGTCGCACTTCTTGAACGAGCTGTCAAGAAGTCGTAGGATCCGGCCATGCCACGCACCGGACGACCGCGCTCCTTCGACGACGGCCGGGTCGTCGCGGAGGCCCTGGAACTCTTCTGGCGCCGCGGCTACGCGGCCACCTCGCTGCGGGACCTCAAGGACGGGCTCGGCGTCCTCCCGGGCAGCCTTTACGCCGCCTACGGCGACAAACACGGGCTCTTCCTGCGCGCACTGGAGCGCTACGTGGACGCGGCCCGGGAGCAGGCGGCCGAGCTCACCGGCGACGGCGCCGTCCTGCCCCGTGTCCGGGCCCTTCTCCTGAGCGTTCTCGAAGCCGCGCGGGAAACTCCCGGACGCGGCTGCATGCTCGGCAACACCGCCGCCGAGCTGCTCCCCGCGGACGAGACCGCTGGTCGGCTCGTCCATGACGGATTCGGCACTCTGGAGACCGGATTGGCGCAGGCACTCCAGGCCGCGCAGCGATCAGGCGAGGTCCGTCCGGACGTCGACTGCGGGGCCCAGGCGCGCCTCCTCCTCGCCCTCATGCAGGGGCTCCACGTCCTCGCCCGCGCCGAGGCCGACCCCCGCCGCCTCACCGACGCCATCGACACCGCGCTCGCCCCGCTGGCCACCGGCCAGGCCGGGCACGGCGCGGCTTGAACCGGCCACCGGTGGGCGGCGAGGGTCAGGAGAACGCGGCGACGCCGGTGAGCGCCTTTCCGATGACCAGGCTGTGCACCTCGCTGGTGCCTTCGTAGGTGAGCACCGATTCCAGGTTGTTGGCGTGCCTGAGCACCGGGTATTCGAGGGTGATGCCGTTGGCGCCGAGGATCGTCCGGCATTCGCGGGCTATGGCCAGGGCCTCGCGGACGTTGTTGAGCTTGCCGACGCTGACCTGCTCCGAGGTGATCGCGCCGGTCTCCTTGAGCCGTCCGAGCCGGATCGCCAGGAGCATCCCCTTGCCCAGTTCGAGGGCCATGTCCGCGAGCTTCTGCTGGGTGAGCTGGAAGCCCGCCACCGGGCGGTCGAACACGACACGCTCCCGCGCGTAGGCGATCGTGGTCTCCAGGCAGTCGAGGGCCGCGCCGAGCGCGCCGAAGACGATCCCGAACCGCGCCTCGTTGAGGCAGCCCAGCGGTCCGGACAGGCCGCGGGCGGCGGGGAGCATCGCGCCGGCGGGCAGGCGCACCTCCTCCAGGACGAGTTCGCTCGTCACGCTGGCGCGCAGGGACAGCTTCTCCGCGACGTCGCGGGCGCTGAACCCGGGCGTCCCGGCCGGGACGAGGAAGCCGCGGACGCCGTCGTCCGTGCGGGCCCACACGACGGCGATATCGGCGACCGCGCCGTTCGTGATCCACATCTTGGTGCCGTTCAGCACCCAGTCGCCGCCGTCGCGCCGGGCCGTGGTGCGCATCCCCGCCGGGTTGGAGCCGAAGTCGGGCTCGGTGAGCCCGAAGCAGCCGATCCGCTCGCCCGCCGCCATCGCGGGCAGCCATTCGTCCTTCTGCTCGTCCGAGCCGTAGGCCCAGATCGCGTACATGGCCAGCGAGCCCTGCACCGACACCAGGCTGCGGAGCCCCGAGTCCACCGCCTCCAGCTCGAAGCAGGCCAGGCCGTACGCGACGGCGCCCGCCCCGGCGCAGCCATGGCCCTTCAGGTGCATGCCGAGCAAGCCGAGGCCGCCCAGCTTCCCGGCCAGCTCGGACGCGGGCAGCTCGCCCGACCGGTACCACTCCGCGATGTGCGGCCGCAGTTCCTTGGCGCCGAACGCGCGGACCGTGTCGCGGATCGCCCGCTCCTCCTCGGTCAGCAAATCGTCGACGCCGAACAACTCCAGGGGACGAACCGCTTCGGTCATCGCAGGACCCTCCTCAACCGCCCGGGGCTCTAGATCAGCACATATCCTATTTTGGATCCAGTATTGATTCTCCAATCGGCCGGGGTTAGATTCCCGGCGGTACGTCCAGGCGCGGAGAGTGAGGAGGGCCCACCGGATGCGGACCCGCGACCCGCGAGGCGGGCGGGCATGACCGAAGCCCTGCGCGACCTGGTCATCGTCGACTTCAGCCGCATCCTCGCCGGGCCGTACGCGACGATGCTGCTCGCCGACTTCGGCGCCGAGGTGATCAAGATCGAGCGGCCGGGCGGCGGCGATGACACCCGGTCCTGGGGACCCCCGTTCGCGGACGGCGAGAGCACCTACTACCTCGCGGTCAACCGCAACAAGCGCTCCATCGCCCTCGACCTGTCCGACCCCGCCGACGCCGCCACGGCCCGCGCGCTGGCCGCCCGCGCCGACGCCGTGGTGGAGAACTTCCGCCCCGGGACGATGGAGCGGTACGGCCTCGGCTACGAGGAGCTGCGCACGGCCGACCCCGGGCTCGTCTACTGCTCCATCACCGGGTTCGGCACGGACGGCGGCGCCGACCTGCCCGGTTACGACCTGATCGTGCAGGCGGTCGGCGGGCTGATGAGCGTCACCGGGGACCCGGGCGGCGCCGGGATGAAGGCGGGCGTCGCGCTCGTCGACGTGATCACCGGCCTGCACGCGGCGCTCGGCGTCCTGACCGCGCTGCGGCACCGCGACGCCACCGGCGAGGGCCAGCGGGTGGAGGTCTCGCTGCTGTCGTCGCTGCTGTCCGGGCTGGTCAACCACGCCTCCGCGTACGTCGCGGCCGGGGTGGTGCCGGCCGCGATGGGCAACGAGCACCCCAGCGTCGCGCCATACGAGCTGTTCCCGACCGCGGACCGGCCGCTCGTCATCGCGGCCGGCAACGACCGGCAGTTCCGCTCGCTCTGCGGCGCGCTCGGCCGTCCGGACCTCGCCGCCGACGCGCGGTTCGCCACCAACACCGCCCGCGTCGCCCACCGGGAACCCCTGAGAAGCGAGCTCACCGCCGCGCTCGCCGGACGCACGGCGGACGACTGGTTCGCCGCCCTCACCGCGGCGGACGTCCCGTGCGGACCGATCAACGACCTCGCCGGCGCCTTCGGCCTCGCCACCCGCCTCGGCCTCGCCCCCCGCGTCGACCTGCGGGACCCGCGCCGTCCGCGCCCGGTGGGGCAGGTCGCCAACCCGATCCGGCTGAGCGCAACGCCGGCCCGGTACCGCACCGCGCCGCCGCGCCTGGACGAGGACGCCGGTGCCGTCCGCGAACGGATCGCCGATCCGGAGCGGGGTGGTCCCGGATGACCGCGGGCGACCGGCCCCGTCGGCCGCCGACGGCGCAGCAGTTCGTCCTCGAAGAGATCAGGCGGGCCATCACCAGCGGCGAGCTCCGGCCGGGCGACCCCATCCGGCAGGACGCGCTGGCCGCTGAACTCGGCGTCAGCCGCGTCCCGCTGCGCGAGGCGCTCAAGATCCTTGAGGGCGAGGGGCTGGTCGCCTACCGGGTGCACCGCGGCTACGGCGTCGTCTCGCTGTCCATGGACGACCTGCGCGAGGTCTACCGGATCAGGGAGCTCCTGGAGGCCGAGGCCGTCCGCCGCGCGATCGGTGAGCTCACCGCCGCCGACCTGGACCGGCTCGAAGAGATCCAGCGCGGCGTGGAACGCGCCGGCGAGGCCGGCGACGTCGCCGGGATGGCCGCCGCGAACCGGCGGTTCCATTTCACGCTGTTCGAGTGTTCGGGAATGCCGCGGCTCGTCCGGCACATCCGCCTGCTGTGGGAGGCGACCGACGCCTACCGCTCGCTCTACTACAGCGACGGCGAGAACCGTCAGCGGGTGAACCGCGAGCACCGCGCCACGCTCGCGGCACTGCACGACCGCGACGCCGAAAAGGCGATCGCATCCCTCGACGAGCATCGCGCTCACGCGGTGGCGGCTCTGGAACTCGCCTTCAGCGAGGAAACGGCCGCCAAACCCGGGCAGTAATCCTCAGGGATTGAGGAAGCCGCCGAGGGCGGAAAGAATGGTGTCCTTGGTGCCGGGAGCCGACAGCGCCGCCTGTGACGCTGAGGGACGCTTGGCGAAATCCGAGGCCGCCAAAGTATCGGGCAGCCCCGCCCATCCGGGAAGAGAGGCCAGGTCAGCGGCGAGTCGTTCGAGACGTCCGGGGGCCGCTCCCCGATCGCGCATCCACTGGAAGTTGATCGACAGCGTCGACTTGTCGGTTCCCGTGTAAATGCTCCACACGGCGGCCTCATCGTTGCCCATGTGGAACCACGCCGTAACCGAGGGAAGAGCGGCCTCGCCGAAATAGTAGCCCTGGAATGTCGGATGGGTTTCGGCATGCCGGTAAACGGCCAGGAGAGTGGCGGCGACAGGGGGCGTGCAGTACTTCTTGATGCTTTCGATGAGGCTGTTCTCGTCCCAGTCGCTGCGCCCGCGGACCAGTACCGCACGTGTGGGGACGGCGGGAGCCTTGCCAAGAGCGTCGGCGCCTTCAGGGGGCCGGTCATAGTCCGGCGCCGCCATGACCGGGCCCAGCGCCTGGACGATCGCGCCTGCGATCCTTTCCAGCCAGCCGATGGTCTCGACGGCGTTGTCCGCCGTTATCGCGGCGCGGCCGCCGCTGCTCTGCGGATCGCGGTCCGCGGTATGGGCGATGGCGTTGCGGCGCTGTGCGATCTCCCGCAGCTTCGTCCGTACGACGTCCGCGGTGATGTCCGCATCGCCGTCGGTTTCCGCGTTCAGGAGCGCGGCCACCCGTGGCCAGAGATTCACCGTACTGATGTACGCCAGACCTTCCTTGATCTTGTCGGGGTTCTGGAAGGTCATGAACCCGAAGGTCTGCTCCAGGTGGGCGCGGAATACGGCGTCGAGCGGCTGGTGCTGATGGTGGATCCGCTCGAACAGGTCGATGCTGATCGGCAGCCTGCCGAACTTCGGCGGCCGGGCCGCGGCCGGCTGCCGGGCGAGAGCGACGGCGCGGTCGACGATCTCCACCGTCACCCAATGGTCGAGCGCCGCGACCGCCTGCACCCATGCGGCCCTGTACAGGTCGTCGATGTCGAACGCGCCGACCTGCAGTTGTTCGAGCCGGCGTCCGCCATCGACGAGCTGCCGGGCATAACCGAGGTTTTGCTGGAACTCCTGGAACGCTTCAGTGGGTTGCTCGATCAGCACGTCATTCCTCGGCTTGATGGTGTGCGAAGTGCGGCGAACCTACCGGGCCATCGCTTGCGTGACAGAATAGAGGAGCCGGTCCGACCGGGTGGATACAGGCGAGTTCCGGCCACGCGTGCGAACGGAACGCGTCCCGCGGGCGCGCGGCGGGGCGCGGGCGGATGCGGGCGGCGGGGCATCCGAATGACCCTCATTCCCCTCTCGTATGAGGACTGACGGGCGTTCCCCGGCTGTGTTCAATCGGGTCCATCGCATTGGAACCGAACATCGGAGGAGACGGCCGTGCACGATGACCGCGTTGCGGGGCCCGGGGGACGGACCGTGGTGGTGATCGGCGGGACCAGCGGGATCGGCGCCGCGATCGCCGGGCGGTTCGCCGCCGACGGGGACCGCGTCGTCGCCGCCGGGCTCGACGCCGGGAGCGCCGCGGGCGAACTGCCCGGGACGGTGCGGAGCGTGGAGCTCGACGTCCGGCGGGAGGACGAGCTGCGCGCGTTCCTGGGCACGTTCGGGGAGCTGCACGTCCTCATCAACGCGGTCGGCATCGTCGCGCGCGGCAGGGAGTTCGAGTCCGAGGTGTTCGCCGACGTCGTCGGGGTCAACCTCACCGGCACCATGCGGAGCTGCCTGGCCGCCCGCGAGGCGCTGGCCGGTTCGCGGGGCTGCATCGTCAACATCGCGTCCATGCTGAGCTTCTTCGGCGGCGCCCGGGTCCCGGCGTACAGCGCCAGCAAGGGCGGCGTGCTGCAGCTGACCAAGTCCCTCGCCGTGGCCTGGGCGGACGAGGGCATCCGGGTGAACGCCGTCGCCCCGGGCTGGATCCGCACCGGGCTGACCCGCGAGCTGCACGAGAGCGCCGAGACCAGCCGCCGCATCATCGACCGCACGCCGATGCGGCGCTGGGGAACCCCCGCGGACATCGCCGGGGCCGTGGCGTTCCTCGCCGGTCCCGACGCCGCGTTCATCACCGGCGCCGTGCTCGCGGTCGACGGCGGATACCTGGCCGCCTGAACCGAATCCCCGAATCCCCGAATCCCGGAAAGGACCGATGTCCATGGCCGTCATTCCCGTGTCCGGCGCCGTACCGCCGGAGATCGCCGTCGCCGCCGTGCCGGACGACGACCGGGTGTGGGTGCCGCAGGCGCCGAACGTGTGGTTCCGCCCGCTGATGTTCAACACGGTGACCGGGCAATGGTGCAACCTGCTCAAGGTGACCGCCGCCGGAATCGTCTCCCGGCACCGGCATCCCGGGGTCGTCTTCGGCTACGTGCTCAAGGGGAAATGGCACTACCACGAGCACGACTGGGTCGCCGAGACCGGCCATTTCGTCTATGAGCCGCCCGGCGAGATCCACACGCTGGAGGTCCCTCCGGACTGCGCCGAGATGATCACGTTCTTCAACATCACCGGGGCCATGGCCTACGTCGACGAGAACGGCGAGCAGATCGGCTACGAGGACACCTTCACCAAGATCGACATGTGCCGGGCGCACTACGCGAAGAACGGCCTCGGCGCCGGCTACGCCGACCAATTCGTCCGCTGATGACACCTCTAGAGCCCTGACAACCATCTGCACCATTTAACTATCGGTGCGCCGCGGGTAACGTTCTCGACGATCTCGGCTTGTGGGAGGACGGCCATGGACCTCAGCAGCGCGCATCACTACCGAATCGACTGGATCGCGAGCTTCGTGGCGGTGGCCCGCCACGGCAGCTTCTCCGCCGCCGCCCGGACCCTCTACCGCTCCCAGCCACGCGTCAGCAGCCACGTCGCGGCGCTGGAACGGCTCGTCGGCCGGCGGCTTGTGGACCGTTCCGTTCAGCCGGCCATCCTCACCCCGGAGGGCCGCGGGCTGCTGCCGCACGCCGAGGAGATCATCCGGAGGCTCGACCTGCTCGCCGAGACGGCGGCGGGGACCGTGTGCGGGACGGTGCGGCTGGGCTGCTACCCGAGCGTCGCGGCGTACCTGTACCCGCGGGCGGTGCGGGCGCTGCGGGACACCCATCCGCAGGTGCGTCTGGTGCTGCACGAGGGCCCCAGCCTGGAGATCGGGGACCAGCTCGCGGACGGCGGCGTCGACCTCGCCGTGCGCCCGCTGCACCCGCTCGTCAACTCCGACCAGGTGACCAGCGAGGTGCTGTGGCGCGAGCCGCTCGTCGCCGTGTTCCGGGCCGACCACCCGCTGGCCCGCGAGCCGGAGGTGACGCTGGCGCAGGCCGCCAGGCTGCCGGTGATCAGCATCGGGGAGAGCGACGACGGGCACGGCCGGCAGTACGAGACCAACCTCGCGTTCGCCAACCACGGCCTGCACCCGGTGATCAGCGAGCGCACCAACCAGCCGCAGACGCTGATCTCCCTCGTCCGCCACGGCCTGGGCGTCGGCATCACGAACGCGCTCGCCATGACCACGGCCAACACCGACGGTGTCTGCCTGGTCCCGGTCGCCGGCGCGGGTTTCGAGCGCGTCGTCGCCGCCTGGTGGCGGCTGGGCGAGGGCGTGTCGCCCGCCGTCGAGGCGGTGCGGGACTGCCTGCGCCGGCTCGCCCCGCCCGCGTGGCCCTGGCCCGCCACCACCACGGCCCGGCCGGACGCCGCCACAGACCGGCCCGACGCCGCTACGGACCGGCCGGACGCCGCGCCGCCCTCGCTGCCGGCGGCCGTTTAGCCGCCGGCATCCAATTGTCGAATAACCGCATTCGAGCTCCACCCTTATCCGCTCCGATAATCCGCTTCTACGGTTTCTGTAGCCGCGCCACCGAGCCGGTCGCGCCGTGCCGGGAATTCGTCTCCGGAATGTTGCGCCTCGCAGGGAACGCTTTGCAGAGAACGGAGCCCAGACGACATGACCACGACGCTTTCCGCCGATATCATCACCGCGTTCCGGTCGATCTCCACCGCCTCGGTGGCCGACGCGGTGGAGCTCGGCGGCCGACGCGGCTACCTGTCCGGCAGCGTCCGGCAGATGCTCCCCGGCGCGGGACGGCTCGTCGGCCCGGCGGCGACGGTGCTGGAGGTGCCCTCGCCCGACCCGGCCCCGCCGGCGCACGCGTTGCGGGCCATCGACGAGTCGGAGCCGGGCAGCGTCGTCTGCATCGCCGCCGGTGGGGCGGACGTCGCGCTGTGGGGCGGCCTGATGTCGGCCGGGGCCGTGGCCAACCGGGTAGCGGGCGCGGTGCTCGACGGCGGCGTCCGCGACGTCGAGGAGATCCGCCGCGACTACCCGGACTTCCCCATCTACGCCCGCGGGAGCGTGCCCGCGACGACGGTCGGCCGCTACCGCACGGTGTCCCTCAACGAGCCGGTGGAGCTGGGCGGCGTGGCGGTGCGCCCCGGCGACCTGATCGTCGCCGACGCCGACGGGGTGGTGTGCGTCCCGTCGGAGAGCGTCGCCGCGGTGCTGGAGGCGGCGCTGGAGATCGAGCGGCGCGAGCGGGAGCAGACCGCGCTGATCCTCGAGTCGGGGTCGCTGCGCGGCGGCATCGAGAAGCACGGCCGGATCTGAGCCGTGGACATCCTCGCGGTTGGCGAACCCCTGCTGGAGTTCAACGCCCGCGTCGACGGCGCCCGGCCGGTCGAGGGCGATGACGCCTTCACCGTCGGCTACGGCGGCGACACCTCCAACTTCGCCGTCGCCGCGGCCCGGTCCGGCGCCCGCACCGGCTACGTCACCCGGATCGGCGACGACGACTTCGGCGCGGCGTTCCTGCGGCTGTGGGAGCGGGAGGGCGTCGGCACCGACCACGTCGTGCTCGAGGCGGGCGGGCGGACCGGCGTCTACTTCGTCCACCGGACGGAGTCGGAGAGCAGCTTCGTCTACTACCGCGCGCACTCCCCCGCCAGCCGGCTCGCCCCGGGGGACATCCCGGCGGACGCCATCGCCCGGGCCCGGCTCCTCCACGTCAGCGGCATCACGCAGGCGATCAGCACGTCGGCCTGCGACGCGGGCTTCCACGCCATGGAGCTGGCGCGCCGGGCAGGCACGCTGGTCAGCTACGACCCGAACCTGCGTCCCGCGCTCTGGCCCGCGGAGCGCGCCCGCGCCGTGATCATGCGGGGCGTCGAGCTGTGCGACATCGCGCTGCCGAACCTCACCGAGGGCCGCGCCCTCACCGGGGCGCACGAGCCCCGGGACGTGCTGGACGCCTTCGTCCGCCGGGGCCCGTCCACCGTGGTGCTGAAGATGGGCGCCGAGGGAGCACTGGTGGCCCACGACGGGACGGTCACCCGCGTCGACCCGCACCCCGTGCGGCAGGTCGACCCCACCGGGGCGGGCGACACCTTCGACGGCGCGTTCGCGGCCCGGCTGCTGGACGGCGCGCCGGTGCCCGAGGCCGCCCGCTACGCGGCGGTGGCGGCGGCGCTCACCACGACCGGCCCCGGCGCGGTCACCCCCATCCCCCACCGCGGCACGGTCGACGCCGTGCTCGCCGGGGGCCATCGACCCGTCCGACCGTCCAGACCGATCAGGAGATGACTCATGTTGCGCGCGAAACGCACTCTCGCGGCGGTGGCCTGCTCTGGCATCGTGACGATGCTCGCGGGGTGTTCCGGCGGATCGACCGTCGACGACGAGGTCGCAGGCGATGGTGCGAAGGCTCCGACCAAGGTCTCCGCGGGATACGTCTCGGCCATCGACCAGCTCGGCCTGCCCGCCGGGGTCGAGGCCGGCCACTTCGACGACCAGAACCTCAACGTGAAGCTCGCCGACCCGTTCCCCACCGGCGTGGACGCGCTCAACGCGCTCCAGGCGGGCCAGGTGGACTTCGTCCAGGTCGGGACGCCGGCCATCGCCGCCTCCCAGAAGGGCCTCGACCTGGTCCTGGTGGGCAACTACACCGGCTCGGCCAGCCGGCGCAGCATCGACGACACGATGGCCGTGGTGGCGAAGGGCGACTCCGGGATCGACGGCAAGAACCTCACGACGCTGCGGGGCAGGCGGATCGGCGTCTCCGAGGGCTCCATCAACCATCTGTACCTGCTCGGGCTGCTGAAGAAGGCCGGGCTGAAGGCGTCCGACGTCAAGATCGTGAACACCGAGCCGCCGGACATGGCGGTGGCGCTCAAGTCCGGCGGCATCGACGCCGCCATCGTCTGGGACCCGTTCTCGATCACCATCACGCAGCAGGTGGCCGGGGCGAAGGAGGTGCTGCGCGGCGGCGAGTTCATCCCGTTCGTCGGCTACATCGTCACCACGCCCAAGTACGCCGAGGAGAACCCTGACGTCGTCCACCGGTTCCTCACCGCGCGGGCGACCGCCGACCAGTGGATGCGCCAGAACCCGGCCAAGGCCGCCGACGCCGCGACCCGGTGGCTGCCCGGCATCAAGAAGTCCGTGGCGACCGAGGCGATGACGCACAACGTCAAGCAGCTCGACCCGCGCTTCTCCGCCTGCAACTACCTCGCGCTCGACACCGTCGCGCAGCTGCTGGCCGCGCAGGGGAAGGTCAAGGCCGGGTTCGACGTCAACAAGCTCTTCCGTCCCGGACCGATCCTCAAGGTGATGGCCGCCGACCCGAAGCTCTTCCAGGACCTGCCGGAGATGCCGTCGTCCGCGAAGATCCAGGACGGCTACACCTTCGACCGCGCGGCGGCCGAGAAGGCGTGCCCGTCGTGACGGCGCCGACCGCGAGGCGGCCCGCCGTGCGGCGGCCTCCGCGGCGGCGCGGCGTCCGCTCCACCGCCGCGGGCGCGCTGTGGTTCTTCGGGCCGCTCGCCGCGCTCGTGGCGGCGTGGGCCGTCGCGGTGTCGGCATCGGGGGCGCCGCTGCGGGTCTTCCCGCAGGTCACCGACGTGCTCGCGGCGCTGGGCGAGCTGTGGACGAGCGGGGACCTGTGGCGCCACCTCGGCGCCAGCCTGCGGCGGACGGGCATCGGGATGGCGCTGGCGCTGGTCACCGCGCTGCCGTTCGGCATCGCGCTCGGCGCCAGCCGCGTGCTGTCCGCGTTCTTCCTGCCGCTGCTGCGGTTCTCGGTGGCGCTCGCCGGCATCGCGTGGATCCCGATCGCGACGCTGTGGTTCGGCTACGGCGACCGGGCCGTGATCTTCATCGTGTGGAACGCGATGTTCTTCGCGCTGACCTACAACGCGATGCTCGGCGTCCGGCAGATCCCCACGGAGCTGCTGCGGGCCGCGCGCAGCCTGGGGACGGGCCGGCTGCGGATGTTCTGGGAGATCCTGCTCCCGGGCGCGCTGCCGAGCATCGTCACCGGCCTGCGGGTCGGGCTCGGCTACGGCTGGCGCGGCCTGGTGGCGGCCGAGATCATCGCGAGCAACGCGGGCCTCGGCTACGCCCTGTTCCAGGCGCAGAAGTACTTCCAGACCGACGTGATCATCGCGTCGATGATGATCATCGGCGTGCTGTGGCTGCTGATGGACCGGCTCCTGCTGGCGCCGCTGGAGCGGCGCACGGTCGAGCGCTGGGGAATGACGGGAGCGCAGGGCACATGACTTCGACCGCCTCCCCGACGAGGGAGAAGCGCACAGGGCGCGGGCCCGGCCGGCACGGGCGGGGCGCCCGTCGGGGCCTGGCATGGCGGATGTGGCGCCGGTGCCTGCGCAGCGGAACGTTCCGCACGCTCGGGCCCTTCGTGCCGGTCGTCGCGCTGTGGTGGCTGCTGGACGCGCTGGAGGTGTTCCCCGAGTCCTTCTTCGTCGGCCCGCCCACCGTGGTGGACAAGCTCGGCGAGCTGCTGGAGAAGGGCATCCTGCCCGGCTACCTCTCGGACTCGCTCACCCGGCTGGGCTACGGCGTCGGCTTCGGCCTGCTCATCGGGCTCCCGCTGGGCTTCGCGGTGGCGATGAGCCGGATGGTGCGCCGCGCGTTCTGGCCGATCCTGCTGTTCTTCCAGGCCGTCGCGGACATCGCGTGGCTGCCGATCGTCATCGTCTGGTTCGGCTTCAGCCTCACGACGGTGACGTTCGTCCTCGTCTACACGATCGTCTTCCCGCTGATGCTCAGCGTCGTCGCGGGGGTCGAGCAGGTGCCGCGCGAGCTCGTCCGCGCGGCGCGCAGCCTCGGCGCCGGCCGCCTGCGGGTGTTCCTTGAGGTGATCGTGCCCGGGGCGCTGCCGTCGGTGGCCGGGGGCATCAGGACCGGGCTCGGCTACGGCTGGCGGGCGCTGGTGGCCGCCGAGATCATCGTCGGGACGAGCGGCATCGGCTTCATGATGTTCGACGCCCGCCGGGTCGGCGACGTCAGCCAGGTGTTCCTGGGCATGGCGGTGCTCGGCGCGCTCTGGTACGCGCTCGACGCCCTGATTCTGGCCCCGTTCGAGCGGGCGACCGTCGAACGCTGGGGGATGGTTCGCGCGATGGAGGCGGATGGATGACCGCGCTGAAGATCGACCGGTTGAACAAGGTCTACACCGACACCTACAGCGGTGAGGAGGTCACGGCCATCGCCGACGTCTCCTTCACGGTGAGGGAGGGCGAGTTCGTCTCCGTGCTGGGCCCGAGCGGCTGCGGCAAGACGACCGTGCTGAACATCGTCGCCGGGTTCGTGCGGCAGTCCGGCGGGACGGTCGTCGTCGACGGCCGTCCCGTCGACGGGCCGGGGCCGGACCGCGGGGTGGTGTTCCAGAGCCACGCGCTGTTCCCGTGGAAGACGGTGCTGGGCAACGTGGTCTTCGGGCTGCGCATGCGCGGGGTCCCGCGGGCTGAGCGCAACGCCACGGCGGAGGAGTTCCTGAAGCTCGTCGGCCTCGACGGTTTCGCGCACCGGTACCCGCACGAGCTGTCCGGCGGCATGCAGCAGCGGCTCGGCGTGGCCCGGGTGCTGGCCAACGAACCGGCCGTGATGCTCATGGACGAGCCGTTCGCGAGCATCGACGCGCAGACGCGCCGCAAGCTCCAGGAGGACCTGACGGGCATCTTCGAGTCCCGCCGCCCGACGGTCTTCTTCGTCACCCACGACGTCGACGAGGCCGTGTTCCTCTCCGACCGGATCGTGGTGCTGTCCCGGCGGCCCAGCCGGGTGCGCGAGATCGTGGACGTGACGCTGCCGAGGCCGCGCCGCTGGCAAGAGACGGCGGAGCTGCCGGAGTTCCGCCGCATCGCGAACCAGGTCAACGACCTGCTGGCCGGGGACGAGAACGAAGCGGCGGACGGCGGCGCCCGCGCCGGGGACGCGGGAGGTGAGCCGGGTGCCGCCTAGAACGTCGCTGCCGCGCCGGGCCGCGAAGAGCCCGACGCTCCGCAAGCTATCCGTCGTGATCGCGATCGTGCTCGCCTACCAGATCTGGCTGAGCGTCCAGGCCGGGGGCAAGGTCGGCCCCGGCGTCGGCGCGGACCGCGACGAACGCGGCCGCTTCCCGGTGGACGTCGAGCTCGGCTTCGCGCCGGAGCGCTACCACATCCTGCGCCTGCAGAAGCACGGCCGCATCGCGGGCACCGACGGCCAGGTCGTGCACCTGCGGGGCGTGGCGCCGGCCGGGGTGGACGCGCTGGCCCGCGAGTACTGGATCAAGCACATCGAGGCGCCGGAGCGGGGGTCCTGACCGTCCTCCGGCCCCCACCGCCATCCAACGGACGAGCTCCGCTCGACGGCCCCGGATACGCGGCCAGGTCCCGGGACCAAGAGGAGCACGCCGGCGGCCCGGGACCGCACGGCTATTCGGAATGCGGATCGGCCCCCCTCCGAAACCAGGGCCGGGATTGTCCGCCGCCGGGCCCGGCGGTAGAGGAAAAGGCATGCTCCGTACCGATCTGCGCCTCGAATGGCTTGTCTCGTTCCTCGCCGTCGTCGACACCGGAACCTTCAGCGCCGCGGCGGAGGTCATCCACCGCTCCCAGCCCCGGGTGAGCATGCACGTGGCCGCCCTGGAACGGGAGGCGGGCGTCCCGCTGTTCGACCGGGACCACCGGCCCGTGTCGCTCACCGAGGCGGGCGTGGTGCTCGCCGAGCACGCCCGGACGATCCTGCGGCAGCTCGCCGGCGCGGAGGCCGCCATGGCCGGGTACCGCGGCGCGGCCCGCGGGGTGGTGACGCTCGGCAGCTACCCGAGCGCCAGCGTGGCGTTCGTGTCGCAGCTGCTGGAGCGGATGGCGCGGACCCGTCCCGCGATCAAGGTGATCCTGGTGGAGCGCTCCACGCTGGAGCTGGACGCGGCGCTGGCGGCGGGCGAGGTGGACATCTGCCTGCGGCCCATGTCGCCGCCGCCGGGGCCGTCGGTGGAGTGCCGGCCGCTGTGGCGGGAGGGGCTGATCGTCGTGCACCGCCCGGACCATCCGCTCGCCGGGCTGCCCGAGCCGCTGCCTCCGGCCGAGGTCGCCAAGTACCCGGTCATCACGATCGGGCGGCTCGGCTCGTCCAAGAGCATGGGCTTCGAGACCTACCGCGCCTTCCACGAGCGCGGCCTCGAACCGAACGCCGTCCAGGCCACGAACCAGCCGCAGACCCTCATCTCCCTGGTCCGCAGCGGCCTCGGCATCGGCGTCATCAACTTCCTGGCGGTCGCCACCGCCGACACCGACGGGGTGGTGGCCCGCCGCCTCGACGTCCCCTGCGGCCGCCGCGTCGCGGTGCACTGGAGCACGACCAGCCCGCTGACGCCGCCGGCCCGCACGCTCCTCCGCGAGATCGAGGTGTCGGACATTCCGGTGGGGACCACACGGCTGAGCGCGGCGGAGAAACAGCCGCTGCCCGCCGGCTGACGGCCGCACCGGCACCCGCACGGCGCATTGTCCAAGGAGGAATTCATGTGCCATTACGACGATCGAGGGACGCACTTCTTCCAGCATCCGGGTTGCGAATACCGGCATACGATTCGCGACCTTAACGCCCGCCCCCGCCCCCTTTACCGTGTGACGCACCACGAACCACGAGTCGCCTTGGATGGACCGGATGAGAACTGAAGGAATATCACGGCGGGCAATGCTCGGGCGCGGCGCGGCCGTCGGCGGCGCGCTGACCCTGGGGCCGCTTCTGGGCGGCGAGGCGGTGGCGGCGCCGAACGGCGGCACGCCCGCCCGCGCCGCCGGGAAGGGGCCTAAGGGGGGCTACGAAGCGATCGGCGTGCGCCCGCTGATCAACGGGCGCGGCACGTTCACCGTCCTCAGCGGCTCGCTGATGCTGCCCGAGGTGCGCGAGGCGATCGACCGGGCGGCGCGGCAGTACGTGCAGCTGGACGAGCTCGCGGACGCCATCGGCAAGCGGCTCGCGCAGCTCACCAAGGCCGGGTTCGGGATGGTCAGCTCCGGCGCCTCCGCGGCGCTCGGGCACGCGAGCGCCGCGTGCGTGGCGGGCGGCAACCCCGACCTCCACGTCCAGCTCCCGGACCTCACCGGCTTCCAGAAGACCGAAGCGATCATCCCGAAGCACTCCCGGAACGTCTACGAGGCGGCCATCAGCGCCACCGGGCTCAAGATCGTCGAGGTGGAGACCCGCGCGCAGCTCAAGGCGGCCCTCAGACCGCAGACCGCGCTCGTCTACATCTTCGCCATGCCCCGCGTCGACGAGAGCGAGCTCGACACGAGGACCATCGCGCAGATCGCGCACGCCGCGGGCGTCCCGGTGCTGGTCGACGCCGCCGCGGAGATCCTCACCATCCCGAACGTCCACCTGCAGCGCGGCGCCGACCTCGTCGCCTACAGCGGCGGCAAGTGCCTGCGCGGGCCGCAGTCGGCCGGGATCCTGCTCGGCCGCGAGGACCTGGTCCGGGCCGCCTGGGTGCACAGCGCGCCGCACCACGGCTGGGCCCGCGGGTTCAAGGTGGGCAAGGAGGAGGCGATGGGGATGCTCGCCGCCGTGGAGATGTGGGTGCAGCGCGACCACAAGGCCGAGTACGCGACGTGGACCTCGTGGCTGAAGGACATCGCCCGCCGGGTGTCGGTGGTCCGCGGTGTGACCACGAAGATCGTCCAGCCGGAGGGGCTCTCCAACCGGACCCCGACGCTGACCGTCCTGTGGAACGCCCAGAACCTCGGCGTCACGGGCCAGACCATCGTGGACACCCTGTGGGACGGCGAGCCGCGCATCGCCATCAACGCCGCGCGCAGCAGCGACCCGGCGCAGTCCGGGGTGTCCATCACCCCGTACATGCTGGAGCCCGGGAACGCCAAGACCATCGCCGTCGAGCTGGTCAAGCTGCTCAGGGACCCGCCGCCGGCGCCCGAGCCGCCGAAGCCGCCCACCGTCGACGCGAGCGGCACCTGGGCGCTGGAGATCAAGTACACGGCCGGCACGTCCACCGCGCACGAGCTGAAGCTGAGCCAGGACGGCGCGAAGATCACCGGCACGCACAAGGGCGAGTTCGTCAGCCGTCCGGCGACCGGGAGCGTCAGCGGCTCCGAGGTGACCGTGCGCAGCTACTACGGCGAGGAGCACGGCGACGCGCTCAGCTTCACCTTCACCGGCACGCTCAAGGGCAACCGCATCAGCGGCGATCTCAACATGGGCGAGTACCTGGGCGCGTCCTGGACGGCCACCCGCAAGTCCTGACGGCGGCTCCCGTTCCTTATCGCACGTCCATTCCTTCGCACGTCCTGCACTGAACCCTGTCTCACCCCTGCACCAGCTCTGGAGGAACCGTGTCCTCGAACCGACGGGACTTCATCCGCAAGGCCCCGGCCGTGGCCGCCGTCGCCGCCGTACCGGTCGTGGCGGGCGCCGAGCCCGCGGCGGCCGACGCCGGACGCGGCCGCAAGCCGCGCAAGGAGGTCCACTACCCGGGCGGCGGGCAGCCGCCGGCGAACCCGCTGTTCAGCCCGATCGTCACCTACGGGGACATGGTCTACATCTCCGGCATCGGAGCGCACTTCGCGGGCGACATCCGCGCCCACACCGACCACGTCCTCAACGAGGTCGAGCGCTACCTGGAGTCCGTCGGCTCCTCCATGGAGAAGGTGCTGAAGGTCAACGTCTACCTGAACTCCCTGGACGACTACGACGGCATGAACGAGGTCTTCCGCGGCCGCTGGGGCCGCGAGCCCGGGGTGCGCACGACCATCGCCGCCGCCGGGGGCATCCCCGGCGACTCGCTCGTCGAGATCGACTGCATCGCCGTCCGCTGAGAACTGGAGTCCGGATGCACGCGAGAGACCGATTCCGCCGGCGGATCGTCCCGGCCGCCCTGACCCTGACCCTGGGCGCCGCCCTCGGCGCCCTCGTGCCGGGCGGCGCGCCGTCCGCCGCCGAAGCCTACGACCTGGTCATCCAGCGCGGCCATGTCGTCGACCCGAAGAACCGCCTCGACGCCGTCCGCGACGTCGCCGTGCAGGACCGGAAGATCGCCAAGGTCGCGCGGCGGATCGACGCCACGGCCGCGAAGAAGACCGTCGACGCGTCCGGGAAGTACGTCACCCCGGGCCTCATCGACCTGCACGCCCACCTGTTCCCCGGCCCGGAGGACGCCTACCGGAACGGCTGGGCCGGCGTTGCGCCCGACGGCTTCACCTTCCGCGCCGGCGTCACCACCGCGGTGGACGCCGGCTCGTCGGGCGCGACCAGCTTCGAGCTGTTCAAGAAGAACGTCATCGACCGCTCGCAGACCCGCGTGCTCGCCTTCCTCAACGTCGTCGGCGAGGGCATGGCGGGCGGGAAGTACGAGCAGAACGTCAAGGACATGGACCCGGGACCGGCCGCGGCGAAGGCCAGGCAGCACCCCGGCACGATCATCGGCATCAAGACGGCGCACTTCGAGGGCCCGGAGTGGACGGCCGTCGAGAACTCCGTCAAGGCGGGCGAGGCGGCGGGCGTCCCGGTGATGGTCGACTTCGGCGCCAACCGTCCGGAGCGCCCGCTGGAGACGCTGCTCACCGAGAAGCTCCGTCCCGGCGACATCTACTCGCACGCCTACTCCGGGCTGCGCGGTGAGCTGGGCCCGGACGGCAGGCTCAACCCGGGCATGAAGAAGGGCCGCGACCGCGGCGTGCTGTTCGACGTGGGCCACGGCGGCGGCAGCTTCGCCTACGACGTGGCCGTCCCGGCGATGAAGGAGGGCTTCACCCCCGACGTCATCTCCACCGACCTGCACATCACCAGCATGAACGCCGGGATGAAGGACCAGTCCAACATCATGTCGAAGTTCATGGCGCTGGGCATGCCGCTGAAGGACGTCGTCAACGCCTCGACCTGGGTGCCCGCGAAGGCGATCCAGCGGCCCGACCTGGGCAACCTCTCGGTGGGCGCGCCCGCCGACGTCGCGGTGTTCACGCTGGACAAGGGCACGTTCGGGTTCGTGGACAGCTTCGGCTACCGCATCGACGGCAAGCGGAAGCTGTCCACCGAGCTGACGGTCCGCGCCGGGAAGGTCGTGTGGGACCTGAACGGCAAGGCCGCCCAGAAATGGACACCGGACCCGAGCCGGCTGACCGGAGGAGCGCACGCGCACTGACCGGTGCGGACGAGGGGCGGGATGCCGGGGCGCAGCCTCGCCACCCCGCCCCTCACGCATGCGCGCCCGCGACGCCTCGGGCGGGCCGTGATCACGCTGGGCCGCGCAGCCGCGCGTTGAGGCGCGCGGCCTGGCGGGTGAGGTGGGCGCGTTCGGGGAGGTTGGACGCCGCTTGGGCGGCGTCGGCGTAGAGCCGCGCCGCGGTGGCGAGGTCGCCGTCCCGCTCGTGGAGGTAGGCCGCGGCGGCGGTGTGGCGGGGCAGGGCGGGGTCGAGCTCCGCCAGCGCGGCCAGCCCGGCCCGCGGGCCGTCGGCCTCGCCGACCGCGACGGCCCGGTTGAGGCGGGCGACCGGGTTGCCGGTGAGGCGCACCAGCTCGTCGTACCACTCGACGATCTGCACCCAGTCGGTCTCCTCGGCCGCCGGGGCGTCGGCGTGGAGCGCGGCGATGGCGGCCTGGGCCTGGAACTCGCCCAGGCGGTCGCGGGCGAGGGCCGCCTGGAGGATGGCGACGCCCTCGGTGATCAGGCGGGTGTCCCACAGGGCGCGGTCCTGCTCGGCGAGCGGCACGAGCCGGCCGCCGGGGCCGGTGCGGGCCGGGCGCCGCGCGTGGTGGAGCAGCATGAGCGCGAGCAGCCCCGCGGCCTCCTCGTGGCCGGTCATGCCCGCCACCTGGCGGGCGAGCCGGATCGCCTCGGCGGCGAGGTCGACGTCGCCGGAGTAGCCCTCGTTGAAGATCAGGTAGAGCACGCGCAGCACGGTGGCGACGTCGCCGGGCCGGTTGAGCCGGACGCCCGACACGGTCCGCTTGGCCCTGCTGATGCGCTGGGCCATGGTCGCCTCTGGGACGAGATATGCCTGCGCGATCTGGCGCGTGGTCAGGCCGCCGACTGCGCGCAGCGTGAGCGCGACGGCCGAGGCCGGTGTCAGGGACGGGTGCGCGCACAGGAAGTACAGCTGGAGCGTGTCGTCCACCGCGTCGCCCGGGACGGGCACCGGCTCGGCCTCGACACGCTCCTCGCGGTTCCGCCGGGCCGTATCGGCGCGGGACGCGTCGAGGAACTTGCGCCAGGCGACGGTGACCAGCCAGCCCTTGGGGTCCTGCGGCGGATCCCGCGGCCACACGCGCACGGCCTCGACCAGGGCGTCCTGGACGGCGTCCTCGGCCGCCGCGAAGTCGGCTCCGCGGCGGCCGAGGACGGCGATCACGGTGGGCGTGAGGGCCCGCAACCGCGCTTCGTCCACGTGCGTCACTCCGTGATGGTCGGGGGCTCGGTCAGGAACGGGCGCACCTCGAGCCACTCGTGGATCGGCTTCCCGCCCGCGCCCGGGGCCGCGGACAGCTCGGCGGCCAGTTCGAGGGCCCGCTCCCGGCTCTCGACGTCGATCACCGTCCAGCCGGCGATCAGGTCCTTGGTCTCCGCGAACGGCCCGTCGGTGACCGGCGGCCGCCCCTCGCCGTCGTAGCGGACGAACATGCCGTCCGGGGAGAGCGCCTGGTGGCCGACGACCAGCTCGCCGGTGGCCTCGAGCCGGGCGGTGAAGTCCTCCATGTACTGGACGTGGGCCGAGATCTCCTCCGGCGTCCACTGTTCCATCGGCACGTCGTTGACCGCCTCCGGAGCGCCCCGGTAGTGCTTGAGCAGCAGGTACTTGGCCATCAGATCCTCCTTGGTGCGGTAGGGCAGGGGTCGGCGGGCGGCGCTCAGGCGCGCTCGCGCTCGTCCCGCTGCCGGATCAGTTCCTCGACCGCGCTCGGCAGCGTGGTCTCGAAGTCGATCAGTTTCGCCCACGTCGGGGTCACGACGATCCGGACCATGCGGTCGTAGAGCGAACGCACCCCGGCCTCCCACTCGACCCTCTGCTCGGGCGTCATCTCGTAGGTGCCGCTCGCCTGGAGGTACTCCTCCGGGATGCCGTCGACGACGTCGAGCTCGGCGCGGCCGCGGACGAGCAGGATCTTGGGCGGGTGGACCTCGGTGTCGATCGTCAGGGCGACCGCCGGGTTCGCGCGCAGGGCGGGCAGCTTCGGGGCGTTCGTCGCGGTGCACATGACGATCTCCGAGCCGTTCCAGGTGAACCCGATCGGCACGGCGCGGGGCGTGCCGTCCTTGGCGACGTAGGCCAGGCGGGTGATGTCCCGGGCCAGGAGGTCCTGGCTGATCGGCCGGTTCAGGACCTCGGTGATCTCGTTCGGCTCCATGGTCGTCCCTACCGTTGTCGTCTCCGGCCCGTCGTGGCCGCTGATGTCCCTGGGACGGAGCCGGTACCAAGTTCTCGACATCCGGAGCGCCCTGACTTTCCGGAGTCCGCGCCCGGTTGATCATGACGCTGCCGGAGCCTACACATC
>NZ_VCKW01000001.1 GCF_005889715.1 Actinomadura soli
TGACGTCCGCGCCTGGGTCAACGAGTGGAACACCGACCCCAAGCCGTTCGTGTGGACCAAACCCGCCGACGACATCCTCGAAACCCTCGCCGGATACTGCCAACGAATTAACGACTCAAGACACTAGTTACCTGGCTCAGTACGCCGCGTCCAGCCCACCGCTTGAGGGCAGCTGGCGACAGCCCGCTGAACTTGCTTGCCTCCTGGGATGGCACCCACTGGCTGTGGTCAATGTCGTACAGCAGGGCTGTCCAGCCCCAACTGATGCGATCGGTGGTGTCCTGCAGAGGGTCGACCAGGATCACGCGCTAACCGCCTGCTGGTTGGTGACGGCTAGCTCGGCCCACACGACCTTGCCCAAGGGCGCGACTGGGTAGAAGCCGAAGCTCACGCTGAGGGCGTCCACCATCATGAGACCACGCCCGTTCTCGCGCCCCAGATTGAACGGCGGGACGTGCGGCTCACTGGGGCAGCGGTCCCACACCTCGATGGCGATCGTGGACTGGAAGCCCAGCAGACGCAGCCGGATGAGCTTGGACGTGGGCAAGTGCTTCCACTGGCCGTCCGCGTACTCCTCGCACACCTGGATGGCGTTAGTCACGAGCTCTATGCCCACGGTGAGCATGTCGTCGACCACGTGCGGTGCCCGCCACCACTGGAGCGTCCGCTTCATGAAGATGCGCGCGATGGCCGTCGCGTCCGGCGCAGCCACGATGTCGATGGTGTCGCTGAAACGCACCGTGTTTGTTAGGTGCGAGGCGTGTTTGCGGATCATGATTCGTGCATGATGATGACGGTCACTTTCGTTGTCTCGACAAGCCGTTCCCATATGGCGTCTTGAAGGACACGGCTTTCAGCGAAGTCGGACAGGCCGCGAATAATGACGTACTTCACCGGCGTCCGTTGGACTTCTGCGATCAGCTCGTTCAGACCAGGCTTTAGGCGCGCGTCCCATTCGTAGAAGACCCTGGAGAGCTCGAAGCCGCTTTGGTCGGCATAGGCTTCCAGCTCACGGCTGCGCCGGTCGGCCTCTTCGGCGGGCATGTCGTTCGGCGCGTACATGTAGCCGTAGGCGAGGGGCTGCAGGTGCAGGGTACTCATCAGTGCTGCCCCTGAATCACCCAGAGGCGAGCGCCGGTTTCCTGCTCGATGTGCTGACGCATGGCGTCCTGAAGGCCCGGCAACCTGGCGAAGTGCCAGAGTGACGGCACGAGAAGGTCTTTGACGTTGTAGCGCTTCAGCGCTTCGATCATGGTGTAAAAGGCTGGCTCCGAGCAGTTGGTGTTCTCGGTGAACACCTGATCGAGCGTGAAGCCTTCACGTTCGGCGTACACAATGAGCTGACGCCTAATACGTTGCGGCTCCTCCTCTTGATCCTCACCACCCACCACGCGCATGTAGCCGTAAATGAGGGGTCGCATTGGGCTCCTTCCGGCGTAGGAACCGGCGTGACGGCGGGCTCAAGCTCCGGCACCGCCGCGCCGGTATACAGGCCAGACAAGCCGGTTGACCTGCCGAAACCCAGCGCAGGGGAGTGGCAAGAATGAGGCGGAAAAGAGGCGTGGCGCCGTTTAGCTGCGCAAATAGCCGCCAGGCGGCTATGGTGGGACCCCCCTTGGTGGCCGCCCTAGAAGGGAAAGCGGGATGGCGAGTAAACGCGTACGCCTCGCCCAACGCCGCAAATCGGCGGGTTTTACCCAAGAGCGCTTGGCTGAACGCCTGGGCGTCGAGCGATCAACGATCGTGCGCTGGGAAACGGCCGAAACGGAGCCGCAGCCGTGGGTGCGGCCCAAGCTGGCAACCGCGCTCAAGGTGACGGCCGAAGAGCTACAGGCCATGCTCGACGACGTCACGATCACCCAGGCCAAGCCGAGCGAGCGCATGAGCTACGTGCTGGAGCACCCTTCCTCAGTCGACCTGGTGGCGGTTGCCTTCCTGCACGAGCGCATCCGCCAGCTCGACGAGCAGTACGACAAGGCACCCTCGACCGCCCTGCTTGGTCCGGCCGGCCAAGTCCACGGTCAAGTGAAGTTCCTTCGGGAGAACGTCACCAACCCCCGTGTGCGCAGAGCGCTGTTCGAGGTGGAGGCCGAGTCCGCCACGATCATGGGACAGCTCGTCTGGGATGTCAGCCAACGCCGCAACCACGAGGCCTCGATCACCTACCTTGACGAGGCAATCGCCGCGGCTCGTCAGGCGCGTGACGCCTGCACTGAGGCGTACGCCGTCCTCCGTAAGAGCTTCGTCGCGCTCTACGGCGACAAAGATCCCCACAAGGGCGTCGCGCTGGCCGCGGAAGCAGCCAAGGTCGCCGCGCCTGTCAGCCCGTCGCTCACTGGCCTGGGCCTGCTCCACGTCGCCGAGGGCCACGCCATGAGTGGCGAGGTCAGGGCGTGTGAGGAAGCGCTCAAGAAGGCCGAGGCCCAGCTCCACCGAGTGAGCACGCAAGATCTGGCGGCGGAGTACTACACGATTAACGAGTTCAACCGCCTGAGTGGCTCCTGCTACCTCTTCCTTGGTTTGCCGGAGCGGGCTGAGCCGATCCTGCGCTCGACCGCCAGGGCGCTCGCGCCCAAGAAGAAGAGCCAAGCCATCGCGCTCGGCAACCTCACCCTCTCACTCGTCCGGCAAGGCAAGCTCGACGAGGCTGAAACCACCATGCACCGGACGATCGACGCCGTGGAGCTGACGCGTGGCGGCGGTGGGCTTAACCTGGCATTTGCCGCTGGCCGGGAGCTCCGGCCATGGCGGCAAGAGCCATGGGTGCAGGACGTCAACGATCGCCTGTTGGCCCTCATGGCAGCGATCTAGCGATAGTGGTAGGGCGCGTGGGAAACATCGACCAGGCCAAGGCAGCCGTCCGTGACCAGGTGTGGCGGCTGCTGGAGCGCGAGGGTGCAGCGCCGGGCGGCTCGTACGGCAAGATCCCCGGCTTCCGCGGTGTTGAGGCGACGGCCGAACGATTGGGCGAACTCGACCTGTGGAAGCAGGCCCGGACGATCAAGGCCAACCCGGACTGGGCGCAGCTTCCGGCCCGCGTCCGAGCGCTCCAGGACGGCAAGCTCCTCTATATGGCGGTGCCTCGGATGGCCACGCTGCAGCCGTTCTACCTCCTCGATCCGGCATCGCTCACCGTTCCACCCGAGCAGGCAGCCGAGAAGAAGGGCGCGGCCCAGATCGCTCGCCGTGTCGGCGTCGAGGACATGCGGCCCATCGACATCGTGGTGTGCGGCAGCGTGGCGGTGAACCGCTCCGGTGCGCGGATCGGCAAGGGCGCTGGCTACTCCGACCTTGAGGTGGCGTTGCTCATCGAGGCGGGCCTGGTGACGGACGAGACGGTCATCGTTGCGCCGGTTCACCAGCTCCAGGTCGTCGACGAGGAAATCCCCGTAGCCGAACACGATTTCAACGTCGACCTCATCGTGACGCCTGATGAGGTGATCCGGTGCTCACGCCGTCGCCGGCCGCGGGGGCTGATCTGGGAGGATCTGTCAGCGGAGAAGGTGGCCGAGATTCCGGCGTTGGCTGACCACACATCTAAGCGCTTCGGGAATAGGCACTCATTGGACAGCGAGTCGGTGAGCAAACGTGAACTCCGACAGTAACGGGGCAGATCTCTCCGCTGCACTCACGGCGTACGACCGAGTAGCACTCAACCTCGACAAGCTGGATCGGGTCTGGCAGCGGATGTAGGGACTTGCTTCCTGAATCGCTGCCAAGTAACTGCAGAAGGGTCTACGTCTGCAGCTCGCTCAGCGAGGCATCGCGCGGACAGCTCATCAGGTATGTGCCAGCGGGGTCAGTAATTGTGGACTATACCGACACTCGGGAAGGACTCGGACCAGCTGGTCGGACGCTTAGCGATCGCGCAGGCGGTATAGTAAATATATGAGTGGTGCTTCTTCACCAGCCAGCGATCAGTCGTGGCTCGACGAGGCAGTTGCAGCCTTAAGGAAGCCGGACAAAGCCTGGTGCGATGAAGACCAGATCAGCTTCGTTGTAGCTGCGAGAGAGCTGTCGGCATGGCTTCATGACCGGCGTCCCTACGAGGGTCGACACAGGCCGGGTTGGCGGTCAGCCCTTCGTGACTTCTTTCAAGCCGCGGGGGACCTTGGTCCCGAGGCAACAAGGAGCCTCAGTGGCGAGCTGCTGCAATGTCGATCTATGGCACAGGATATACAGTCAAACCTGGCTACGCTCTCAGCGGAAAACTTCAAGGCGTGGCTGGCTAGTCAAAGCAATGCATATCGAGCAGCTTTTCTGGCTTTGATCGGTCGATTTAGTGATCCGGATGTGCGACTCGCGGCATGGAACGATGTTCTTGCCGGGTATCGTACGTCGGTCGTTTCTCACCAAGAGTTGGCGAAGCGCCGCGACTTGTTCCTGACAGTTGTCCGCGCGGCGAACCTAAGCGCGGACCGAATAGCTAGCAATCTTCGCGGCCTGCTCTCGAACAATGCCTTTGAAATCTTTGCAACCAAGCATGCACTTGGAGACGCTGATGCCTCCCGGTCAGATGCCTATCCTCGCCCGAATAAGTCGGCGAACCTTGGCGAGAGTGAGCGCCTGTCTCTCTGTGAGCGCCTTCTAACACAGTCGCCGCAGCGAGCTCATTACGTGGTGTGGGTGGTGTTCCAGCACGCATCCATGACGCGGGTGGTGCAGACGGTTGGGCCAATTACTTATTATGATGCCGAATTGATCAAGTCTCTTTTGCAAGCTGAAGAAGATGTGCTGGAGCGGCTCCCGGAAGAACTGAGAGATAGGGAATCGCTTTTCCAGCCATCGCAGCTGCCCGAGGAGCGCGATACCGTACTGGCTCGTGTCGACCTGGGCATGAGCTCGTTTGCCGATCCCGTACTTGCGGCGCGCGAACAAGCTGACGCCGTTGTCGCACTAGCTGGCTTCCGCTTTGGCAGGCCAAGGTGGCGGATTCTCCGGGGTTACCTGCTTGCAGTGGATGGACGCATCAGGGGTGTGGGTGCGTTTATGCCGCTTCGCGACCCTGGCTCTTTGCCGGTATCTGCATCTTCTGACCCCATGAGTGATCTTCTTCAGATGGTGGAAGCTGACCTGGCGCCACATCTTCCGGTGGATAACCTCGAACTGATCGAGCTTATTGAAGCGCTACACACTTGGCAGAAGACGGATCGGGAGGAGCCGCTCTCCTCGATAATCTTGCATGTGCGCGCCTTGGAGCTTATCGCCGCCCGTGTTACCCACGGGGCCTGGTACGAGTTCCTCGATGGCTACCTCTGTTCCTCGTGGGTGCGTGACAAGATATGGGACATGATCCACTCGGCCGCGTTTGATGCCGCCTACGGACATATTGAGGGGTTGTCGTTAGCGCAAGAGCAAGAAAGGAGGAGCCTTCAACTAGCTCTGTTTAAGAGTACGGGCTACGGCCACGAGATAGATCTTTCCAGGGCGTACGAAGCCCTCCCAAGGCTTGTTAGCATGCATCCGCCGCAGAGCGAAAGCGGGCGCGAGCTGCGGCATGTGATGAGCCTGCTGTCGTCACCAGCGAGCATATTGACCGTGCGTGACGATTTGCTTGAGCGGTGGGACATCGCGAGAGCGCGCCTGCAGCGAATCCGCAACGCGCTGGCGCATGGTGGCCCCGTAGACGTCGACGGTGCTAAGACAGTCCATGGATTCGCGCGTCAGTTGGCAGCATGGAGTCTCAGCCGAAGCCTGGAAGGCATCTTGAAGGGCAACGGTGTAGTTGACGAGCATGATCGCTGTCGGGACGAGGCTAATTTGTGGTTCGCAGCCGTTCCGAGTGCCGCTGACGCCAAGAGTGCGATCTTTTCAAGGTAGAAGTGTGCACGTCTGGTCCGAGTGAGGGGCGTTTGTGAATTAAGCGAATGCGGACTCGCTATAGACGACACCATTCTTGGCGTACTCTACCTCAGTAAAGTACGCCTCTTCGCCGAAGCTGTCGATAAACGGGGTCTCGGTCACATGTCGACGAACCTCGAAGCCGTGCTCTTCAAACTCTCTGTCATCAGTTGCAAACATTGGCCAATCCGCTAACACGCGTAACTCCCCGCGCTCAAACTCGGCCGTGACGATGTATCGGGCTGCCGTTAGACACCAGGTTCCTTCTAGCAGGCGGCTGTAGACATGAAACTCGATACGCGGACCTTGCTCATGGTCAAACGACGTTGACCTGCCTAACACTTTGGAGAATAATTGTCCCTTGTTGCGGCATGAGGCCATATAGGAGGTGGCTCCATGTTGGATGAAGAACATTGAGTCGCTGCCCAGGTATGTAATCGAGAGATAGGCTTTGCGTACAGCTTCCTGGTAGGATTCCTTGTCCCGGCTTGGCCAGTCCTTCAATTCTTTTCCTGTGGAAGCATTTGAAATCCCAAGCAAGCTCGCCATCGCGCCGTTCTTCATAATCCCCTCAACGGCACCCAGGGCATCTACAGTAATTTGAAAGGTCTCATTCTGTTGCTTCGCCTTAAACATGCTATTAGAATATCATTGATACCGCAATAATAAAATAGTTTCGCAGTCTGCCGTAGAATGGCGAGCGAGTGGCTTCAATCGCTAATCTACTGTGAAATGTCGGCCGATTTCTGTATCGCATCTGCCGCCGCGCCCTAGAGGCAGCTCCGAATGAAGGTGTCGTCAACGCCTAGTGTTGCCCAATCCGGCCCAAGGACCAAGGATACTAACGCTTGATTTTGTAGACCTGTACACCGTTGCGAACCTGGTCTTTGGTAAGCGTGGTTTTAGTGCCTACGTAATCACCTGCACTCGCTGTCCCGACGGGTTGGTTGTCGAGCTGCAGCGAAGTGACGTCTTCCTCGATAAAGTCCACCGGCAGTTCGTAGGCGACTCGGTCACCCACAGCAAGGGGCTGCGACAATCGTAGTCCTACTACGGAAGCCTTTGGCCAGTGGCCATCAATGTGCCCGATCGGCTCGTAGTGTGCGGGAACGGGGTGGACGCGGCCTGACGTCACGAACAGGGGAGCGATATCCTCGTGGCGCCAGCTATGCATGATGAAATTTCGCGTGAGGCGGAACAGGTCCCATGCAGTCAGCAAGGACAAGTCCTGCTCTTCAGCGTTGGTGACGACGTCCTCCTGAAAGACGTGTTCGTGCTCGCGGTCGAGGCCTGGCAGATGTCGCTGATGATTGACGATCGCCATACCGCGGATGTTGTGTGTTCGCCATTCGCGCATGCGAGGCGCGATGTACTTGGCGACTTGCAGTGAGCTGGCTTCTTTGGGTGTGCCGGCTATTCCCTTGATCTCAACCAGCACGGGCACGGCTGCGTCCATGATGCGTACGTCTTCGCGTCGCGGACCGGTTGCACCGGACGCCTCAGCCTCGGCGTCTACATCACGCACATCTGTGAAGCCGAGCGTCGTCAGTGCTTGAATAACAGCCTTGACCAGGTTGTCGCCGGTGGCGGTGATGAGCTCGTGCAGGAAACCATACTGGTCGCGGCTGGCTGCGATTTGCTCTTCGAGTCCGCGGATGCGGAGGCGGGCAGCCTCTTCAATCCTGGTGATCTCGTCCTTGACTGTCATGATCTGAGGCAGCTCGTATGCGGGGCGCTGCACCCAGAAGCTTCGCTCAGCGTGAGGAAAGAGGCGCGGTACGAGCGTGGGAAGGACGACTTCGACCAGTTCGACTACCAGGTCAGCTCGTCGTTTGATTTGGGGAAGTATGAAGATTAGCCCGGATTTGCCTTCTTCCTGGGCGGGGTAGAGGAGTCCGCCTACCGACGCTCCATACTTGTTTGTAGCCAGTGTCACCCATTTATAATCGTTGTTCCACGGCGACGGTTCGACTATGCATTCGAAGCGACCGGTCTCCAGGAAGCTGCTGATTCCGATCTCGTTGCAGGCGCTGGTAGGTTGGATCTCTCGTCCACTGTCGTTCTTGATCCGCAATTTGGAAGTTTCTGTTAGCAAGCTCCAGTTGCTGAGGCCACGTAGTTCACGATTGCCAAGAGGCTCTCTTAGTTCGCCAAATGAATTCTTTTCGCTAATGAAGCACCCCGGTTCGAAACGCGCGCCAGCGAATACAATAAAGATGCCTCCATGCTCATGGATGCGGTTCATGGCATCGGACGTGCGTTCCATATTGATTGGTCGCGGGTCAATGACGCCCGTTACTGTAGGAGTCCATATGGCTGGGACGCCCTGAGGCGGCTGTTCGAATGAGTCTTCGGTAGCTCTCTTCAGTGCTGGACCGGTGAGGTCTACGATGACAATTTCTTGCTCCGTGTAATCATCGGGTAGGTCATCACTCATTGCTAGTGGCAAGTAGCTGCTACTTTTGGGCACCGAAACGGGCTGGCCGAAGGAGCTTGCGGATGTCGCATACCCGCGCTGCTTAAGCACCGAGGCAACGTCCGGGCTGTCGATGACGAGGATCTTGGGGTGCGGGTATTTTGGTGCAAAATCGTCCTGTTTGTCGGAATGTGTGGATCGTGTCGCAATCGTGTTAGAGGTGTCGGCGGAGGTCACGGGCTGGGCTCGGCGCTTCCACATGGGTAAGAAGGTAAACCCTCGGCACGACACTCGACATCTGGATTCAATGGTCTGCGCCTGCAGCCCGCGCGGCCTCGCCTGCACCCCTCGTTCGATCAGGCGGAGCCGCGTGGTGTCGGCACTTACCTCCAGCCGCTTACCGATGCGCGCAAGCGACCAACCCTCCTCGTGCAGGCGTGAGGGCTGCTCGACCTGGTTGGGGGGCATGACACGCCGATGGGAGCCAGTTCCACGTTCATGATCCCGCTCTACGCTGGGCGCGGCAGGCGTACCGGAACTTCGGGACTGGATGCGAAGGACTCCGACAAGCGGCAACGTGCGTCACGGCCGCTCCCTCCCATGCGTATCCCTCATCCTCACCCCACGCTCCACCAGTCGGCTCCGCACCGTCTGGCCATCAACGCTCATGCGCTTGCCGATCCGTGCGAGTGACCAGCCTTCTTGGTACAGCTTCACCGCCTCGTCGATCTGCTCAGGGCTCATCCCACCCATACGCATCTTCACGCCATGACGGCGCAGGATCTTGCTTACCGTTACCCGGTGGATGTGGAAGCGACGAGCGATCTGGTACACCGAAGCGCCCGCTCGGTAGGCGGCCACTACTTCTTGGGCTTCTTGCTCTTTGAGCTGCTTCGCACGACCGGGGAGGTTTCGTGCGGGCTTCGTGGGTACCGGCGCGGTGGGCGATGGCAGCTTGCGTAGGAGCGTCTCAAGGGCCTTGGCCTGTGTACCGGGGTTGTACAGAGGTGGCGGGAGGCCCACCCAGGTCACAGGCCGGTTCCGACCAAGGAACCGGCCTTTTCGATCTCCGTACGGCCGCGAAGTACAGCAGTAGCCCCCGTAATCAGGGGCCTGCCCATCTGTGCGAGGGTGCTGGGTGGACGAGATGAAGCGGCCGGGCCGGAGTCCGGGTTGCCGGAGACAATCTGCAATGGCCACCTGTGTGGGAGGCATGCCTGGCCGCGCTTTATCGACCGAGGACGCGGGGAGCGCAACCCCATGGTCCGGGTCGGCGTCGAGGTCGGACCGTGGAGACAGGTCAGGGGGATGTTCTCGCCACACTCAGTGGCACCATCCGGCTGATCTGGGGCGGCTCGTGCACCCTGCTCATTCCGGCCGATTCAACCGTCGTCCTCTAGGCTGACGACAGGTCAGGCAGACGCCTCGGGGGCCACCGCCCGCTCTGGTGCTGCCCGGGCCAAAGGGAGATCGGCGATGCAGGTCCCAAGATCCAAACGCTCGATGCTGTTCCTGGGCGCGACCCCGACCTGTCTCACCGCCGCCGGCCGATACCGCGCCTGGAAGGCATTGGGCGCGCCACTACCACCAGAACCCAGCTTGGCCACCATCGCCCTCGCACTCGCCGACCTGAACACGCGGGTCTCCCCCTGGCGAGCACTGGTTCGCGACCACCTGCGCGAATGCGTGCGTACCGCCGTAATCGACGTCCTGCGGGGCGAGGCGTTCACCCGCGCAGAGCCCGGTCCGTCGGATGAACTGTCGGATGCCGCGCTGTCACGGCTGGCCGGCCAACGGGTCAGGGAAATCAGCCGTCAAGCCGACCCGGAGATGGCCAGGACGCATCCGTTGCTGCTCACCCTGCACCGGTTCGCCGAACCGGGCACCGATCCGCTGGTCTGGCTCGCGGCCAACGCGGCCCAGCAAGCCGTCGAGATCGCCTTCAAAGCGACGATCGCCGCCTGCGCCCGCGCCTGTGACCCTGGAGACATCCAGGCACTCAGGACGATCACCGCCGCTGAGCGGCGACTGCAGCCGGCGCCCTACAACAAGATCCAGCTGGCCGAAATCGTCCTTGGCCGCGCCGGATGGCAGGTGTGCACCACTGCCCGCACGCGCTGGCTCGGAATCTCACAGATCGCCGACGACCTGGGGACCGACTATCTCGTCACCGGCACCAGCGCCGATGAGACAAAACGGTGGCGCACCACCATCCGGCGCGTCCGGCAGACGTGCCGCCCACCCGTGCCCGAGGCGGCTACGGCCATCGTGCTGACCATCAACCCCATGGAACCGGACGAGTCTGTGATCCGCGTGAATCTTTGAAGATCGCCGCCGCATCCAGGTCGGGGCCGAGCCCGGGCAGGACGACGTAGGCCAGGCTGGTGGCGACGCCGCGATGGTCCGGGATAGCGGGGTCCTGTTGTCCTAGCGGTCGCGGAAGTGCCTCTGAACCTCGGGGTCCAGGGGCGCTTTGCCGGGAGCGACTGGCGCCCACAAGGGCGGGCGTCGGCGCCCATCGGACACCGGTCTTGGGGCTCGCCATGGCATCGCTGGGATTGCGGTGATCGGTCAAACTCGGTGCGGCGTGGCACGCCCATCGTGACGGGCCGGATCTGCCGGCGGGCGACAGGAAGCTCGCTGCTGAGGGCGTGAGTTGGAGGCTTTGCTGCGGGTGGAATGTCCAGGTGGCACGGTTCGCGGGGCTGTGTCACTATTGTCGGCGCTCGGAGGCCGGTACCGGCGGTTCTTGTCCGGGCGACGGGGAGTGGGGGAGGTCGAGTGCACCGGACGGGCGTCGCGGGTGTGCGCGGGCGAGGGCGGGGCCGCTGATGGCCCATGCGCGTCCTCCCTCCAGACCCTCTGCGCGGCGGCGGTACGTCGTGCTCGGTGTCGTCCTGGTGATCGTGCTCTTCCTGGCCGTCGGGTACGCGGCGGCCCGGCCGTCCGGTGGTTCGGGGTCGTCTGCTGCTCCGGTGACGACCGGTGTCGATCCGGGTGGCGGGGCACCGACGCAGAGTGCGGCGCCGCCGGATTCGGTCGGGGTGGGACGGAAAGGTACCGCCACACCGTCCGAGACGCCGTCGACCGCGACACCAACGCCGTCGAGCGCCACGCCCACGCCGTCCACTAGTGAACGCGATACCCCGACGCCGAATCCGCCCAAGAGAAGGCCCGGCGGTTCCGCGTGGACGCCCGGCGTCAACTACCGTCCCGGCGACGCGGTGACCCATCGCGGCACGGACTACGTGTGCCGCCAAGCCCACACCGCGCAGGCCGATTGGCAGCCCCAGGACACTCCGACGCTCTGGCAGCCGACCTGATCTGCGAACGCCCGGTTCGCCGTCTCCGTTGTCTGTCCAGGAATGTGCTGAGCAGTGGTGCGGTACTTCCTGCTCGTCCCCCTCGCTTGGCCGTGATGCCTTGGAGTGCTGCGGTTGTGCTCCTTGGGGGACAATCCCTGGGCTGGCCGTGACCGTCATATGGAATGGCGGGCGTCTCTGTAAGGATTAGGTTTGTGTATTGCTGTGGTGGTGGCAATGGGGGGTTCTCGCAGTAAGCGTGTGTTCAGATTGGGGCCGTAGGAGAGGACGCTTCGAATCTCTGTGGGGGCAGCGGTATGAGGCAACGGTGGGCTCGTGTTGCGGTGGCGGTCGGGGTCGGTGCCATGGCCGTCACGTCGAATGGGCATGCGTCGGCTTCGGAACGGGGTCCGGGGGCCGTTCTGGTCAAGGAGGCGTTCACTGGAGCCACTGCGGATTCGCGCTTTATCGGGTATGGGGCGGCCTGCCTGACGGGTGCGCGGCGCGGACAGGCAGAGGTGGAGGCTACGAATCATCCGCTCAGGGGCTGTCGTCGCGATCCGGTCGGGCCCGTACCGCCGGGCGGTGCGGCGCCGCGTGGGTACCTTCAGCTCACGGACGCGCACTTCGAGGAGACCGGCGCCGTGCTGTTCGACTCGCCGATCCCGGCGCGGGGTGGACTGGTGGTGGTCTTTGAGCAGTGGCAGTACGGGAATACGACGCGGGCGCCCGCGGATGGGATCTCGTTCTTTCTGACGGACGGTGCTCGGCGGCTCACCACACCGGGTGCGTTTGGCGGAAGCCTCGGCTACGCCCAGAAGAGGCCGGGTGGCCAACCCGGTGCCCAGTTCGTGCCTGGGGTGGACGGCGGGTATCTCGGCATCGGACTCGATGTCCTGGGCGAATACTTCGGCGACGGAGAAGGGCGCGGGAATGGGTGCGAGCGCCGCTCCCCGGCCGGGACGTTCTTCCGTCAGACTGCCCCCGGGCCCAACATCGTCACAGCTCGCGGCCCCGGAGACGGCATCACCGGATACTGCCTGCTCGATGCCACGACCACCAACAAGAGGACGGCCGGGCCCTGGCCATCGTCGCTTCCCGGACGGCTGCATGGAAACCTGAAAAAGATGCCTGCCAATGTCTCGCCGGGTCGGGCTGAACGGCTGCTGGAACCGGTGAAAAGGATCGTCAGAGTGGCGGTGTCGGCTGGACGGGATCCGGTCGTGACGGTCGACATCGACTTTCAGGACGACGAGGGTTTCGAGCGGGTTCTGAGATTCCCCGCTCCCGAGCCCATCCCGGACACCTTCAAATTCGGCTTCGCCGCGTCCACGGGACCTCTCACCGATGTGCAACTCATCCGGCGGGTCGTCCTGCGTTCCAAGCGTCAGCCGGAAGGGTCGTAGCCGTCCGGATCGGCCGATCAGGTGCGGCCGGTTGCGTTTGCGAGGGACGGCCGACCCGGCGGCCGAAGGGTTCCGTCGTCACAGGGGCGAGGGGACAGGGCGGATCGTGAGGGTGTTGACGTCCACTCCGTGCGGCTGGTTGATCGCCCACACGATGGCGCTGGCGATCTGGTCGGCGGTCATCATCGCGCGGTCGGGCGGGCCGCCGCCGGCGTCGAAGAAGTTGGTCTCGGTGGCCCCGGGGTTGACCAAGGTCACGCCGACGCCGTCGTCCGTCACCATGCGCCTGGTGTTCTCGGCGAGCCCGGTCACCGCCCATTTGGTCGCGCCGTAGATGTTGCCGGGGCTGTAGACGACGCCCGCGACGCTCCCGATGAGCACGATCCGTCCGCGGGTTTCGCGCAGTGCGGGCAGGGCGGCCCTGATCAGCAGCGCGGGGCCGAGCACGTTGGTGAGCACCATGTCACGCCACACAGCCGGATCTCCGTCGGTGACGTTGTCGAAGGAGGCGAAGCCGGCGTTGGCGACGACAGTGTTCAGCTGTCCGAATTCCTCGACGGTGGCGGTGACGGCCGCTTGGACGTCCTGGTAGTCGGCCGCGTCCCCGGCGAGCGTCAGAAGGCCCGAGGGCTCACCCAGTTCTTCGGCGAACCGGCGCAGCCGGTCAGCGCCGCGTCCGGTGACGGTCACCCGATGCCCCTGGTCCAGCAGTTGCCGGGCGGTCGCCGCCCCGATGCCGCTTCCGCCCCCGGTGATGAGGGCGACAGGAGAGTCGGTCACGTGCGGCCTTCCGGAGTCGCATGATCCGTTCGCCAGGGTGGTTCCCTTGCCGGACGGCTTGATCAGGTTACACACGGCCGGATCCGGTTCGGCGGGCCAGGCCATTTCGCCGTTCACATTGTGTCGCCGGTGTTCGTCGTGCTGTTTCGGGCGCTGTGCGGTGTGCCGCTGTCCGTCTCGTCCGTTTCGGTGGCGGTGACCCGTAGGAGCGGGCCGCTCATGAGCTGGCACGTGGACGACCCGGGCCCTTGAGTCGTGTCCGTTTCGGGACGCTGAGTCGCGGTTTTGATCGGTCGTCGCTCTAGAATGAGGACGACGACCACATCGCCGACATTGCGGGCGATGGTCAGCGAACTGAGCACCCTGGCTGATCAACGGCCAGTGCCCGCATGGACGGTCGGCGCCGGACACTGGGGTCCGCGTCGGAGAGGTCACGGAGGCCGCTTCGTGAGCATCGTCGGCGTGACGGCCGCCTATCTGCCGGCTTGCGTGCACGCTTCCATCCGGACGGGCGGTGCCTGACATGTCCGGGCCGGCCGCGCCTCCGGTGCTGGAATTGCGCGGCGTATACAAGACATTCGGCGGTGCCCATGCCCTGAGCGATGTCGATTTCGCGTTATCGGCGGGTGAGGTCCACGCCGTCGTCGGGATGAACGGCGCGGGCAAGTCCACGCTTGTGGAGACGATGTGCGGCGCCATCGTTCCCGATCGGGGTGCCGTCCATATCTCTGGACGGCGCCACACCGCCCTGACACCGAGGCGTGCCCGGGCGTCTGGTGTGAGCATCGTCCATCAGAAACGGTCGCTGGTTCCGGGGCTGACCATTGCTGAGAATCTGCTCCTCGGCCGTCTTCCCACTCGTTTCGGCGCGGTGTCGTGGCGAGAGGCGCGGCGGGAGGCGGCACGCGCGCTCGGTGAACTCGGCATTGAAATCGCCGTCGACCGGGTCGCCGCCGCGCTCGGTCCGGCCGAGCAGACCCTGGTCGAGATCGCGCGGGAAGTGCATCGGGGCAGGCGCATTCTCATCCTGGACGAGCCCACCGCGTCACTGGGGGCCGCCGATGCCCAGCGAATTCACCGGCTGGTGCGCTCGCTGCGAGCCCGCGGCGCCGGTGTCGTCTACATCTCCCATGACCTGGACGAGGTCCTCGACCTCGCCGACCGGATCACGGTGTTACGGGACGGCAAGCGGGTCGTCACCGTCCCGGCGGCGGACGCCGACCTGCCCGCCCTTGTCCGGGCCATGGCCGGCGACGGGCTCCGCAAGAAGATCCACGACGCCGTCCGCGCTGCCGGTGAGCCGGTGCTGGAACTCGGGGGGCTGACCGCCGGGTGGCTGCGCGGGTTCGATCTGGCGGTTCGCGCCGGGGAGATCACTGCGGTGCTCGGGCCGTCCGGGGACGGTCAAGCCGAGCTGTTTCCGCTGCTCAGCGGGCTCCGCCGCGCCGAGTCCGGACGGGTGCGGATCGCCGGGCGCGACGTCCCGTCCGGCGATGTCGGCGCCGCGCTGGCGGCGGGGATGCGCTGCGTGACCGGCGACCGGCTCGGCCACGGCCTGGTCCCGGGGCTCGGCGTGGACGAGAACCTCGACCTTGTCCGCCGCGGGCTCCGGCGCCCCTGGCTGGTGCGGTGGAGCAGGATGCGCGGGCATGGGCGCGACGCCCGCGACCGGTACGGGATCAAGGCCATTCACGCCGACCCGCCCGTCGCCGCGCTCTCCGGCGGCAACCAGCAGAAGGTGCTGCTCGCCGCCTGGCTCGACACCGGGGTGACCGCGTGCCTGCTGGAAGAGCCCACATGCGGGGTGGACGTGGCGGCGAAGGCCGACGTCCAGCGGCTGGTCGGCGGGCTGGCGGCGAGCGGGGCCGCGGTTCTGCTCGCGTCCAGCGACGTCGACGAGGTCGCCGGGCTCGCCGACCGGGTCGTGGTCGTCCGGGGCGGCCGGACGGTCGCGGACCGGCCCGTCGCCCAGGTCACCTGCGACGAGCTCGTCGCGCTGACCGCGGGAGGGCGGACGCCATGAGGGCGGACGCCATGACCGCCCTCGGCGCCCTCCGCGGCCGCGTCGGCGTGAACCTTCCGGCGGGGCTGACGCGGCATCTGGGGCTGCTGGCCGTCCTGCTGCTCGTCGGCCTGATCACCGCGTGGAACAGCTCCGCGTTCCTGACCGGGGCGAACCTGCTCAACGTGTCGCAGCAGGTCGCCGTCACCGCCGTCCTGGCCGCCGGGCTCACCCTGGTCATGACCTCCGGCGGGATCGACTTCTCGCTCGGCTCCGTCGCGGCCGTGACCGCCGGTGTCGTGGCCCGGCTGATCGCGTCCGGGACGGGGGAGTGGACGGCGGCGCTCGCGGGCCTCGCGGTCGGCGCGGCGATCGGCTTCGGCAACGGCGCCGTCGTGACGGTGTTCCGCGTCGCGCCGTTCGTCGCCACCCTCGCGACGTCCACCGTTCTCGGCGGCGCGGCGCTGCTGATCATCGACGGGCAGAGCGTGTCGATCGGCGACCACCTGGACGAACTCGGGTTCGGCGAGGTGCTCGGCGTCGTGCCCGCGACGGTCGTGGTCGCGGCGCTCGTCTGCATGGCGACCGGGCTGGTCATGCGCTGGACGGCGTTCGGCCGCAACGCCTTCGCCATCGGCGGCAACGAGAACGCGGCGCGGCTGGCGGGCATCCCGGTGGCGCGCACGAAGCTGCTGCTCTACACGGTCGGCGGCCTGCTCGCCGGGCTCGGCGGCGTCATGCTCGTGGCCCGGCTCGGCGCGGCGAGCCCCGGAACCGGCGGGCTGCAGCTGGAGCTGACCGCCGTCGCCGCCGTCGTGATCGGCGGGACCGCGCTGCACGGCGGAAGCGGCACCGTCGCCGGGACGGTCCTCGGCGTCGTGCTGCTCGGCGTAGTCGCCAACTCGCTCAACCTCCTCCAGGTGGACGCGCATTTCCAGGACGTCGCGGTCGGCGGCGTCCTGCTGGTCGCGGCCGTCACCAACCATTTGCGCGGCCGATTTCGCTGAAAGGGTCTTCATGCTCGATTTCTCACGCGGACACCTCCGCTCGGTGATCCCGGTCGCGGCGCTCGCCGTTTCGCTGGGCGCCGCCGGCTGCTCGGTGGACGACGGGGCGGGGAAGAGCGCCGTCCCGTCCGGGGAGAAGATCACGATCGGTTTCGTCAACGGCAACCGCGTCCAGTTCCACACGTGCCTGCAGAGGGCGTTGCAGGCGCGGGCGGCCAAGAAGGGCGTCGAGGTCCTGACCGCGAACTCCGCGATGGACCCGGGCCGGGAGCTGTCGAACATCGACGACATGATCGTCAAGAAGGTCGACGTCATCGTCGTCCAGACCGTCAACATCGACTCGCTCCAGGGCGGCGTCGCCCGCGCGAACCGGGCGGGCATCCCGATCTTCCTGACGGGCGTCGCGTCCGGTGTCGACCGCTCGAAGATCCTCGGCGCGGTCGTCGCCGACGTCGAGCAGGTCGGACGCTCGCTCGGCGCCTGGCTGGTCGAGGACACCGGCGGCCGTCCCGCCGAGGTCGCGATCATCGGGGGCGCCCCCGGCGCCGCCGCCGACCTGATGACCGGCGCGTTCAAGAAGAGCGCCGGGACGCGGGCGGACGTCGTGTTCGAGCAGCCCGCGTTCTGGCAGCGGGCCAAGGCGCAGGACGTGGCGGAGAACCTCCTCCAGGCCCGGCCGCGCGTCCGGTACGTCCTCGTCCAGAACGAGGACATGGCCTTCGGCGCCGAGGCGGCGTTCCGGGCCGCGCGCCGTACCGACATCAAGATCCTGACGAACGGCGGCACGGCCGAGGGCGTCCAGGCGGTCAAGTCCGGGCGGTTCGCGGTCACGGTCAGCAACACGCCGAAGGACATCGGGGAAATGGCCGTGGAGAACGTCGTCGCGCTGCTGCGCAAGGAACCGTCGGCCAAGAAGTTCGAGAACGTCCCCGAAACCGTAGTCACCAAGGACAACGCGGACAAGGCACCGCCCTACTGCGTCTGAGCGCCGATTCCCTGTGCCGCCTCAACCGTTCTTCGGCGGTTTCTCGACACGGTCGGCGAGCTTCTGGCGTCCCGGTCCCGAGAGTTCCTGGACGATGCCGCGCCGTCCCGCGATCGCCATCAACAGCGCCTCGGCGGGCCCCCGCACGTCCGGCCCGGATCCTCGCGACCAGTCCAGGTCGGTGGCCACGAGCCGCACGCCCCGTCCCCTCCAGAAACCGCCGATCAACGGGGATTTCAGCGCGCCCCGCAGCGCGAGCAGCAGCCGCTCCGCCGGAATCTCGCGGGACCTGCCGAGGGGACGGCGGATGTCCTGATGGTGGATGACGCCGTCAGTCAACGCGATCAAGCCGCTGAACCCGGCGGTCGGCCCCGTCGGCTGGAGACGCTTCCTCAACATCGCCAGAAGCTCGTCGGGCGTCAGCGCGCCGGAGTCGGCGACGCCCACGGCGTTCGTCCGGTTCAGGGTGAAGCGCCCCTTGGCGAGCCGTCCCGCCAGATCCCGGACGCCGAGATCCTCGTAGCTGATCATGTGGGCGACGACGTCCCGCACCCGCCATCCCTCGCACAGCGACGGCGCTTCCCACTGCTCGGGCGTCAGCGTTTCGAGGAACGCCGCGAGATCGGCCCGCTCGTCCCGCGCCAGCGGCTTCAGATCCATGACCAACTTCCCTAACGCAGACCCGTGCGCCCCGGCAACCTGCGGCCGCTCCGAGCGGACGTGACGGTGCCGGGCCCCGTTGAGGGATGAATCACGGAAATCCCAAGTTGATCTTTAAAACGGTCGTCCAGTAAGTTCCTTTGCAGTGGACCAAAAGTCCACGATTTCACTGTCGGACAAGGAGACTACGTGAAGCAGCGGATGGGCCGGATTCTCGCGACGGGCCTCGTCGCGACGTCGCTGACCGGGCTCGGCACCCTCGTGCTCGCAGGCCCGGCCAATGCCGACGCCAGGTGCGCGACCAGCTCGAAGGAGTACCCGACCAACGGGTTCAACGCCGACGTCAAGGTCGAGGTCTGTTTCAACCGCAACTGGGGCGGCCCGGGCGGCAGCAACAGCTACAAATGGGCGACCGCCAAGGTCACCTGGGGTGATTCGAGGTCGGGCAAGTTCGAGAATTTCGACGTGCAGGTCCGGATCGAGCAGGACGACGCCGATGTCAGGACGAAGACCTGCGATTTCACCGCGGAGATCAACGGCAGCAGTTCCGGCTCCAAGACCTGCAGGCTCCCCGACTCGGGGTCCTATGTGAACATCAGCGGCAACACCGCCGATGGGCACGTCGTGGCCAACGTCAACGACGACGGTGACGGCAACAAGACCTGGGGACTGCAGGGAACCGCGAAGCTCTGAGCCGTCGCGAACATAGCGAGCAGCCCCGTCCGGCCTGTCCGGACGGGGCCTCCATAGAACTCCTGACAGAATGAGTCGGTCTTGAGCGGCGCCGGCAGGCGAAGTGCAGAGCCGGGTGGCCGCCGGTCATGCTGGTGCTGTTCGTAGAGCAGTCGCAGCACTGACATCGGAGGACAGTGCGTCGAGGTGGCGGACTTGCCGGCGGCGGTGGCCGTGCGGGACTCGAAGGACACGGACGGGCCGAAGCTGGTGTTCGGCCCCGCCGCGTGGCAGGCGTTCGCGTCCAAGGTCAAGTCCGGAACCCTAGACCTGGCGTGACCCCCTGGCCAGACAGCGCCCCCGGCCTCCGTCCACCCGACGGACCGGGGGCTTCGTGCGTGGGAACCAAGTCACGTCGGCCGCGGGTTGTCGAGCCGGGCGAGGTGCTCGGCGCTCAGGTCGAGGTCGGCGGCTTGGGCCGAGTCGATGATCGTCTCGGGTCGGCTCGCACCCGGGATCGGGATCACCCTTGGTGACTTGGCGAGCATCCACGCCAGGCATACCCGCTGCGGGCTGAGCCCGAGCTCGGCCGCCACCTTTTCGAATTCGGTGTGGCGCTCGCCGAGGCGCCCGGCCTGCGCCGCCCCGCCCAGGGGACTCCACGGCAGGAACGCCAGGCCCAGCTCGTCGCAGAGCCGCAGTTCCGGCTCGCTGGATCGGAACCGCGGAGAGTATTGGTTCTGCACGCTCACCAGCGCGGAACCGAGAATGTCCCGCGCCTGCCGGATCTGCGTTGGGCTCGCGTTGGAGATGCCGACCATCCGCACTTTCCCGGAGTCGTGCATCTCTTTGAGCGTCATCATCGCCTCGCCGTAGGGGACGTTCGGGTCCGGGCGGTGATGCTGGTACAGGTCGATCTGCTCGACTCTGAGATTGGTCAGGCTTTCCTTGACGGCCGCGCGCAGGTGCGACGCCGAGCTGTCGACCGCCCATCCGCCGCCTGCGGTGCGGACATGTCCGCCTTTGGTGGCGACCAGCACCTGGCGGCGGACGCCGAGCCGGTCCAGAAGCGCGGTGACCAGCCGCTCATTCCTGCCCATGGTGTCGGCCCCGAGGCTGCTCGGGCCGTAGGCGATCGCCGTGTCGATGAGCGTGACGCCGGCGTCCAACGCCGCCCGCAGCGTCGCCTCGGCGCGCTCGGTGTTCGCGGCCGGGTCGTCCAGTTGCATCGCCCCGAAGCCGACCGCGCTGACCGTCTGGTCCCCGATTCGCCGCATTCGCACGGACATGATTGTGCCACCGGGCGGTCCTGCGCCGTGCATTCACCAGTGCCGCCCGGGCCTTCGCCGCCGATGTCCGGCCGGCTGACGTTATGAAGGTCCTGACCGTCCTCGGGGGCCGGGGAAGGGAATGGGACAATGGGGTCATGACGGAGCGAAAGCCCACTGGGCTCAGCTTTGAGTCTTGGATCGACGGGCAGATCCGCGAGGCGGAGGCGCGCGGCGAGTTCGACGGGCTGCCGGGCTCGGGCAAGCCGCTGCCGGACGCGGGCAGGCCGCTGGACGACAACTGGTGGATCAAGCAGAAACTGGCCGGCGAGGGTCTCGTGGCCATGATCCATCCGACCCTGGGAGGACCACGGCGTGAGCGTGGACCGGCCGCAGGGCGCGGTGGGGAAGAGCGGCGACAAGCCGAGCGGTGGCCGGTGGAGGCTCCGCCTTCGTCGGCGGCATCGCGGCTGAGCTGGGCGGGCGGCGGTGTCCGGGCTCGATACTTTGCTCTTGTGCTAAGTGTCTTGGACTGTGATACTTAGCCTCATGGCACAGTATTCGGCGGAGATCGACGGCGTGTTCGTCGCGCTCGCCGACCCGACCCGGCGCGGCGTCATCCGGCGGCTCGGGCGCGGCCCGACGAGCGTGGGCGAGCTGGCCCGCGACTTCCCGATGACCCTTCCGTCGTTCATGAAGCACGTGCGGACACTGGAGGCGAACGGCCTGATCCGCACGGTGAAGGCCGGACGGGTGCGCACCTGCGTGCTCAACCGCGAGCGCCTCGCCCTCGTGGACGACTGGCTCGCCGAGCAGCGCCGGATCTGGGAGGGGCGGACCGACCGGCTCGAACGCCTCGTCACCGATGCGAAGGAGGAGACCGATGAATCCCGATCTTGACCTGGCCCTGGAGCGGGTCATCCGCGCGCCGCGCGCCGTGGTGTGGAACGCGTGGACCGATCCGGCCCGGCTGGAGAGGTGGTGGGCCCCGGCCCCGACCGTGTGCCGGGTGGACCGGCTGGACGTCCGGCCGGGCGGCGCGTTCGTGACGCGGATGAGCGAGGACGGGACGGAGTTCGTCCCGCAGGTCGATGCGATCTTCCTCGTCGTGGACGAGCTGGAGCGGATCGTGTTCACGAACGCCGTCGACAGCGCCTGGCGTCCCGCCGATCCCGCGCCGGTGCCGATGACGGCGGAGATCACGCTGAGCGATCACCCGGACGGCACGGACTACCGGATCGTCGTCCGGCATGGTGACCCGGACGCCCGTGCCCGCCACGAGAAGCTCGGCTTCGCCGAGGGCTGGGAAACGGTCGCCGCGCAGCTCGCCGGGTTCGCGGAGAGCGAGGCGCCGGGATGAAGATCGCGATCTCCGAGTTCGTCACGCTCGACGGGGTGAGCCAAGGTCCCGGCTCACCGTCCGAGGACACGAGCGACGGCTTCACCCGGGGCGGCTGGCTGGTGCCGCACATGGACGAACTCTTCGTCCGGCGGATGTCCGAGTGGCTGAACCTCGCGGACGGCCTGCTGCTCGGACGGCGGACCTACGAGGCGTTCGCCCGCGACTGGCCGCAGATCACCGACCCGGACGATCCGTTCACCGAGCGGATGAACTCGCTGCCGAAGTACGTCGTGACCAGCACCCTGAGCGAGGGGACCTGGAAGCCGACGACCGTGCTGCGCGGCGACCCGGTTCAGACCGTTGGGGAACTCAAGGCGCGGCCTGGACGGGAGCTCCAGATCCACGGGAGCGCCCGGCTGGGCAACGCGCTGCTGGCGGCCGGGCTCGTCGACACGCTCCGGCTCGCCGTCGCGCCGACCGTGATCGGTTCCGGGCGGCGGCTCCTCGATCACCCGAGCCGGCCCGCCGGCCTGCGGCTCGTCCAGCACGAGGTGACGGTGAACGGGGTGCTGCTGCTCGAATATGAGGCCGTCGGCGCGGCTCCCGTGGCGGAATACGAAGGCGTGACGGACTTCCTCTAGCGGTCGGCCGATACGGCCGCTGGTGACCTTGTGAGTTTCCTTTCCTGAGGGGTGTTCGCGGCACGTTGGTGTGGGACCCCTCCCGGGCGTGCGGGCCAACAATGGGCGAAATCCGCGGCCGATGGAGAGCGCCCCATGATGGATCGTCCGATGTACGCCTCGCCGGAGCCCGCGCCGCCACCGGTGCGCGTTCACGACCCGCTGGCCGTCGCCGTCGGCAACGCCTCTCTGCTGGGCGTCGGATATCTCATCCTGGGGCGGCGCAAGACCGCTCTGGGCACCGGGATCATCACCCTTGTTCTCCTCTCAATTCTTGTCTCGGCCGCTCAGTGGTGGTGCGAGACCCTCGTGCTTCTCTGGTGGGCGGCCGTCGTCGCGCATGGATGGTCCGCGGCGGGCGGACGCACCGGACGGGTCACGGTCGGCGGGCAGCGGATGGTCGCGCTCGGGGTCACGGTGCCGGTCCTGCTTGCGGCGGGGCTCCTGCGGTTCGACGCGGCCAGGATCGAGCAGCGCGTCGCCGAGGCACGCGAGGACGGCGACTGCGCACGGGTGCTGAGCGACGGGAAGAGCGCGTGGTTCGGGCACCGCGTCGCGGGCGCCCCGGCGATTTCGAGCGGCGATGAGGCCGTCGATGCGTGCCGGCGGCTGCGAACAGCCGAGGCGAAGCTCACCACGGGCCTGACCGCCGGTGACACCGGTTCGCTGAAGGCGGGATTCGACATTCTCGCCTCGGTCCTCGCCGAACCCGGCAACCGGAGGACGGTCGGGACGGCCCTCGACGGATTTCTCGGCCGCCTTCCCACGCAGGACGCGTGCCGCACGGTCACGGTCACCGACTGGCTCCGCAACCGGCGGCCCGACCATGACGCGCTGGACCGATCGTCGAGCGCCGTCACGCGGACCGCGCCGGCGGCGCTCGTCGGTTGCGGTGACAATCTCATGAAGGCCAAGGAATGGGCGAGCGCCCGCGCGCGATATCAGCAATTGCTCGACCAGTACCCTCAGGACGGACGCACGGGCACCGCGAAGGAGGGAGTCAGGGAGGCGACGCTTTCGATCGAGCTGGCGCACGTCCGGAGCCTTCTTGAAGGGTCGTACGACGAGCAACCCGGTTATTGCAGCTCACCGGCGAAATACAGCGGCGCCAAGGCTTATGGCAGGGGAATCAATCGGGCCCTGTTCTACGGGAATGACGAGTACACGGACGACCTCCCCGGCAAATGGCGGGTCAAGGACGCGGCCGACGCCGTGCTCGTCGTCTGCGTGGGGGAGCAGAAACAGGGGAGTACCGTCGAGACGTGCACCTATCGGAGCAAGAGCTCCGGCAAGCTGTACCAGGTGTCCTTCCACAAGATCGCGCTTCCGGTGAAGGTGTACGAGCTGCGGACCGGCAGGCTCGTGGTCAACCGGAAAGTGCAGATCGGCGGAAGGAGCTGCCCGTCCGTCATCAAATACAACTCGTCCTTCCTCGACGATTTCGGCCCGGATCCGGACCGGTACGTGAACCCGTCCAAGAGCGACGTCCGCGCCGCCTTCACCTCCCTGATCGACCGGTGACCAGCGGGCTTCGGAGCGCCGGGTCATACGGCATCACCATGAGGTCGCCGCCGTCCGGCAAAGCGCCCGTCTCGTCGCGGTGTCGCTACGGGGAGTGGCTGGATGCGGTCAGTTGGTGAGGGTGGTGCGAGTTTGTCCGGGTGTGTGGTTACCCTGCCGTGATCTGGTGGTTCACGTGGTGTCCGGGTGGGGTGCATGGGCGAAGAGGCGGCGGGACGGGTCGTGGGGCGGGTGCTGGGGACGCAGTCGGCCACGCCGCTGTCGTTCTGGGTCGGGCTGGAGCCGGGGGCGGTCGTCCAGCTGGACGAGGTCGTCGCGACGACCCGGGAGGTGCCCGGACGGGGCGAGGTGCTCATCGCCGGGGTCGTCACGAACGTCGAGGCGAGGCACGAGGGGGCCGCCTACGACTCGGACGTGTTCCTGATCGTCCAGGGCGTGCTGCCCGCGGCGGTGGTGGAGTCGGCCGAGGTCACGGTGACGCGGGTCGAGCCCGAGGTGTACGTGCCGCCGCTGCCCGGCACCGTCGCGCGCCGGGCGGGGGCGCAGGAGCGGGAACGGGCGCTGTACTTCGACGTGATGGAGCGGCGGGTGCCGGTCGGGCTGGGCCGGGACGGCGAGCCGATCCACGTCAACCTGGAGTTCCTCGACGGGACGCGCGGCGCCCACGTGTCGATCTCCGGGATCTCCGGGGTGGCGACCAAGACGTCCTTCGCGACCTTCCTGCTGTACTCGATCTTCAACTCGGGCGCGCTGGGCGCCGAGGCGCACAACACGAAGGCGCTGATCTTCTCGGTGAAGGGCGAGGACCTGCTCTTCCTCGACCACGCCAACAAGCGCCTGGACGACACCGCGCGGGCCGCGTACCGGAAGCTGGGCCTGGAGCCGGGGCCGTTCGGCAGCGTGCACGTGTTCGCGCCGCCGCGTCCGGGCGACCCCAACGGGACGCCGCACGTCTCGGCGCGCACCCAGGACGTGAGCCCGTTCTACTGGACGCTCGCGGAGTTCTGCCGGCAGGAACTGCTGCGGTTCGTCTTCGCCGACGCTGAGGACGAGCGCGCGCAGTACACGATGCTTATCGGGCAGGTCGCGGCCCGGCTGGCGAGGCTGGCGGAGCCGGTCGGCGGCGCCGTCGCACTGCGGAGCTCCGACGACGCGGAGCCCGAGGTCTGCCGCACCTACGACGACCTGGTCCGGTTCATCGAGGAGACGCTGACGGACGAGGGCACCCGCCATGGGTGGGGCGCCGGGCTCATGGGCCTCGGGACGGTGAACGCGTTCCTGCGGCGGCTGCGGTCGTCGGTCCGGGCGCTGTCGCCGATCGTGCGGGGCGACCTGGCGTCGGACGCGTCGATCGGCACGGGCGCGCAGGTCACCGTCGTCGACCTGCACAACCTGCCCGAACGCGCGCAGCGGTTCGTCGTCGGGGTGGTGCTGCGCGGCGAGTTCGCCCGCAAGGAGAGCACGGGCAGCGCCCGGCCGCTGCTGTTCGTGGTGCTGGACGAGCTGAACAAGTACGCGCCCCGCGAGGGCGGCTCCCCGATCAAGGAGATCCTGCTGGACGTGGCGGAGCGTGGCCGGTCGCTCGGCGTGATCCTCATCGGCGCGCAGCAGACCGCGTCGGAGGTGGAGCGCCGCATCGTGGCGAACTGCGCGGTGCGGGTGGCGGGACGGCTGGACGCGGCGGAGGCGGCGCGCGGCGAGTACGGCTGGCTGCCTCCGGCGGCGCGGGCACGGGCGACGATCGCCAAGCCCGGGACGATGTTCGTCGGGCAGCCGGAGATCCCGGTGCCGCTCGCCGTCGAGTTCCCGTTCCCCGCGTGGGCGACCCGTCCGGCCGAGGCCGAGGCGCGCGAACCGTCGCGGCCGGCGTCGGGACCGGCGGCGCGGTCGGCGCGGGACCCGTTCGCGGGGCTCGGCGACGCGGGCGACGACGACGAAGTACCCCCCTTCTGATCCACCTGGAGCGGACATGAAGTTCCTGCACACCGCCGACTGGCACGTCGGCAAGGTGCTCCGGGGCCGGTCGCGGTTCGACGAGCACGTGAAGGTGCTGGACGAGCTGGTCGGCGTCGCCCTGGAGGAGGACGTCGACGCGGTCATCGTCGCCGGGGACGTGTTCGACGGCGCGGTCCCGACGCCGCCGTCGCAGGCGCTGGTGATGAGGACGCTGATGGCGCTTCAGGAGGGCGGCCGGGAGGTGGTCGTCCTCGCCGGGAACCATGACGATCCCCGGCTCCTGGACGACGTGTACCGCCCGGTGCTGCGGCAGCTCGGCATCCGCGTGATCGGGAGGTTCCGGCGCCCGGACGCGGGCGGCCTCCTGTCGTGGACGGCTAGGACCGGCGAGCCGGTCAGGCTCGCGGCCATGCCGTTCCTGTCGCAGCGGTACGTCGTCCGGGCGCTGGAGGCGCTCACCGGCACGCCCGACCAGCACAACCGCGACTACGCGCACCGGTTCGCGCGGCTCGCCGAGGCGCTCACCGAGGGCTTCAGGGCCGACACCGTCAACCTGATCGCGGCGCACGGCACGCTGCCGGGCGGGAGGCTCGGCGGCGGCGAGCGCGAGGCGCAGACGATCTTCTCCTACTACTTCGAGTCGGCGGCGTTCCCGCCGTCCGCGCACTACGCCGCCCTCGGCCACCTGCACCGGCGGCAGCGGATGCCCGGCCCGTGCCCCATCTGGTACAGCGGGTCGCCGATCGCCGTCGACTTCGGGGAGGAGCGGAACACGCCCGGCGCGCTGGTGGTGGAGGCGTCGCCGGGACGTCCCGCCGACGTCCGCGAGGTGACACTGGAGAGCGCCCGCGTCCTGCGGACGGTCACCGGCACGCTCGGCGAGCTGGAGGCCATGGCGGACGGGCTCGGGGACGCCTGGCTGCGCGTCGTCGTCGCGGAGAAGCCGCGCGCCGGGCTCGCCGACGACGTCCGGGAGGTGCTCCCGAATGCGCTGACCGTGGACGTCGACGAGGCGTTCCGGCCCACGGCCTCCCGGCGCCGCACGGCCGTCACGGGCGCCGACGCCCCCACACCGCGGGAGCTGTTCCGCGCCTACCTCGACCACAAGGGCCACGAGGACGAACGGGTCGTGGCGCTGTTCGACCGGCTCTACGACGAGCTTGACGAGCGGGAGGGCTGATGCGTCCGCTGTGCGTCCACATGGACGACTTCTGCAGCTACCGCGAGCCGACGTCGGTCAGCCTGCACGATGTCGACTACTTCGTCCTGGTCGGGCCGACGGGGGCCGGGAAGAGCACGGTCATCGACGCGATCTGCTTCGCCCTGTACGGGTCGGTACCCCGGTGGGGGAAGGAGAACGTGATCCGGCTGGCGCTGGCCCCGTCCGCCAACTCCGGCAGGGTGGCGCTGGTGTTCGAGGCGGCGGGACGCCGGTACGGGGTCGTCCGCGCGCTGGCCCGCACCAAGCAGTCGGTGACGACGAAGGAGGCGCGGCTGGACGAGCTGGACCCGTCCGTCGACCCGGCGGACGGCATCGAGGAGATGCTCGCCGCACAGGTCCGGACGATCGCCGACGGCGACCGCGTGACCGGCGCCGTCGAACGCGTCACCGGCCTGGAGTTCCGCTACTTCACGCAGTGCGTCGTCCTCCCGCAGGGCCGGTTCGCCGACTTCCTGCAGGCCGAGCCGAGGAAGCGGCAGGACCTCCTCGTCCAGCTCCTCGACGCCGGGACCTTCGAGATCATCATGCGGCGGGCGGGGGCCGAGGCGAACGTCGCCGAGGCGCGGGGGCGGGGCGCCGAGGGCCAACTGGCGAGGGTCGGCGGCGCGGACGAGGCCGCCGAGACGGCGGCGCGGCGGCGGGTGGAACGGCTGGAAACCCTCGGTGACCAGGTCCGTTCGGCGCTGGACGAGCTGCGCCGCACCGGCGACGCGATCCGCGACCGGGACGCGGAGGCCGCCGGGGCCGCGCGTTCGCTCGACGCGCTGTCCGCCCTCGCCATGCCCGCGGACGTCCCGACCCTGGCGGACGATCTCAAGGCCGCGACCGGCGCGGCGGAACGGCTCGCGCGCGAGGCGGCCCGGTACGGGGAGGCGGAGTCCGCCGCGCGCGAGCGGCTCGCCGGGCTCGGTGACAGGGCCGTCCTGGACCTGGCGGCCAGAGCGCACCGCGATCACGCCCGGCTCACCGCCGAGATCGAAGCCGCCGTCGCCGAGGCGGAGGAGGCGCGCGGGGCGGCGGCCGGCGCCGAAGCGGACGTCACCGTCGCCCAGGCGAATCTCCAGCAGGCGCAGGACGAGGTGCAGCGCACGCGCGACGCGCACACCGCCGCCGATCTCGTCCAGCGGCTCGCCGTCGGCGAACCGTGCCCGGTGTGCCTGCGCGAGGTCACCGAACCGCCGGAGCGGCACGCCCCGCCTGCGCTCGGCGCGGCCGACCGCAACCTGAAGGCCCGCACCCGCGACCTTGAAACCGCGCAGAACGAGCAGCGGAAACGCGACCGCGAGACGTCCCGGCTCGACGGGAAACTGGACGGGCTGCGGCGGCAGCTCGACGCGCAGGCCGAGCACATCCGCGCACACCCGGACGCGGACGACGTGCAGCGCCGCCTCGACGCGATCCGCACGGCCGAAGAGGAGGCCGAACAGGCACGGCGGGAGCTGCGCGCCGCCCGCGCCGACCTGACCAAGGCCGAACGGCTCCTCACCGGGCTGAACGACGAGGCGAGCAGAGCACAGCGCGAGCTGGACGAGGCCCGCGACACCGTCGTCGCGTACGGCGCCCCGGCGGTCGACCGGGCCGACCTGCACGCCGCCTGGACGGCCCTGCTCACCTGGCGCGACCAGGAGGCGGCGCGCCGCGGCGAGGCGGCCGAGGCCCTGGCGGACGAGCTGCGCGGCCTGCGGGCCCGGCGGGACGACCGGCGCCGCGCGCTCGCCGCCGAGCTGGACGCCCACGAGATCGCCGTGCCCGCGACCATCGACACCGAGACCGTCCGCGAGGCCGTCCTGACCGCCCGGAACCAGGCGGAGAACCGGCTGGCGGACGTCCAGCGCGACCGGCGGCGCGCCGAAGCCCTGACGGACGAGATCCACAAGCACCGGCAGGACGCCGCCGTAGCGCAGGAGCTCGCCCGGCACCTGCGCGCCAACAACTTCGAGAACTGGCTGTGCGGCGAGGCCCTGGCGCTGCTGGTCGACACCGCGTCCGAGACGCTGCGGGAGCTGTCGGGCGGGCAGTTCGAGTTCGTCCTCAACGACAAGAACGCGATCGAGGTGGCCGACCACACCGAGGCGGGGCTGCGGCGCAGCGTCCGGACGCTGTCGGGCGGCGAGACGTTCCAGGCGTCGCTCGCGCTCGCGCTGGCGCTCTCGGACCAGATCGCCCGGCTCGGCGGCGGCGCGGCCCGCAGCCTGGACTCGATCTTCCTGGACGAGGGCTTCGGCACCCTCGACCCGGCGACGCTCGACACGGTCGCGACGACGCTGGAAAGGCTGACGTCGGGGGGTGACCGTATGGTCGGCATCGTGACGCACGTTCCGGCGCTCGCCGAGCGCGTTCCCGTCCGGTTCGACGTGTCGCGCGACCACACCGGCTCGCATCTGGAGAAGAAGAGCACGTGACCACGGCACCCCCGGCCGGGACGGCCGCCGCCATCACCGTCGACCCCTGGGACCCGGGGTACGCGACCTCGCTGACCGCGGAGGCGATCGGCGAACTGGACGCGACGTCCGTCCGGCTCGACCTGGACGTGGAGCTGCCGTCCGGGCGGTGGCGTCCGATCACCCCGGCCGCCGGGGGCCTCCCGCCCGCCGGGCTGATCGTCGCCGACGGGGTGCGCCGCATCGAGGCCCGCGTCTGGGTCGGCCACCCGGACGGCGGCCCGACCGGCGGCGCGGACGGGGACATGCCCGCCCCCGGCATCGCCGCGTCCATCGCCGCCGGTCTGGTGCGCTGCACGCCCGGCGGCCCGGCCGAGCTGGCCGAGGTGGACGTGCGCCGCTCGTTGTTCACGCCGTCCCCGCACGCGACCGACCTGGCGACGTGGGCGGGCACCTACGTCGCGGTGCGGGCGGCGGGCGGCGCCGCCGAGCAGCTGTCACTCGCGCTGCAGCGGCAGCTCAGCGACGTGGAGGTCGGCCTCGCGACCCGCTACCGGACGGCGTCCGGTAGCGACGACGACCTCCTCATCGTGGACGGGCCGCTCCGGGGCCGCGCCCACCTCCCGCGCACCATCGGCTACGTCAAGACGCACCACGCCGCCTACCTGAAGGGCGCCGAGCTGGCCGTCCTCACGGCGTTGCGGCCGGGCCAGCGGACGCCCGTCTTCCTGATGACAACGAGCTGGGCGCGGCACTCCTGGTACCTGCGGCTGCCGACGCCGTCCACCGCGCCGTGGGCGGGCATCGCGCGCTGCGAGGCGGCGTCCGACCTGCCCCGCGACGCGGTCGTGGACCTCGCCGACCAGAGCGCGGCGATCATCCCCGCGCTGGCCGGGGTCGACTACAAGGACCCGCGGGCGCCGCAGAACCTCGTCCCGATCGGCGGCCTGGAGAAGGTCCTCCGCCACCGCCTGGGCGACGCCGGGCTCCTCTACCGGGCCCTGCGCACCGCCACCGGCCGCCGCCCCTAGCGGCTCCGCCGCCACGTCGGTTCGAGGCCGCCGCCGTCGACCGACGGCGCCGTGCGGCGCAGAGCGGACCCGGCCCCGCCACCGGTGGCGAGGCGGACGGCGATCTCGTCCTCGATGTCCTTGGGGGCGCTCCCGGCGTAGCCGTTGAAGACGACCGAGAAGACCAGCGTGCGGCCGCCCGGGTCCCGGACGTAGCCGGACAGGGCCGTGACGCCGGTCAGCGTGCCCGTCTTCGCGTGGACGTTCCCCTCCGCGGCGGTGCCAGCCATCCGCCTTGCGAGCGTCCCGCCGACCAGCGGGCCCGACTTCCCGGCGACGGGCAGCGAGGCGTACCAGGCGGGGAACCACGTCTGTTCGCGTGCGTTCGCCAGCAGGGTGCTGAGCTGCCAGGCCGTCGTCCGGTTCGACCGGGCGAGGCCCGAGCCGTCCGTCATGGTGATCCGCGAGGTGTCGACGCCGAGCCGCCCGGCGTAGGCGGTGACGGCGGGCAGCCCGGCCGCCCAGGTCCCCTCGCCGCGCACCTTCCGGCCGATCGCCTTGACGAGGGTCTCGGCCATGACGTTGTTGCTCAGCTTCATGAACGGCTTGGCGAGCCGCGACAGCGGCATCGACGTGCGCGTGGCGATAGTCTCGGCGCCCGCGGGCGTCCGGCCCCGCTCGGTCGCGCCCGCCACGCGGACGCCGTGCGCCTTCAGCGCCCGGCGGAACACGTCCGCCGCGTAGAGCGTGGGGCCCGCCACCGTCCGCAGGACGCTCGCCTCGGGCGCACCGGCCGGATGCCTGCCCGTGATCGTGATGGTGTTGGAGCCGTTGCGCCGGTTCACCGCGAGCGTGGACGGCGACCCGGCGGGCCCGGTCGTGGCCCTGTTGTCGATCCTCACCACACCGGTCGCCGGACGCAGACCGACCTTGACCCGCCTGCCGGGGCGGGTCGCGGCCACGGTGACGTCGATCGAGCCCGCGTCGAAGTCGGCGTTGGGGGAGACGGTGAGCGCGGACGTCTGCCCAGCGTAGGCGTATTGCAGGTCGCCGGGATTCCAGCCGTCGGGGACGCGGTCGGCGTCGAACCAGGTGTCGTCCGCGACGAGGTCGCCCTCGACCTCCCTGATGCCCTTCCCGGCGACGGCGGCGGCGAGCCTGTCGTAGTCGGCCGCCCGCATGGTGGTGTCGCCGGTGCCCTTGAGGTACAGGTTCCCGCCCTTGGCGCTGACCGTCGTCCGGAACCTGTATCCGGCGCCGAGGATGCCGAAGGCGGCGGCGGACGTCGGCAGCTTGTTGTTCGACGCCGGCATGACCGCCACGCCGCCGTCACGGTCGTACAGGACCCTGCCGGACCTGGCGTCCCGGACGACCACGCCCACTTTCGCGCCCTTGAGACGCCCGTCCTTGAGGATGGCGTCCAGGTCCCCGGCGAGGTCCCCGGCAGGGACCTTGGCGAGGCTCTGACCAGGGGCGGCGTGGGCGGGGAGGGCGGCGGCACCGCCGACGACGAGGGTCCCGGCCAGCGGCACGGCCACCCCGAGGCTACGGATGATCATGTCGCCGGAGTCTAGGCGTCCCCCTTCTACTACGCGCGGTGAGCGCGCAGACTTGGCAGAAGGAGGGCAGGCACATGGACGAAGGAGAAAGGATTCAACGACCGCACGTCCTGTTCGGCTTCGACGGGACGACGGAGAACGACGCCGCGCTGCGCTGGGCGGTCGACGAGACGGGCCGGCGCGGCCTCGACCTGGTGATGTGCCACTGCTGGCACTGGCCCTACGCGAGCGGCCACGTGGACCGGGACGCCGAGGCGATCAGAAGGCGGGCGGGGGAGAACCTGCTGGAGCGGGGCGTCCTGCGGGCCCGCGAGCTCGGCGCGCAGGACGTGCATGGGCGGCTGATGCGAGGGCCCGCGGCGAAGGCGCTGCTGCGCGCGTCGAGCACCGCGGAGCTGATCGTGATCGGCGCGCACGAGCGGCCGGACGACGGGGCGACGGCCCTGGAGGTCCCCGCGCGGGCGGACCGGCCGGTGATCGTCGTCCCGGACGGAAGCGGCGGGCGGCGCGAACTGGTCGTGGCGGGCGTCGACGGGACGGCGCGCTGCGACGCCGCGCTCGGCTTCGCCTTCGAGGAGGCGGTCCTGCGCGACTGGGACCTGCACGTCGTCTACGGCTGCTGGGAGCCCGCCGTGGTGACCGACTCCGAGCTGGCGCTGTTCAACGACCGGGAGCTGCTGGAGAAGACGCGCGCCGCCGAGCTGGAGGAGGCCGTCGCGCCGTGGCGGGAGCGCCATCCGGAGATCGGCATGAGGGTGTCGCTGCTGCTCGAGCGTCCGTGCGAGGCGCTGCGGGACGCGGTCGCGGACGCCGGGCTCCTGGTCCTCGGCGACCGCGGAACGGGCCTGGACCCGCTGGGCGCGACCAGCACCAGCATGCTGGGCCGGGCGTCGTGCCCCGTCGCGATCGTCCCGGGCCGCAGGTCGGGGGTGACGGCCGCTCGCCGCGCCCCCTGAGGCTTGCGCGCCCCCTGAAGCCGGGTGCGGCTAGGGCTTGCGGAGGATGCCGCCGTACTCGGTGGGGTCGCGGCTGAGCCGCGACGCGCCCGAGTACGGGAGCAGCTCGGCGGGGACGGGCGCGAGCGGCGGCTGCTCGGGGTCGGGACGCCAGTCGACGATGTCGACCAGGCCCGGCGCGACGGGCTCCAGCCCCTTCGGGAGGATCGCGTCGGTCTCGGCGCGGTCGCGGGTCCGCCAGCGCAGGCCGGCGCCGTTCGAGCGGGCGTCGATGTCGGCGGCGCGCTCGCGGTCGGAGCAGACGATCCCGGTGAACGCCAGGTGGCTGCCGGGGACGGCGCGGTCGATGATGGTGCGCAGGATGCGGCGCGGGTCGTCGGCGTCGACCAGGTGATGGCCGACGGACAGGAACAGCACGGCGAGCGGCTTGCTGAAGTCGATGAGGCGCTCCACGTCCGGGTGGGCGAGGATGGCCTCCTGGTCGGACATGTCAGCGGTGATCACAGCGGTGGAGCCGTCAATGGCCAGCAATGCGCGGGCGTGCACGAGGACGATCGGGTCGATGTCGACATAGACGACATTGGCGTCGGGTGCGAACCTTCGCGCGACCTGATGCACGTTGTCATTGGTCGGCAACCCGCAACCCATGTCGATGAACTGCCGGATACCAGCGTCCTGCGCCAGGTACCGGACGGCCCGGTAAAGGAACTGCCGGTTCTGCCGGGCAAGGTCGATGAACTCGGGGAAATCCGGCAGATTCTGCAGCATGAACCGCCGGTCGGCCTCGTAGTTGTCCTTGCCGCCAAGAGCCCAACCGTAGATGCGGGCGGCCGTGGGCACGTCGTGGTGGATCTCCGCGGGGATGACCTCGTCTGCAGCCACGGCGCACTCCTGAACGTCTGAAAAGCGAATTGTCCAGCATCTCAGAATAGCGGGCCATGGCCCGTTCCATGGGGGAACCGGCAAGAAACGATCATGACTTTCCGACGAGCGCGGCGGTGGCGTCCAGGGCCGGATCGGCGGGCAGGGCGGGGTCGAGGATCAGCTGCAGCATCAGGCCGTCCAGCAGCGCGGTGACCAGCATTGCGGTTCCCTCGCGGCGCTCAGCGGGCCAGTCCGGGCACAGTTCCTCCAGGCGGGCGGCGACGCGCCCGCGGACGGCCCGCGTCCAGTCCCGCCGCTCCGCGCCCATCCGCGGATCGCGCAGCGCCCTGACCAGCAGTTCCGCCGCGAGCCGCAGGTTGCGCTCCCCGGCGATCATGTCCGGGACGAGATCGCGCAGCGCCTGCACGGCGGCCGGGGTGTCCGGCGCGGCGAGCAGCGCGTCCAGCACCGGATCGATGATCATCTCGCCGGCCCGCTGCGCCACGGCCACGTGCAGACCGGGCAGCCCGTTGAAGTAGTGGTGCAGGAGGCCCGGCCTGATCCGCGCCCGGTCCGCGACGGCCCGGGCCGTGATCGCGGGCCAGCCGCCCTCGGCGAGCAGGTCGAGGCCGATCCGCACCAGTTGGTCGCGGCGCGCCCGCCCACGAGGAGTCGACGCGGCCCGCACGGCGGCCGGGTCCTCGTGGGTCATGCCGCCCAAGCTATCCCAACGGTTGCACGGTGCAAAGATCGTCGGCGGTGAGTCGACGGTTGCGTCGCCGGGCCTCCTCGCACTGTGCGAGGATGAGCCTTTTCATGATCTGGTGCGCGGTCCGCTCGGAGGCGTCAGGTGAGCGACGAGGCGGTTTCCGGACTGCCCATGTCGATCGACATCACGATCGAGCGCGGCTGCATCGTCGTCCGGCTCGGCGGCCACCTCGTCATCGACAACGTCCCCCGGCTGAACCGCTGGATCAACCGCATCGGGCGGCTGGAGGGCCGCGTCCTGGTCGCCATGGACCTGCGCGGCGTCGTGGGCTGCGACTCCATCGGCGTCGACGCGCTCGTCGACGGCGCCGGGCGCATCCGCCAGTCGGGCGGCTTCCTCATCGCCGCCAACTACCCCGACGCCTGCGCGGCCTTCGCCGCACGGGCCGTCCTGGAGACCCGCGCGTCCGTCCGCGACGCCATCGACGAACTCCACACCTGGTCCTAGCCCTCCGGCCCCCGGCCGGGGGGCGGTCACGACGCGCGGTCGCGTTCGGCGGCGAGCTGCAGCGCCACGTCGATGATCATGTCCTCCTGGCCGCCGACGTAGCCGGCCTCGCCGACCTTCTGCAGGATCTCGTGCGCGGGGACGCCGTAGCGCTCCGCCGCCCGCTCGGCGTGCAGCAGGAAGCTGGAGTACACGCCCGCGTAGCCCTGCGTGATCGCGCCCCGGTCGGCGAACGGCAGCCGGTGCAGAAACGGCTTCACCACCTCGTCGGCGGCGGCCATCACGCCCTGCACGTCCACGCCCGTCGGGACGCCGAGCCGCTCGAACGTCGGGACGAGCACCTCGGTGGGCGAGTTGCCCGCGCCCGCGCCGAGCGCGCACAGCGCCCCGTCGATCTGCAGCGCGCCGTTCTGCTGCGCCAGGACGGAGTTCGCGACGCCCAGCGACAGGTTCTGGTGGCCGTGGAAACCGACCTGCGCCTCGTGCCCGATCTCCTTCACCAGCGCGCTGATCCGCTCCTGCGCGTCGCCGAGCACGAGCGCGCCCGCCGAGTCGACGACGTAGACGCACTGCGCGCCGCCGTCCACCATGATCCGCGCCTGCTTCGCCAGCTCCTCGGGCCCGACGCGGTGCGACAGCATCAGGAACCCGACCGTCTCCATGCCGAGGTCGCGGGCGGCGGCGAAATGCTGCAGCGACACGTCCGCCTCGGTGCAGTGCGTCGCGATCCGCGCGACGGACGCGCCCGCGCCGTGCGCCAGCCTCAGGTCCTCGACCGTGCCGAGGCCCGGCAGCAGCAGGACGGCGATCTTCGCGCGGGTCGCCTCGTCCACGGCGGCGGCGACGAGCTTGACGTCGTCCTCCAGCGAGAAGCCGTAGTTGAACGACGAGCCGCCGAGGCCGTCGCCGTGCGTGACCTCGATGACCTCGACCCCGGCGCCGTCCAGCGCGTGCACGACCCCGCGGACCTGCTCCTCGGTGAAGCGGTGCGCCATCGCGTGGCTGCCGTCCCGCAGCGTCGAGTCGGTGATCCTGATCTTCTGGTTCCCGGTCTTCGCTTCGCTCATGTGGTGGCCTTCCTGCGTGCCAGTTGCTCGCCGACGCGGGCGGCGGCCGCGGTCATGATGTCGAGGTTCCCGGCCCACGGCGGCAGGTAGTCGCCGTTGCCGCGCACCTCCAGGAACACGGCGACGCGCGCCATCCCGTTCCAGATGTCGCGGGGCTCGTCGAACTGCGGTTCCGCGCGCAGCGCGTAGCCGGGGACGTAGGTCCGCACCTCGGCGACCATCTTCTCGATCGACCCGGCGATGGCCTTGCTGTCGGCGTCCGGCGGGATCGCGCAGAACACCGTGTCCCGCATGATCATCGGCGGCACGACCGGGTTCAGGATGATGATCGCCTTGCCGCGTCCGGCGCCGCCGACCCGCTCGATCGCGCGGGCCGTGGTCTGCGTGAACTCGTCGATGTTCGCGCGGGTGCCGGGACCGGCGGAGCGGGACGCGATCGACGCGACGATCTCCGCGTACGGCACCGGCACCACCGACGACACGGCGTGCACGATCGGGATCGTCGCCTGCCCGCCGCACGTGATCATGTTGAGGTTGGCGGCGTCCGACAGGGTGTCCAGGTTCACCGGCGGGCACACGAGCGGGCCCGTCGCGGCGGGCGTCAGGTCGATCGCGGTGATCCCCGCCTCCGCGTAGCGGGGCGCGTTCGCCAGATGCGCCTTCGCGGACGTCGCCTCGAACACGATGTCGGGCAGCGTCGGCTGGGACAGCAGCCAGTCCACGCCCTCCGCCGACGCCGGGACGCCGAGCTTGCGGGCGCGTTCCAGGCCGTCCGACTCCGGGACGACCCCGATCATCGAATGGACGTCGATCAGCTCGCTGCGCATCAGCTTGACCAGCAGGTCGGTGCCGATGTTGCCGGGCCCGACGATCGCCGCGGTCAGCTTGGTCATGCCACCTCCTCCTTTCCGAACCGGGCGGTGACGGTGCCGATCCCGGCGAACGTCGCGGTGACGGTCTCGCCGGGCGCGACCGGGACGGCCGCCGTGACCGAGCCGGGCAGCACCACGTGCCCCGCCTCGAGGGTCACGCCGCGCTCGCCGAGGACGTTCGCCAGCCACACGAGCGCGTTGATCGGCGAGCCGAGCACGGCGCCGCCCGCGCCCGTGTCGATCAGGTCGCCGTCGCGGCGGAGCAGGCAGCCCATCAGCGACAGGTCCAGCCCGTCCAGCCGGACGGGACGGGTGCCGAGCACCACGCCGCCGCTGGAGGCGTTGTCGGCGACCGTGTCCAGCAGCGTGATCTTCCAGTCCGCGATGCGGGAGTCGATGATCTCCAGCGCGGGCAGCACGTACTCCACGGCGGCGACCGCGTCCGCGGCCGTCGCGCCCGGCCCGGACAGCGGGCGGCCCAGCACGAACGCGATCTCCGGCTCGATCCGCGGCTGCAGGAACCGGCCGGTGTCGATCGGGGCGCTGTCCTGGAAGAACATGCTGTGGAGCAGGACGCCGAAGTCCGGCTGGTCCACGCCCATCTGGCGCTGCATCGCCGCCGACGTCAGGCCGACCTTGTGGCCCTTGATCCGCGCGCCCGCCCGCGTCCACGCCTCGACCTGCGCGAGCTGGACCGCGTAGGCGTCGGCCACCGTCATGTCCGGATGGCCCGCCGTCAGCGGCGCGATGGGGGTGCGGGTCGCGTACGCGTCGAGCAGCGCGGCCGCGGCCTTCTCCACGGAACCCGGGTCCATGGACCGTCCTTTCGTCGTCGCGCACATCGTCTCGGGTGTGTGAAGAGCCTGTCCCACCTGGGGCGACGCGGGCAACGCGCACGTCCCGCGTGGTGGGACACTTCTTTCATGGGAGCCTCCGCGCACGAATCCGCGCCGTCCGGCGACGACTCGTTCCTGCGCCGCGCCGTCGCCGTGCTGGCCGCGTTCCGCGCGGACGACGACGGCCTCGGCGCCGCCGAGCTCGCCCGCCGCAGCGGCCTGCCGAAGTCGACGGCGCACCGGATCGCGCTCGACCTGGTGGAGGCGGGGCTGCTGGAGCGGCGCGGCACGCGGGTGCGGCTCGGCCTGAAGCTGTTCGAGATCGGGCAGCGGGTGCCGCGGCAGCGGGTGCTGCGGGACGCCGCCGTCCCCTACATGTCGGACCTGCGCGAGGCGACCCGGCAGACCGTCCACCTGGCGGTGCTGGAGGGCGGCGAGGTCGTCTACGTGGAGATCCTCGGCTCGCCGGGCGGGCCGCGGCTGCCGTCCCAGGTCGGCGGGCGGCTGCCCGCGCACGTGACGGGGGTCGGGAAGGCGATCCTGGCGTTCTCCCCGCCGGACGTGGCGAGGGGCGTCCTGGAGTCGGAGCTCGTCAAGACGAGCGAGCGGAGCGTCACCGCGCCCGGCCTTCTCGCGAAGGAGCTGGAGCGGATCCGGCGGGAGGGCGTCGCCTACGACCGGGAGGAGTCGGGGAAGGGGATCGTGTGCGCGGCCAGCCCCGTTCTCGGCCCGGACGGCCTGGCGCTGGGCGCGCTGTCGGTGTCGGGCTGGTCGACCAAGATGCGGCTCGCCGTGGTCGCGCCGGCCGTCCACACCGCCGCGCTCACCCTGTCGCGCACGCTCGGCGGCGAACCCTAGCCCTCGCTTTCCGGCAGGTGCCGGGCGAGGAGTTGCGCGAGATGCTCGCCGTCGCGGCCGGACAGCTCGCGGAGCTGGGTGCGGCAGCTGAACCCGTCGGCCAGGACGACGTCGTTCTCCGCTGCCTTCCGCACGGCCGGGAGCAACTGCTGTTCGGCGACCGCGACGGACACGTCGTGGTGGCCCTTCTCGACGCCGAAGTTTCCCGCGAGGCCGCAGCAGTTTCCGAGGCGGCCGACGTCGGCGCCCGCCTCCTTGAGCAGGGCGGCGTCCTTCGTCCAGCCCATGACGGCGTGGTGATGGCAGTGCGGCTGGGCGATCCCGGCGACGCCGGACAGGTCGGGCGGCGTCCAGCCGGGGGTCTCGGCGAGCAGCTCGGCGAGCGTGCGGGTCGCGGCGGCCACTTCGCGGGCGGCGGCCGCGTCCGCCCCGCCGAGCAGTTCCTCCGCGTCGGAGCGCAGCACGCCCGTGCAGGACGGTTCCATCCCGACGACCTTGGCGCCGCGCCGCACGTGGGGGAGCAGCGCCCGGACGGTGCGCCCGGCCTGCGCGCGCGCCCCGTCCAGCTGGCCGGTCGAGATCCAGGTGATCCCGCAGCACACGGGACGTTCGGTGACGGACACGCGGTATCCGGCGTGTTCCAGGACCTTCACGGTCGCCTTGCCGACGTCGGGGGAGAACGCGTCGGTGAAGCTGTCGACGAACAGCACGACGTCGCCGTTGCGCCCCTGCGCGCTTGTGCGGGACGCGAACCAGCGGCGGAACGTCACCGGCGCGAACGCGGGCAGCGTGCGCCGTCGGTCGATGCCCGCACCCCACGCGACCAGGGGTTTCAGCGCCCGCGCCCGCATCGCGACATTCATGATCTTGATGGCCGCCGGGGCCTTCGCGGCGAGGCGCGTCCAGCGGGGGAGCCAGCCGAGCGCGTAGTGGGAGCGCGGCCGGAGCCTCCGCCGGTACCGCCGGTGCAGCGCCTCCGCCTTGTAGGAGGCCATGTCGATCCCGGTCGGGCAGTCGGACGCGCAGCCCTTGCACGACAGGCACAGGTCGAGCACGTCGTGCAGGGCCTCGGATTTCCAGCCGTCCGGGCCGAGTTTCCCATTGACGACCTCCTGCAGCACCCGGGCCCGTCCGCGCGTGGAGTCCTTCTCCTCGCTCGTCGCCAGGTAGGACGGGCACATCACGCCGCCCGCGGCGGTGTTGTCGGCGCGGCATTTGCCCACTCCCGTGCACCGGTGCACGGCCCGGGAGAGGTCGCCGCGATCGTCCCGGAAGGCGAGGCCCAGCCCGCGTTTCAGCGGGACGGCCTGCGCCGGACGCAGATCGGCGTCCACCGCGGCCGGACGGACGATGATCCCGGGATTGAGCAGGTCGTCCGGATCGAAGACGTCCTTGACCGCCGAGCACAAGGCCAGCGCCTCGGCCGAATACATGTGCGGCAGCAGTTCGCTCCGGGCGCGCCCGTCGCCGTGCTCGCCCGACATGGTGCCGCCGTGCCGTGCCGCGAGCGTCGCCGCCTCGTTCAGGAAACTCCGGAAGACACGCGTCCCGTCGGCGCCGTCCCGGCCGAAGGGGAAGTCGATGCGGACGTGGATGCACCCGTCCCCGAAATGCCCGTAGGGGACGCCGAAGAGGTCGTAGCCGACCAGCAGCGCCTCCAGTTCCCGCAGGTATTCGCCGAGCCGCTCCGGCGGGACGGCCGAGTCCTCCCACCCGGCGTGGGCCTGCTCGCCGCCGGGCGTCCGCGCCACGAGCCCGGACCCGTCCTCCCGGATCCGCCACAGCGCGTCGCCGAGCGCCATGTCCTCGACGAACATCGAGTCGACGCACCCCGACTCCTTGACGACCCGCTGCGCGGTCGCGCGCAGGGCCCCGATCTCCGTCCCGGCGAGCTCCACGAGCATCCACCCGGACCCGCGCGGCAGCGGCGGCACCGCGTCCGGCCCGCGCCGCTCCCGCACCACCCCGGTGATCCGCGAGTCCAGGCCCTCGCACGCCACGGGCCCGAACGGAAGGATCGCCGGGACGGCGTCGGCGGCCTCCGCCATCGACCCGTACCCGAGGACGGCCAGCAGCCGGCACGCGGGCTCCCGGACCATCCGGATCCGCGCCGCCAGCGTCAGCGCCAGCGTCCCCTCGCTCCCCACCAGGGCCCGCGCGACGTCGAACCCGTTCTCGGGCAGCAGATGCTCCAGCGAATAGCCGGAGACCTGCCGTCCGAACCGGCCGAACTCCGTCCGGACCAGCGCGAGATGCTCGCCCACGAGCCCCCGGAGCCGCTCAAGCGCCCCGCTCTGCACCCCGGCGCCCGGCATGTCGCCGAGCCGCAGCCGCTCCCCGGACCCGGCGACGACATCGAGCCCGAGCACGTTGTCGCTGGTCCGCCCGTAGCCGAGCGCCCGCGACCCGCACGCGTTGTTGCCGATCATCCCGCCGAGCGTCGCCCGCGTCCGCGTCGACGGATCGGGCCCGAACCGCAGCCCGTGCACCGCCGCCTCCCGATGCAGCCGCGCCTGGACGATCCCCGGCTCGACCAGCGCCGTCCCGGCCTCCGGGTCGATCTCCAGGACGCGGTTCAGGTGCCTGCTGACGTCCACGACCACGCCGGGCCCGACCGCGTTGCCCGCGATGGACGTCCCGCCGCCCCGCATCGTCAGCGGCACCCCCGCCTCGCGGCACACGCCGAGCACGGCCGGCAGCTCGCCCGCCTCCCGCGGCGTCACCACCACCCGCGGCGGGACGCGGTACAGCGAGGCGTCGGAGGAGTACATCGACCGGGCGAGCGGGGAGTCGTCCACCCCGCCGACCCCGGCCCGCCGCAGCGCGGCCACCAGCTCGCCGCTGTCGGTGCTGTTCTCGGGACGATCGGTCACGGTTCCAACGGTAGGTCACCCGCCGGGGTAGAGGCCGCGCACCTGGGCGTTCAGCCGGGTGAGTCCGAGCAGCGCGTCGATCGACGGCGTCGGGACGCCGACCTGCCGGGCCAGCTCGGTCACCGACGTCACCAGCGCGTCCAGCTCGACGGCCCGGCCCGCGTCGGCGTCCTGGAGCATCGACGTCCGGACGGCGCCGAGCCCGCGGCTGATCGCGTGCCGGTCCTCGGGCTCGCTGTAGATCGGCAGCCCGATCCGCGCCCCGACCTCCGCCGCCTCCCGCATGCACGCGGTCGCGAACGCGCGCACGAGCGGGTCGTCCAGGATCCGGTCCATGGTCGCGCCGGTCAGCACCGACAGCGGGTTCAAGGTCATGTTGCCCCACAGCTTGAACCACACGCTCCGCTGGATCTTCTCGGCGACCTCCACCTCGAACCCGGCCCGCCGCAGCGGCCCGGCGATGGACTCGACCCGCTCGTACCCGCCCCCGCGCGGCTCGCCGAGGATGACCCGCTCACCCGCCGTATGCCGGACGACGCCCGGCTCGGGACACGACGCCGACAGATGCAGGACGCTGCCGACGACCTGCCGCGGCGGCAGCATGACCGACACCACCCCTCGGGGGTCGGTCGAGTTCAGCCGGATGTCCTGGTCGAGGCCGTAGAAGAACCACCACGGGACGCCGTTCATGGCGGGCACGATCACGCTCCAGGCCCCGACGAGCTTCGCGATCGCACCGGCGGCCGCGGGCAGCGCGGTCGCCTTGACCGCGATGACCACCACGTCCTGCGGGCCCAGCTCGGCGGGGTCCTCCACCACGTCCACCGGGATGGGCTCGGACCGTCCGGCCTCGTCCACCAGCACCAGCCCGCCCCGCTTCCGGACGGCCTTCAACGTCGCCCCGCGCGCGACCGCCACCACGTCGACGCCGGCCCGGGCGAGCCGCGCCGCGATCAGCCCGCCGACGGCCCCCAGCCCGAACACGCAGACCCTCATGGACGCCCTCCTCAGTTCGACGGCGGCGGGAGGCCCCGGCGGCCGCCGATCAACCGGCCCGAGTTCAGGAATCGGTACGCGGACCGCACGGCCAGAGCCGTCCGATTCATGATCGCCAGCATCCAGCGGAAGCCGCACCCCGTCAACGCCCTGTTTTCAGGGGGTTTCGCGTCCGTCCCCTTGACCTCAAGCGCGGTCGAGTTCCTACCGTGGCCAATGATCGACAAGCCGCGGCGGCTCGCCGAGACCCGAGCCGCCGCTCCAGGGGGAGGGCGAGACCAATGAGTGAGATTTCCGGGACCAACGACGTCCGCCCCGCCGTGACCGTGATCGGTCTGGGCGAGATGGGCACCGCGCTGGCGACCGCCTTCCTGGACGGCGGCCACCCGACCACCGTCTGGAACCGGACGCCCGGCAAGGCCGACGCCCTGGTGTCCAAGGGGGCGCGACGGGCCGGGACCGTCCGCGAGGCTGTGGCCGCCGGCCCGCTGGTGGTCGTCAACGTGAAGGGCAACACCGCTGCCCGCGACATCTTGGAGTCGGCGGGCACCGCCCTGGCCGGACGGGCCGTGGTCAACCTGACCGACGGGACGTCCGCAGAGGTCACCGCCGTCGCCGAGTGGGCCGCCGACCAGGGCGCGCACTATCTGCACGGCCAGATCATGACGATCGCCCCAGGCATCGGCCACCCGGACGCCGTCGTCTTCTACGGCGGAGAGAAGGCCGTCTACGACCGCTTTCACCCGGCCCTGCGGCTCCTGAGCGGCCGCGCAAGCCTGATCGCCGACGACCCGCGCGCGCCGGTCCTGTACGGGATGGCCGTGCACGGCACCATGTGGGGAACGCTGAACGGCTTCCTTCACGCCGCCGCACTGCTGTCGAACGAGGGAATCCAGGTGAGCCGATTCCTGGAGGACGCCACCCCCTCGGTCTCCGCGCTGCTGTCCTTCCTGCCGTCCATCGCCGAGGCGGTCGACCGCAACGATCACGCGGTGGAGTACGGCGCCCTCAAGCACCACCTCCCCTCGGTAGAAGACCTCTTCCAGGAGAGCCGGTCCCGAGGCATCGACGACGATCTCCCCGCCTACACCCTGGCCCTAGTAGCCAAGGCCATAGACGAGGGCCACGCCAACGACAACTACTCCCGCCTGATAGACCACTTCACCAACCCCCAGAACGGCCCGACCACGACACCCTGACCAAGCACCACGGCTCGTCCACCCTCCGTACGATCGACCCACCGTCCACCGACCAAGGAGCGAAGATGACCTGCTGGGACCGCCCCCTCACCTGGCAGGAATTCCTCGCGATAGACGAGGACGAGCGCCGCGCACGGGCTTGGTGGGCGGCGTCTGGTGATCATGGTGTGGTGTCGGATGCGGGCGTGGCCGGGAGGCGGCGGTGCAGGAGCAGGCCGGCGAGGGGGAGGAGCGCGATGAGGAGGCCGAGGGCGGCGTAGCCGTAGGTGAGCGTGGCGGCGGTGGCGACCGCGGCGACGAGGAGGGGGCCGCCGGCGTCGCCGAGTTCGCGGCCGAGTTCGGCGGCGCCCATGGTCTGGCCGATGCGCTCGCGGGGCGTCCGGGCGGCGAGGGCGGCGAAGCCGAGCGGGGTGATGAGCCCGGTCCCGGTGCCGATCAGCACGGCCGCGGCCAGGATGCCGGGCAGCCCGGGCAGCGTCGCGGCGGCCAGGCCCGCCGCGGTGACGAGCAGTCCGGTCCGGATGCCGGTCCGGGTGGTCAGGCGTCCGTCGTCCAAGGCGCGTCCGGCCCTTGGCTGGACGAGGGCGGCGCACAGGGCCAGGACGGAGACGGCCGCGCCGGTGGCGACGGTGCCCAGATCGGCGGCGCGGCCGGAGACCGGCAGGAACCCGACGCCGACCGAGAGCGCGGCCGTCGCGGCGGCCAGCGCGCAGGTCGGGGCGAGGAAGGCCGGATCGGCCAGGCGCCGGGCGAGGTCGAGGACCGTCTGCCGCTTCTTGGGCAGCGGCGGCACGGCGGGCACGGTCAGCGCCGCCCACGCGGCCACCGCCGCGCCCAGCGCGGCGAGGACCGCGAACAGCAGCCGTAGTCCGCCGCCCCACACCAGCAGCCCGCCCAGCAGCGGGCCGAGTGTGTACCCGATCGACTTGTAGAACCCGTACCCGCCGAAGGCGCGCCCCAGCCCGGCGGTCTGGTTCAGCCGGGCCACCAGCGCCGAGGCCGACGGCGAGAACGCCGACGCCGCGGCGCCCTGTCCCAGGCGGGCGGCCCACAGCCAGCCGGGGCTGTCGAAGACCACGTAGAGGGCGGAGGCGAACGCGAACGCCACCAGACCGCCGAGCAGGACGGGACGGGCCCCGATCCGGTCGGAGAGGCTGCCGAACAGCGGCTTGAGCAGCACCTCCGCACCGTCGTACAGGGCCAGCAGGCCGCCCAGGACGAGCAGCGAGGTCACGGCGTCGTCGGAGAAACCGCCGAGGTTGGCGGCGATCCCGTGCGCGCCGAACGCGGTGGTGAACCCCGCCGCATACAGCGGCCACATCTGCCGGGCAGGTGCGGCGGCCCGGGCTCGGCCGGTCATCGGCCCTCCTGTAATCCGGGCATCTCGTGCAGTGCGGCGAACACACGCTCGGCGTAGTCCTCGCACAGGGCCGTGCATTCGCGCAGCCGCCCGGCGGCTTCGGACGCCTCCGGGGCCCCGAAGACGTCCCGCGCCGTCAGTTCGCGGTGCCAACGTCGCAGCCGCTCCAGCGACTGCTCCTCTTCCTCCAGTTCGGCCAGGGTGAACTTGCCGATGGAGGTCTCCTTGGCCAGTTCGGCTTCGAATTTTCCGCAGTCGGCGAGGAACTCCGCCCAGTCCGCCGACCGCGCCGCCGTGAACATCTCCCGCAGCCGCTCGGCATCACCGCTGTCACGCCCGGCCGCGGTGAGCGTGACGAACTTGCCGCCGGCCTGCCCGGTCAGCTCGCGGGCGCGCGCGACGCCGTCGGCGAACACCGGCACGTCCGGCACCGCCCACACACCCTGCCCGAGCGAGAGCGCCCCCATCCTCCGCAGCTCCCGCCACACCGCCACCCGGTGCCGGGACGGCTCCGCCGGAACCTTCACCACGAACACGAGCCACCGGCCCGCCACATCGGCATTGGACACAGCATGAAATGTAGCAGCGGTTACAAGTGGCAGGGTGACGTGTGGTGGTCGCGGATGGCTATCTCGGAGCCGAAGGGTTGTATCCAGTACTGGGGTACCGGCTTACCGTGAAGACATGGAACTTCAGCAGATACCGGACGATCACGGGTGGGCGGCGGAGGCGTGCACGCTGCCGACCGCCGAGCGGCCGCTGCGCGAGGCCGAGTTCGACGCGTTGTTCGCCGAGGCGGTGACCGCCGTCCAGCCCGATGGGCCGGGCCGGGTGCGGCTGGAGCTGCGCCCAGACCCGCGGGTGGCCGGGCGGGCCGCCGAGCTGGCAGCCCGCGAGACCGGCTGCTGCTCCTTCTTCACCTTCACCCTGACCGCCACCGGTGGTGCGCTGGCGCTGCAGGCCAGTGTCGATGAGCGGCATAACGCGGTGCTGGACGCCCTGGCTGCCCGCGCCATCCGGATCAGCACGTCCGACGGCACCTCGGAGACGCGGCCGTGACCGTTCCGACCACCGATGGCGGCGGGGGCGGCTGGTTGCGCAGCGGGCAGGTCGCGGCCGCGGCCGGGGTGAACCGGCAGACGCTGCGCTACTACGAGCGGCGCGGCCTGCTGCGCGAGCCGGAGCGGACGCCGGGCGGGCACCGGCTGTATCCGGCCGAGGCGGTGACGCTGCTCCAGGTGATCAAGACCGCGCAGCGGCTGGGTTTCACTCTGGAGGAGGTCGCCGGTCTCCTGGAGGCCGGGACTCACCGGCACGGGCGGCGGCGCGGGCGTCCGGACGCCGGGTTGCGGGAGAGCGCCCGTGCCAAGCTCACCGAGGTCGAAGCCAAGATCACCGACCTGCGGGTCATCGCTGGGACGCTGCGCCAGGCCCTGGAGGCCGGATGTGACGATCTGGTCGCCTGCGCTGCGGAGGAGGGCTGCCCGCTGCCATTCGCCGACCTGGCCGGAGCCGACACCGAAGCCGATGCCGCGGAACCGGGCAACGGTGAGAAGGGCATCGAGGTCACCGTCCGTTGCGCAGATACGGCATGCGGATAGGCAAAATATTTTGGTATTATTTTCTGTATGACGCAGCACGCCGATGCCGATACGAGACGTGGCCAGGTCGCTTCCGCGCTCGTGACCGTGGTCGCCGAACGCGGGCTGGCCCGGACCACGCTGGCTGACGTCGCACGGACGGCCGGTGTTTCCGTGGGTCTTGTCCAGCGCTACTTCCGCTCCAAGGACGAGCTGCTCAGGTTCGGGATCGAGTACGTCTACCGGCGCGCCGAGGAGCGCGCCGCCGCCGTGCCGGTCCGGTTGCCGATCCGCGAGTTCGTCGTGCGGTTGATGGAGATGTTCCTGCCGATGACGGACGAGCGGGGCGCAGAACTGCGGGTCTGGCTGAGCTTCGTCCAGGCGTCGCTCACCGACCCCGGCATGGCCGCGATCCACCGGGACACCACCGCGCGGCTCCTCCGAGGCGTCGAGGAGGCGTTGCGGGGCGCGCAACGGGCCGGGGAGCTTGGCGCTGGCGTCGACGTCGAGGCGGAGGCGGCGGCGCTGGTGGCGTTCGTGGACGGCCTGTCCCTGCACCACGCGGCGACCGGGGACGGGTTCGACGCGTCCAGCATCAGCGCCGCGTTGGCCGCCTACGTCGACCGGCTGTTCGGCCGATGAGCGCGACGCTGGCGCTGGCGCTCGCCGGGCTGGGGCTGCTGGACAGCACCAGCTTCGGCACCCTGCTGATCCCCATCTGGCTGCTGCTCACCCCAGGCCGGGTGCGCACCGGACGGATCCTCATCTACCTGGCCACGGTCGCGGTGTTCTACTTCTGCGTCGGCGTCCTTCTGGTGCTGGGGGCCGATGCCGCGCTGGAGGCGGTCCGGGGAGCCCTTGCGGACGTTCCCCCGACGCAGCTGCGGATCGCGCAGCTCGTGCTCGGTCTCGTCGTGATCGTCTGGAGCTACCGGCTGGAGGCCCGCGCGCGCAGAAGGGCGGGCAGGCCGGGGCGTCTGCAGCGCTGGCGGACGGCGGCGATGACGGGCGGCGCGGCGGAAGGCGAGGCCGTGGGCGGCGGGGGCGTGCGCGGGCTGATGAGCCTCGCGCTGGTGGCCACGTCGCTGGAGGTCGTCACGATGGTGCCCTATCTGGCGGCCATCGGGCTCATCGCCAACGCCGACCTGACCTGGCAGGTCACCGGCGGGGCGTTGGCCGGCTACTGCGCCGTGATGGTCCTCCCGGCGGTCCTGCTCGGCGCCGTCCGGATCGCCGCGCACGCCAGGGCCGAGCCGGTGCTGCGGCGCATCAACGACTGGTTCACCCGCAACAGCGCCAAAGCCCTCGGGTGGACGGTCGGCGGGATCGGCATCGGCATGGCCCTCAACGCCGTGATCGCCCTCATCACCGAACCCGCCTGAACCTCCGCTAGGCCCGTTCTTCCACGGCCGGTGCCTGGGACGCCTCGGGGAGGAGCGTCTCGCGGGACACCTCTCCTGCGGCGGCGAGGGCGCGTCCTACGGGGTAAGCGTGGGCGCTTGCCGGGAGGTCTCCGCTGTGACCGCTGAGCATCACGTCGACTCCGCCCACGGTGCCGTCCGGGACGGTGGGACGGGGCAGACGCCGCAGTGTCTGGCGGGCGACCGCCTCCGCGCTGTCGTACAGGGCCGTGCCCGCGGGCAGACGCTGCAGGATCTCCGGTGCGACCAGGGGGTAATGCGTGCAGCCGAGGACAACGGCGTCGCAGTGTTCGGGGGTTCGCCCGGCCGCGTCGTCGATCGCCTCGGACGCGGCGGCCACGTCCCCGTGGTCGATCGCCTCCGCCAGCCCGGGGCAGGCGACCTGCTCGACCGGCTTGCCGTTCGCGAACTCGGCGATCAGTCGGGCCTGGTAGCTGCTCGCCGTCGTCCGGACGGTCGCCCACACCGCGATGCTCCGGCCCGCCGCCGCGGCCGGTTTCACGGCGGGAACGGTCCCGATCACGGGAACCCCGGGCTCGAACTCCTCGCGCAGGACGTCGATCGCGGTGACCGTGGCGGTGTTGCAGGGCACCACGATCGCCTCCGCGTCGCGTCGGACCGCGGCCTGAGCGGCGCTGAGCAGACGGTCGGTGATGAAGGACGTGGTTTTCGGGCCCCACGGCGCGCCTTCGGGGTCCATGAGGAGGAGCAGATCGAGCTGCGGAGCGAGATGCCGCAGCCAACCGGCGGTGGAGAGGAGCCCGAGCCCCGAGTCGATCAATGCCACCTTCACGCCGGTCAAGCTATCAAGCCCGCCCGGACGGCCGCGCGGTCGGTCCGGCCGATTTGAGCCAGTGGGGGAGCGTGCCCGGTTTGCGCCTTTAGCCTCGAATGAGGGCAAGTGCTTTTCTGGGGCGTCATGCGGTCTCGGATTCTTGGCCCACTTGAGGTGGCGGACGGCGAAGCGCGTCTCGCAATTGGCGGACCGCAGCAGCAGGCGTTGCTGGCCGTACTTCTGTTACACGCCAACCGGGTCGTTTCGACCGATCGGCTGATCGAACATCTGTGGGCGGATCAGGCTCCTTCCGCGGCGCGCGAGTTATTGCAGGGATGTGTCGCACGGCTCCGCCGGGTGAGCTCGACCGGGACCGGTTCGAGGAATTGACCACAGCCGCGCACGCGCTCGCGGGCGACGATTCCATGACCGCCCTGGACGAGCGGTCGGCGCTGTTGACGCAGGCCCTCGCGCTGTGGTGCGTTCCCGTCCTGGACGGGCTCTCGCTGGACGCGTGCATGCCGGAGGCCCTGCGCGTGGAGGAGGACAGGCTCGCGGCACTTGAGGAACGCGTCGAGGTCGACCTGCGGTTGGGCCGGCACGTCGACGTCGTCGGTGAGCTGCGGTCCTACGCACGGCTCCATCCGCTGCGCGAGCGTTTCTGGGACACAAGGGCGGGACGATGGTGATGACGGCGGCGGGAGATTGACCATTTCGCTTTCGTGAAATTGTCAGGGGACGTATCCCCCTGAATGTCACCGAGGAGTGACCATGTCTCCACGTCCGACGCCCCTGTTACTGGTGCACGGTTTCTGGTTCGGTTCCTGGTGCTGGAGCGAGGTCATCGCCCGGGTGGCCGCCGCCGGTCGCGTGGCGCAGGCGGTCGACCTGGCAGGTCACGGGCTGCGCGCCCGATGGCCCAAGTGCCTCGCCCAGTCGCCCGAGAACGCGGACAGCCTCGTCGCGCAGGTCATGCGGGGTGATCCCGGGGTGATCGGCGCGCTGCGGATCGATCTCGCCTCCGCCGACGCCGATTACCGGCGGCGGCTGCGGGCCGCGTACTTCGACGACATCGCGCCGGACGCGGCGGAGGCGGCCATCGGGCTGCTGACGCCCGACAGCCCGCTGGCCATGCAGATCGACTCCACCCGCCTGACCCGCGACGGCTGGGGCTCGGTGCCCCGCACGTACGTCGTCTGCGAGCAGGACTGGGCGCTGCGCCCGGCGGTCCAGCGGAGGCTCATCGCCGAGGCCGACGCCGCGTTCCCGGAGAACCCGACGTCCGTCGTGACGCTCGATTCGTCGCACTCGCCGTTCCTGTCGATGCCCGGCCAGGTCGCCGACATCTTCACGAAGTTGCACTGACCGCCCGGCGGACCCAGGGGCCCGGCCGTGGCCACGGCCGGGCCCTTGACCGTCCCTGCTCGGTCGTGCAGACTCGGTGCAACCAGCGCACAATTGTGCGTCAGGCGAACTATATTCGATAGTCCACCCATCCCCTTTCACCTTCCCCCTTCCCTCGGCATCCGTCCACCCGAAACGAGGCCCATGGCATCCCAAGGTGCGACGCGGGGCGGCCGGAGGGTCGCCGCTCCGCCTCACCCGGACCCGAAGGTCCCCGACCTGCGGCTGCCGCCGCGAAGCTGCGACGCGCACTGCCACATCTTCGGTCCCGGCGACGTGTTCCCCTATCCCGAGGACCGGGCGTACGACCCGCCCGACGTGTCCAAGGAGGACCTGCGCCGCCGGCACGACCTGCTGGGATTGGACCGCGCCATCATCGTCCAGTCCGCCGCGCACGGCACCGACCATTCCGCGCTGCTCGACGCGCTGCGCACCTACCCCGACCGGTACCGGGGCGTGGCGCTGCTGACGCCGCGGAACACCCCGGCGGAGGTCGCCGCGCTGCATCACGCCGGCGTGCGCGGGGTGCGGGTCCAGTTCATGCCGCATCTGGGGCCCGGGCCTACGCCCGACGAGCTGCGGGCGGTGCTGGATCTCGTCCGGCCGTACGCGTGGCACGTGGCGTTCCACATCGGCGGCGACGCGGTCGTCGACATGTACGACACGCTCCGCTCCACCGGGCTGCCCGCCGTCATCGACCACATGGCGCGGGTCGATCTCAGCACCGGAATGGAGGGCGCGCAGGTGCGGGCGCTGCGGCGGCTGCTCGACACCGGGGACGTGTGGGTCAAGCTCAGCGCGCCCGAGCGGCTGTCGGCCGAGGGGCCTCCGTACGCGGACGCGGTGGGGCTGGCGCGCGTGCTGGCCGCGCAGGCGCCCGAGCGGTGCCTGTGGGGCACCGACTTCCCGCATCCGAACGTGCGCGAGATGCCCGACGACGGGGTGCTGGTCGATCTGATCGAGCGGATCGTCCCGGACGAGGAGGCCCGGCACCGCATCCTCGTCACCAACCCGGCCGGGCTGGCCGACTTCCCGGCGGAGCCGCGATGACCCCCCATCCGCCCACGCGACTGCCTCCGCGCGGCACGGTCTTCACCCGGGCGCCCCGGCCTTCGGACGAGGTGCTGCGGGCCTACGACGGGCTGGCGGTGGCGTCCGTCCACGAGGCGATGGGGCAGCGGAACCTGCTGCGGGGCGTCCGTCCGCTGGCGCCCGGGGCCCATGCGGTCGGACGGGCGGTCACGGCGCTCGACCTGTCCGGCAGCAACCTCACGCTGCACGCGATGCTGGAGGTGGCCGGGCCCGGCGACTTCCTGGTGTGGACGTCCCAGCACGGCCCGGCCGACTCGGCGGTGTGGGGCGCCAACGTCAGCGAGTCGGCCGCCGCGCGGGGGCTCGCGGGCGCGGTGATCGAAGGTCGTGCCCGCGACATCGCCGACATCCGGCGGGTCGGGTTCCCGCTGTGGGCGCTGGGCGTGACCCCGGCCGCGACCGGAAAGACGCGCGCCGGGTGGGGCAACGTCCCCGTCGTGTGCTGCGGCGCGTACGTGCGGCCCGGCGACCTCATCGTGGCGGACGGCGACGGCGTCGCGGTCGTTCCACTGGAGGACGCCGCCCGGGTCGCCGACGCCGCCAGCGCCCGGGACCTGCGCGAGAGGACCACGCTGACCCCGCGCGTGCGCAAGGGCGAGTCGCTGTTCGCGGTGCGCGACTGGGCCGGGAACTTCCCCGCCGACGGCGGACGCTTCGTCGACGCCGCATGGGATCAGGACGGGTCAGGGGAGCCCGTTGACGACTGAGAGATCGGAGAGTCGATGAAGGCCGTCGTCGCCCAGGAGACCGGTCCGCCCAGCGTGATGACGTGGACGGACGCGGAACCACCGAAACCCGCGCCCGACGAATGCGTGGTGAAGGTCGAGGCGTGCGGGGCGTGCATGCACGAGGTGCTCGTCCGGCGGGGGGACCGGGCGCAGGGCACCGGATTCCCGATCATCCCCGGGCACGAGGTCGTCGGCGAGGTGGTCGAGATCGGCGCGGACGTCGTGGACTTCGCGGCCGGTGACCGGGTCGTCGCCAACCAGCGGCAGCGGGTCTGCGGCAAATGCCGGGAGTGCCGGATGGGACGGGAGACGCGCTGCCCGCGCAAGGTGTTCCTCGGCGACATCGGGCTGAACGGCGGCTACGCCGAGCTGGTCGCGGTGTCGGACGGCAGCCTGGTGAAGGTGCCGGCGGGCCTCACCTCCCCGCACGTCGCGATCGCGTCCTGCGCCATCGGGACCCAGCTCAACGCGCTGCGGGACGTCGCGCGCCTGGAGCTGGGGGAGACGGTCCTGGTCACGGGGGCGGGCGGCGGCGTGGGGCTGCACGCCATCCAGCTCGCGAAGGCGATGGGGGCGCGGGTCGTCGCGCAGACCACGTCACGGAACAAGGTCGAGGCCGTCCGGGAGGCGGGCGCGGACGAGATCGTCCTGGTCGAGCGGGGCGCCGACTACGGCAAGGACGTCATGGACGTCACCGGCGGGCGGGGCTGCGACGTCGTCCTGGAGAACGTCGGCGCCGCGTCGTTCGCGTCGAGCGTGAAGACCGTCGCCCTGCACGGACGGCTCGTGCTGGTCGGCGAGGTGCAGAAGACGCCGCCCCGGGTGGAGGCGGACCTGGTGGGGTGGCGCGGCCGCGACATCTCGATCAGGTCGGCGGCGAGCACCACCCGGCGGCAGCTTGAGGACGTGCTGACCCTGATGGAACGGGGCGTGGTCACCCCCGTGGTGACCGATGTGCTTCCCATGTCGCAGGCGCCGAGAGCACACCAGATCCTGGAGAGCGGTTCGGCGACCGGGCGGATTCTCCTCGTCCCCGACAGTGCCGGATGAATTGTGGAAGGGATGGAAGATGGGACCTCGTAGAGCGGGTTCTCTGGCGTTCCGCGTCCTGGTGTCGTCCGTCGCGGTCGCGCTGGCGGCCGCCGGGTGCGGCGACGACGCCGGCAATTCCAAGGAGAGCGGCGAGAACCTGCGCACCGTTAAGGTCGCCCTGGCCATCAAGGCGATGAACTCCAGCTTCGCCGCCATTCCGGTGGCCCGCTACCTCGGCTACTTCAAGGAGGAGGGCCTGAAGGTCGAGACGACGTTCACGCCCGGCTCGACCCAGGCGATCCAGGCCGTCGCCGCCGGGCAGATGGAGATGGCGGCGCCGGTGCCGCAGTCGCTCATTCCGGACGCCGTGAAGAACAAGTCCGACCAGCGGATGTTCTTCAACTGGGCGCGGTCGCAGGTGGCGAGCTTCGCCGTCGAGTCCGGCAGCCCCATCCAGAACTGGGCCGACTTCAAGGGCAAGAAGATCGGCGCGCAGAGCCTCGGCAGCGGGACGATCCCGCTGGCCAAGGCGCTGCTGCGCGAGCAGGGCCTCAACCCGGACACCGACGTCCAGTTCGTGTCGGTGGGGCTGGAGGCGGGGGCGTACCACGCGCTGAAGAGCAAGCGGGTCGACGCGCTGATGCTCTTCGACTCGCAGTACGCGGCGATGGAGAACCTCGGCGCGAAGCTCCGCTATTTCAAGTCCGCGCTCGGTCAGGAGCTCTTCTCGACCGGGTTCTCCGCGAAGCAGTCGTACATGAAGGCCAACCCGAAGGTGATCGAGGGGTTCGGCAGGGCGATGGCGAAGGCGAACGTATTCGCCACCGCCAATCCGGAGGCCGCCATCAAGATGATGTACGAGGTCTACCCGAAGACGAACATCCCCGGCGTCCCCGAGGACAAGAAGATGGAGGACAACAAGCGGATCCTCGCGCTGCGGACCACGCACATCACCAGCGGCGATCCGGCCGCCAACAAGAACTGGGGCGAGTTCCCCGAGTCGGGCGTGAAGGCGTGGAGCGACTTCTCCGTCTCGACCAAGCTGACGCCCATCGCGTTCAAGGCCGAGGATTTCGTGACCAACGAGTTCGTGAAGGCGTTCAACAACTTCGACAGCCTGCAGATCCAGAACGCCGCCAAGAGCTACAAGTTCGAGGGCTGACATGAGCACCGAGGAACATGCGGTCGAACTGGCCGGGCTGCGCCACGTGTTCGCCGGACGGGGCCGCGGGCGGCGGGCCGTCCGGGACGTCGAGGCCGTCAAGGACGTGGACCTCACCGTCGAGCCGGGCGAGTTCGTGAGCATCGTCGGCCCCAGCGGCTGCGGCAAGAGCACCATCCTGAAGATGATCGCGGGCCTGCTGCGTCCGACCGAGGGGTCCGTGCGGGTGTGGGGGGAGCCGGTCACCGGGCCGCGCCGCGACATCGGCATCGCGCTGCAGGACGCCACGCTGCTGCCCTGGCGGGACGTGATGTCCAACTGCCTGTTCCCCGTCGAGCTGCACGGCAAGGTCACCGGCGCCGCCCGCGAACGCGTGTCGGGCCTGCTGGAGCGGGCGGGCCTGGCGGGGTTCGAGTCGCGGCGTCCGAAGGAGCTGTCCGGCGGGATGCGGCAGCGCGTCGCGATCTGCCGGGCCCTCGCCGACGACCCGCGCCTGCTGCTGCTGGACGAGCCGTTCGGCTCCCTGGACGCCCTGACCAGGGAGCAGATGAACATCGACCTCAACCGCATCTGGCGGGAGACGGAGAAGACCGCCCTGCTCATCACGCACGGGATCGACGAGGCGGTGCTGCTGTCGACCCGCGTGGTGGTCCTGTCGGAGCGGCCCGGGACCGTGGTCGAGGTCGTCACGCCGCCGTTCCCGAAGGAGCGGACCAAGGAGCTGATGTCCACCCCGGAGTTCGCCGAAGTGTCCGGGCAGGTCCGCGACCGGCTGTTCGCCTCCGACGTGAAGGTCGGCGGATGACCGCCGCGCCGCGTCCCATGTCCGCTGGAGCGGGGGCGGCCGTCCGCTGGGGCGGGCTCGCGGTGGTCACCGCCGTGCTGCTCGCGGCCTGGCAGTTCCTGCCGTCCGGCGTGCAGGGCGACGGCAGCTCGGTGCCGAAGCTGGACGCGGTCGTCAAGGCGCTCGGGCCGTCCGGCGAATGGGGCGAGTACCTGACCGCGCTGCGCACCACGCTCGGCGAGGCGTTCTTCGGGCTGCTCATCGGCTTCGCCGCGGGCGTGGTGCTCGGCGTGCTGCTCGGCGAGTCGAGGATCCTGCGGCAGGGCTTCTACCCGTACGCGCTCGCGCTGCAGGCGCTGCCGCCGATCGCGCTCGCCCCGATCTTCGTGATCTGGTTCGGGCTCGGCATGGAGTCCAAGATCGGGCTGGTCGGCGCGGCGACGCTGTTCCCGATCCTGGTGAGCACGATGGCGGGCGTCGCGGAGACCGACCGGGGCCGGATCGAGATGGCGACGGCGTTCGGCGCGTCCAAGGCCCAGATCCGCCGCAAGATCGTCTTCCCGGGGCTGGTGGTGCCGATCTTCTCCGGCCTGGAGATCTCGGTGGTGCTGTCGTTCCTCGCCGCCATCGCCGGCGAGCTGATCAGCGCCAACGCCGGCATCGGCGTGATCCTGCAGGTCTACCAGCGCGACTTCCGGCTGGCCGAGGAGTTCGCCGTGCTGCTGATCCTGGTCGTGGTCGGGCTGGCGCTGGCGCTGCTGGTGCGGCTCGCCCGGCATTTCGTACTGGAGCGCATGCCCAATGAATAAGGTGACCGAGGCGCCCGAGCGGCGCGTCCCACGGCGGGAACCGCCCGCGCCGAGGCGGTCGTTCCGCTCCGGCCCGCTGGGAAAGGCCGCGTTCCTGCTGCTGCCCCCGCTGGCGGTCGGGCTGGCCGGGGTGCTGCTGATCCAGCTCGTGATCTCCCGCTTCGAGATCAGCGGGGTCGTGATCCCCGCGCCGACCGACATCTTCGCGGTGATGCGCTCGGACATCTTCCTGGAGCAGGTCGGGCAGAGCACCTGGGAGACGTGGAAGGCCACGCTGATCGGGTTCGTGCTGGGCGCCGGGTCGGGCGTGCTGCTCGGCATGCTGATGGCCGAGTCGCGGATCGTCCGGTTCGTCCTCTACCCGTACGTCGTCGCGTTCCAGTCGCTGCCGAAGATCGCGCTCGCCCCGGTGTGCGCGCTGTGGCTGGGCTTCGGGCTGACGATGAAGTTCAGCTTCGCGGCGATGCTGGCGTTCTTCCCCGCCGTGATCGCGACGCTGGCCGCCTTCTCCACCGTGGCGGAGTCGCGGCTGGAGATGGCGACGGCGTTCGACGCGAACCGGCGGCAGCGGTTCGTCCGGATCTCGCTGCCGTCCGCGGTGCCGGGCATCGTGTCCGGGCTGGAGATCAGCATGGCGTTCGCGCTGATCGGCGCGATCGTCGGCGAGTTCGTCGCGCCCTCGGCGGGCGGGCTCGGGCAGCTCCTGCTCACCTACAGCGAGGCGATCAACGTGGCCGCCGAGTTCTCCGTGCTGGTCGTGCTGATGCTGCTCGGCGTCCTGCAGAACAAGATCCTCTTCAGCGTGATCCGCGCGGGCACGGAGAGGTTCTTCGAGTCGTCCCGGTGACGGCGCCGGGCGCCTCCACCCGGACGGTACCGGCGGCGGTGCGGCGGGCCCCGGCCGACGGCAGGGCGAGCGTGACCGCCGCGGCGATCAGGGCGCTGCCGCCCGCGATCAGCATCCCGACGTGGAAGCCGTCCTCGGACGGCAGCGCGTGCCCGCCCAGGTCGATCGTCATCTGCGCCAGGACGACGCCCACGACCGCGGCCGACACCGACGTCCCGACCGACCGCATCACGGTGTTGAAGCTGTTCGCGGCGCCGGTCTCCGACTGCGGCACCGCGCTCATGATGAGGGCGGGCATCGCGCCGTAGGCGAGCCCGACGCCCGCGCACAGCGTCACCTTGGGGCCGCGCGCCCGCGACAACCGCGCGCCGAGCGGCGACACCGCCATCATGACCAGCCCGGCGGGCGCCGTCCACAGCCCGGCGGCGAGCATCGACTGACCCAGCCCGTAGCGGTGGCCTCGGGCAGTTGCAGCAGCTGCATCACGATGAGCGACTGCGCGTGTGCATCCCCGACCCCGGGGGCGGCATCGCCCGCAAGTTCCGCATCACCGCCGCCGGCGAGCGGCGCCTCGACGAGCACCGCGACGGCATCATCCGCGGCCTGGACAAGGTCATGGCCGACTGGACGCCGGACGACGTCGCCGCCTTCGCCGCCTACCTCAAGCGGTTCAACACCGACATCGAACGCCTCTCCGGACGCGCCTGGCCCCGCCCCGGCTGAGCCCGCCCGGAAGCCGGGCATGGTTATCCCGCCCGGGCCCCGGGAAGATCCTCCGCGACTGAGGTGGTGACTGCGAAGGCGGGGCGGCACGGTGACGAGGACGCGGCGGGAGACCGGGCCCGAAGCGGCCGGGCCTGGACGGTCCGGCACCGGCGCGCGGCCCATGGTCATGCTGGTCGTGGCCACGATCGGGTTCGCGGTGAACTTCTGGGCGTGGGCGCTGCTGAGCCCGCTCGGCCCGCGGTTCAAGGACTCGCTCGAACTGTCGTCGTTCGAGCAGTCGCTGCTGGTGGCGGTGCCCGTCGTCGTCGGGTCAGTGGGACGGATCCCGGTCGGGGCGCTGACCGACCGGTTCGGCGGGCGGGTGATGTTCCCCGTCGTGTCGCTCATCACGATCGTGCCCGTCCTGTACCTGGGGCTGCTGGGGCACTCGTCGCTGGCGGCGCTGCTGGTCGGCGGGTTCTTCCTCGGCGTCGGCGGGACCGCGTTCGCCGTCGGCGTGCCGTTCGTGAACGCTTGGTTCCCGCCGGAGCGGCGCGGCTTCGCGATCGGCGTGTTCGGCGCCGGGATGGGCGGCACCGCCATCAGCGCGCTGACGACGGTCAAGGAGGTCGACCGCTACGGCATGGAGTTCCCGTTCGAGGTCATGGCCGTCCTGCTCGCCCTGTACGCGGTGGTGTCCTGGCTCGTCCTGAAGGAGGCGCCCGGACGGACGCCGCCCGGCGAGCCCATCGCCAAGCGGCTGGCGGAGACGATGCGGGTCGGCGTCACCTGGCAGATGTCGGCGCTGTACGCGGTGGCCTTCGGCGGCTACGTGGCGTTCTCGGTGTACCTGCCGACGTACCTGAAGACGCAGTACGGGCTGTCGCAGGCGGACGCGGCGAACCGGATGGCGGGGTTCGTCCTGCTGGCGGTGGTGATGCGCCCGGTCGGCGGCTGGCTGTCGGACCGCGTCGGGGCGGTGCGGGTGATGCTCGTGTCCCTGGCGGTGACGGTCGTGGGCGCGGCCGTGCAGGCGTTCGCGCCACCGCTGATGCCGCTCGGGACGATCGCGTTCCTGGCGATGGCAGCCGCGCTCGGCGCCGCCAGCGGAGCGACGTTCGCGCTGGTGGCGCGGCTGGCTCCGGCGAACAAGGTCGGCGCGGTCACCGGCGTGGTCGGCGCGGCGGGCGGCCTCGGCGGGTTCGTCCCGCCGCTGGTGATGGGCTCGATCTACGGCGCCTACGGCTCCTATGCCGTCGGCCTCGCGCTGCTCGCGGTCGTGGCGGCGGCGGCCGCGGTGTTCACCGCCACGGTCGTCCGGCGGGCCGCCGAGGGCGGGCGAACCGCCTAGCGGGCGAGAAGGGGATTCGAGAGTGGGTTCGAGCGAGCACGGCGACGCACGCCCGGGGCGCGCGGGGCGGCCGGGTCTGGACGGTCCGCTGGAGGACGCCCTGGTGAGCACGCGCAGGTTCTTCACACGGGCGCGGGTGTCGCCGGATCTGCGGACGCTGACGAAGAAGGGCGGGCGTGAGGCGGACGCGTTCTACCGTGACCGGTGGTCGCACGACAAGGTCGTGCGGTCTACGCATGGGGTGAACTGCACGGGTTCGTGTTCGTGGAAGGTGTACGTCAAGGACGGCATCATCACCTGGGAGGCGCAGCAGACCGACTATCCGTCGGTGGGCGCGGACCGTCCGGAGTACGAGCCGCGCGGCTGCCCGAGAGGCGCGTCGTTCTCCTGGTACACCTATTCGCCTACACGCGTCCGGTACCCGTATGTACGCGGTGTGCTGCTGGAGATGTACCGGGAGGCGCGGGCGCGGACGGGTGACCCGGTGGCGGCGTGGCGCGAGATCGTCTCCGACCCGGAGAAGGCGGCCGCGTACAAGTCGGCGCGGGGGCGTGGCGGGCTGGTGCGGGCCTCGTGGGACGAGGCGACGGAGATGATCGCGGCGGCGCACGTCCACACGATCGCCGAGTTCGGCCCGGATCGGGTCGCGGGGTTCTCGCCGATCCCGGCGATGTCGATGGTGTCGCACGCGTCCGGCGCGCGGTTCGTGTCGCTGATCGGCGGGACGATGCTGTCGTTCTACGACTGGTACGCCGATCTTCCGGTGGCGTCCCCGCAGGTGTTCGGCGATCAGACGGACGTGCCGGAGTCGGGGGACTGGTGGGACGCCGGGTACCTGATCATGTGGGGCTCCAACCTCCCGGTCACGCGGACCCCCGACGCGCACTGGATGACCGAGGCCCGCTACCGGGGCCAGAAGGTCGTGGCGGTGTCCCCGGACTACGCCGACAACGTCAAGTTCGCCGACGAATGGCTGGCCGCCCAGCCCGGGACGGACGGCGCCCTGGCGATGGCGATGGGCCATGTCGTCCTCAAGGAGTTCTTCGTCGACCGGCAGGTCCCGTACTTCACCGACTACGTCAAGCGCTACAGCGACCTGCCGTTCCTGGTGCGCCTGGAGCGGCGCGGCGACGCGTACGTGCCCGGCAAGTTCCTCACGGCCGCCGACCTGCCGGGTGCCGAGGCCGGGTCAGAGCACGCCGCGTTCAAGACCGTGATCCTGGACGCGTCGACCGGGCGTCCGCTGGTGCCGAACGGGTCGCTGGGGTTCCGGTTCGGCGAGTCGGGCCAGGGCCGCTGGAACCTGGACTTGGGCGACGCCGACCCGCTGCTGTCGGTCGAGGGCGGAGAGGCGGTAGAGGTCGAGCTGGCCCGCTTCGACGCTCCCGGCGGCACGCCCGGGACGCTGCGCAGGGGAGTACCGGTGCGGGCCGTCGGGGGGCATCTGTTCACAACGGTGTACGACCTGCTGCTGGCTCAGTACGGGGTCGGACGTGAGGGGCTGCCCGGTTCGTGGCCGTCCGGGTATGACGACGCGTCGCAGCCGTGCACACCGGCGTGGCAGGAGGGGATCACGGGCGTCCCGGCGCAGGCCGCCGAGCGGATCGGGCGGGAGTTCGCCGCGAACGCCGAGGAGTCGCGCGGCCGTTCGATGATCATCATGGGGGCGGGGACCAACCACTGGTTCCACTCCGACACGATCTACCGGGCGTTCCTGGCTCTGACCACGCTGACCGGGTGCCAGGGCGTGAACGGCGGCGGCTGGGCGCACTACGTCGGGCAGGAGAAGTGCCGTCCGGTGACCGGGTGGGCGCAGCTCGCGGGCGCGCTGGACTGGTCGAGGCCGCCCCGCCAGATGATCGGCACCGCGTTCTTCTACCTGCACACCGACCAGTTCCGCTACGACCACTTCAGCGCCGGGACGCTGGCGGCCGCGACCGGCGGCGGTCAGCTCGCGGGACGGTCGACGGCCGACGTGATCGCGCAGGCGGCGCGGCTGGGCTGGATGCCGTCCTATCCGACGTTCGACCGCAACCCCCTCGATCTCGCGGCCGAGGCCGAGGCCGCCGGGAAGCAGGCGGGCGACCACGTCGTGGACGAGGTGAAGGCCGGGCGGCTGAGGTTCGCGTGCCAGGATCCCGACGCGCCCGAGAACTTCCCGCGCGTGCTGACGGTCTGGCGGTCGAACCTGCTCGGCTCGTCCGCCAAAGGGGACGAGTACTTCCTCAAGCATCTGCTCGGCGCCGCCAACGCCGTGCGCGCGAACGAGGCGGCCCCGGACGTCCGGCCGAAGGAGGTCGTCTGGCGGGACGAGGCGCCGACCGGCAAGCTCGACCTGCTGCTGTCGCTGGACTTCCGGATGACCAGCACCACCATCTACTCCGACATCGTGCTCCCGGCGGCGACCTGGTATGAGAAGCACGACCTGAACACGACCGACATGCACCCGTTCGTGCACTCGTTCAACCCGGCGATCGCACCGCCATGGCAGACCCGCAGCGACTGGCGGGCGTTCCAGGACATCGCCGCCGCGTTCAGCCGCCTCGCCGAGCGGCATCTGGGCGTCCGCAAGGACATCGTGGCGGTGCCGCTGCTGCACGACACGCCCGACGAGATGGCCACCCCGCACGGCCGCGTGGCCGACTGGGCGAGGGGGGAGTGCGAGCCGGTCCCCGGGGTGACGATGCCGAAGCTGGTCACGGTGGAGCGCGACTACCCGGCGGTCGCCGCGAAGATGACCGCGCTCGGCCCGCTCTCCGAACGGCTCGGCGCCACCACCAAGGGCGTCACGTTCGACCTGGAACAGCAGGTCGAGTACCTGAAGCACACCAACGGCGTCGTCCGGGGCGGCCCGGCGGACGGACGCCCGTCCCTGCGGCGGGACGTGCACGCCTGCGAGATGATCCTCGCCTTCTCCGGGACGACGAACGGGCACCTGGCCGTGCAGGGCTTCCGCACGCTGGAGCAGCGCACCGGCACGCGGCTCGCGGACCTGGCCGCCGAGCACGAGGGCACGCGGATCACCTTCGCCGACACCCAGGCCCGCCCGGTCCCGGTGATCACCTCGCCGGAGTGGTCGGGGTCGGAGAGCGGCGGGCGCCGCTACTCGCCGTTCACCGTCAACGTCGAGCGGCTCAAGCCCTGGCACACCCTCACCGGACGGCAGCACTTCTACCTCGACCACGACTGGATGGCCGAGCTGGGCGAGCAACTGCCCGTGTTCCGGCCGCCGCTGAACATGCAGGCCCTGTTCGGCGAACCCGAACTCGGCGACACGGGGGAGCTGGGGCTGACCGTCCGGTACCTGACCCCGCACAACAAGTGGTCGATCCATTCGGAGTACCAGGACAACCTGTTCATGCTGTCGCTGGCGCGCGGCGGCCCGGCGATCTGGATGAGCGGCGCCGACGCGGCGAAGATCGGCGTTCGCGACAACGACTGGATCGAGGCGGTGAACCGCAACGGCGTGGTCGTCGCCCGCGCGATCGTGTCCCACCGGATGCCGGAGGGGACGGTGTACATGTACCACGCCCAGGACCGGCTGATCGACGTGCCGCGGGCCGAGACGTCCGGGCGCCGCGGCGGCATCCACAACTCCCTGACCCGGTTGCTGATCAAGCCGTCCCATCTGATCGGCGGGTACGCGCAGCTGTCGTTCGCGTTCAACTACCTCGGCCCGACCGGCAACCAGCGCGACGAGGTCACCGTGATCCGCCGCCGCTCACAGGAGGTGACCTACTAATGCGCGAAGCGTTCGGGGGGTCTGGGGGACCTTCCCCAGGAGGGACACGGATGCGGGTCATGGCGCAGATGGCGATGGTGATGAACCTCGACAAGTGCATCGGGTGCCACACCTGCTCGGTCACCTGCAAGCAGGCGTGGACCAACCGGTCCGGCGTGGAGTACGTGTGGTTCAACAACGTCGAGACGCGTCCCGGGCAGGGCTACCCCCGCCGCTACGAGGACCAGGAACGCTGGCGCGGCGGCTGGACGCTCAACCGGCGCGGGCGCCTCGCGCTCAAGGGCGGCGGCAGGCTCCGCAAGCTGCTGACCATCTTCGCCAACCCGAAGCTGCCGGGCATCGCCGACTACTACGAGCCCTGGACCTACGACTACGAAACCCTCACCAACGCCCCGCTGCAGGAGCACACCCCGGTCGCCCGCCCAAAGTCGCTGCTGTCGGGCAAGGACATGAAGATCTCCTGGTCGGCGAACTGGGACGATGACCTGGGCGGCTCGACCGAGCACGGTGACCAGGACGTGGTGCTGGCGCGGATCTCCGACAAGGTGAAGCTGGAGTTCGACCAGACCTTCATGTTCTACCTGCCGCGGATCTGCGAGCACTGCCTCAACCCGTCGTGCGCGGCGTCGTGCCCGTCCGGGGCGATCTACAAGCGGACCGAGGACGGCATCGTGCTCGTCGACCAGGACCGCTGCCGGGGCTGGCGGATGTGCGTGTCCGGCTGCCCGTACAAGAAGATGTACTTCAACCACCGCACCGGCAAGGCGGAGAAGTGCACGTTCTGCTTCCCGCGCGTCGAGGTCGGCATCCCCACCGTCTGCTCGGAGACCTGCGTGGGACGGCTGCGCTACATCGGCCTCGTCCTCTACGACGCCGACAAGGTGCTGGAAGCCGCGTCCACCCCCGATGACACCGGCCTGTACGAGGCGCAGCGCGAGGTGTTCCTCGACCCGAACGACCCGCGGGTCGTGGCCGCGGCCGAACGCGAGGGCATCCCCGGCGACTGGATCGAGGCGGCGCAGCGCTCCCCGGTGTACGCACTCATCAACACCTACAAGGTCGCGCTGCCGCTGCATCCCGAGTACCGGACGATGCCGATGGTCTGGTACATCCCGCCGCTGTCACCGGTGGTGGACGTCGTCCGCGACACCGGCCACGACGCCGAGAGCGCCGGGAACCTGTTCGCCGCGATCGACGCGCTGCGCATCCCCATCGAGTACCTGGCCGAACTGTTCACCGCCGGGGACACCGCGCCGGTCGACGCCGTCCTGCACCGCCTGGCCGCGATGCGCGCCTACATGCGCGACCTCAACCTCGGCCGCGACCCCGACGAGGCCATCCCCGCCCGCGTCGGGATGACCGGCGAGGCGATGTACGACATGTACCGGCTGCTGGCGCTCGCCAAGTACGACGAGCGGTACGTCATCCCCACCGCGCACGCCGAACAGGCCCACAACCTCGAAGAACTCGCCACCGACTGCGCGCTGAACTACGAGGGCGGGCCCGGCATGGGCGGCGCGGGCTCCGGCGGCGGGTCGGGGCCGTTCGGCGAGGCGTCCGGCGGCGCCAATCCGATCGCGGTGGAGAACTTCCACATGCTGCGCCAGCGGCAGACCGCCGACCATCCCGCAGACCCCGCCGACAAGCGGCACCGCGTCAACCTCCTCAACTGGGACGGCAAAGGCGCCCCCGCCGGACTCTTCCCCGCGCGGACCAAGGACGACGGCCCCGAAGGGAACCCGCCCGCCGACTCCGGCGACGCCGGAACGGAGCCGAAACCGTGAGGATCAGACCCGCGAGCAAGCCGGGCTTCACCGACGCCCAGCTCGCCACGGCGTGGCAGGCCGCGTCACTGCTGCTCGGCTACCCCGACGAGGAACTGCTCGGACGGCGCCCCCTGCTCCGCCGCGCCGCCATCGCGCTGCCCGCACCGGCCGGGACACCGCTGACCCGCTTCCTCGACCACCTGGACGCCACACCGCCGCCCGACCTGGCAGCCGACTACGTCGCCACGTTCGACCACCGCAAGCGCTGCTGCCTCTACCTCACCTACTACGCCTACGGCGACACCCGGAAACGTGGAATGGCGCTGCTGCGATTCAAGCAGGCGTACCAGGCGGCCGGGCTCGTCCTGGACGACACCGAACTTCCCGACCACCTCGCCGTGGTGCTGGAGTTCGCCGCGACCGGCGACCTCGCGGAAGGACGGCGCCTCCTCCTCGAATACCGCGCCGGACTCGAACTGCTGTGCCTCGCCCTCACCGAGTCCGCCTCGCCGTGGACGGCCGTCCTGGACGCCGTCGCCGCGACCCTCCCACCGCTCACCGGCCGCACCGAGGACGCCGTCGCCCGCCTCATCGCCGAAGGCCCGCCCGAAGAGCAGGTCGGCCTGGCACCCTATGGGCCCGGCGCCGCGGACTCCGGCCCCGTCCTCCTGCCCGACCCGGTCTTCGGAGGCCGCTCATGACAACCCTGCTCTGGGTCGCGCTGCCCTACGTCACCATCGCGGTGTTCGTCCTCGGGCACATCTGGCGGTACCGGTACGACAAGTTCGGCTGGACGACCCGCTCGTCCCAGCTCTACGAGAGCCGCCTGCTGCGCGTCGGCAGCCCGCTGTTCCACTTCGGCATCCTGGTCGTCCTGCTCGGCCACATCGGAGGACTGATCATCCCGGACCGCTGGACGGACGCCGTGGGAATCAGCGAGCACATGTACCACGTCATCGCGGTGACCCTCGGCACCATCGCGGGCTTCTGCACTCTGGCCGGCCTGGCCATCCTCATCTACCGGCGGCGCACCGTCGGCCCGGTCTTCTCCGCGACGACCCGCAACGACAAGCTCATGTACGCGGTGCTGACGCTGACCATCCTGCTCGGGCTGTCCGCCACCGTCGCCGCCAACCTCGTCGACGGCGGATACAACTACCGCGAGACGGTCTCACCCTGGTTCCGGTCGATCTTCTACTTCCAGCCCGACCCCGACCTCATGACCGGCGTCCCGATCCTGTTCCAGCTCCACGCCCTCAGTGCGCTCGCGCTGTTCTGCGTCTGGCCGTTCACACGCCTCGTGCACATGCTCACCGCCCCGGTCGGCTACCTCACCCGCCCTTACATCGTCTACCGCAGCCGCGACGAGCAACTCGGCATGCACCGCACCCCACGGGGATGGGAACGGATCAGCTGACTGGCCAGGCCAGGGGTGGTGCGGGATCCGGCGGGAGCGGGCGATAACGTCCCGTCGACCGGTTCCGATCACCCGTCCCGTCCTGTTGCCCGGAGGCCACTCGTGCTCGCCGTCACCGCCGCCGACGTCCGGATCTTCCTTCACGTGCTCGCCGCGACGATCTGGGTCGGCGGGCAGATCACGCTCGGCGCGCTCGTCCCGGCGCTGCGCGGCTACGAGGGCGTCACCAAGGTCGCCGCGCGCCGCTTCAGCACGATCGCCTGGCCCGCGTTCGGTGTCCTCGTGCTCACCGGCGTCTGGAACCTCACCGAGGGCAACCTGGGCGACGCCGCGCGGCCGACCCTGGAGGTGAAGCTGGTGTTCGTGCTGCTGTCCGGGTCCGCCGCGTTCCTGCACGCCCGCGCCACGTCCAAGGCCGGCCTCGCCGCCTGGGGCGCGCTCGGCGCGGTGGGCGCGCTCGCGGCGCTGTTCTTCGGCGTCCAGCTCGGCTGATCCGCGGCCGGGAGGTCCGGCGCACCGGCCGGGCGCGTAGATCGTCTAGGTTTGGCCCCATGAGCGACTCTGTGGCGGTGGGGCTGGTCGGCGCAGGGCCCTGGGCCCGGATGGTGCACGCGCCCGTGCTGGCGGCGGGGCCGTCCACGCGGCTGGCGGGCGTGTGGGCGCGGCGGCCCGAGGCGTCCGCCGAGCTGGCCGGCGAGCACGGCGCGCCCTCGTTCGCCCGGATCGAGGAGCTGTTCGACGCGTGCGAGGCCGTCGCGTTCTGCGTCCCGCCGGACGTGCAGGCCGACCTCGCCGCCCGGGCCGTCCGCGCGGGCAAGGCCGTCCTGCTGGAGAAGCCCCTCGCCATGGACCTGGACGGCGCCCGCCGCCTCGCGGACGCCGTCGCCGAGGCGGGCGCCGTCTCGCAGATGGTGTTCAGCATCCGCTACTCGCGCGCCGCCCGCGCCTTCGTCGAGCGGGCGCGCGACCTGGAGCCGTTCGGCGGCCTCGGCACGTTCATCGCGTCGGCGCTGAGGGGCGGGCCGTTCGCCACCCCGTGGCGGCTGGAGAAGGGCCCGCTGCTCGACTACGGCCCGCACATCATCGACCTCCTGGACGCCTCGCTCGGACGGGTCACCGCCGTCCACGCGCACGGTGACCGGCTGGCCTGGGTGGCGCTGACGCTGGAGCACGAGGGCGGCGCGACCAGCCAGGTGGCCCTGTCGATGGCGCGGGCGGACGACGACCCCGCCCCGCCCTGTGTCGAGGTCTACGGGCGGAAGGGGAACGCGCGGATCGACTGGAGCGAACTGGACGACGACGCGTTCCCGGCGATGGCCGCCGAGTTCGCCGCCGCCGTGCGCGGCGGGCCCCGGTCCCCGCTCGACGCCGCGCACGGCCTGCGCATCCAGGAGACACTCGCCGCGGCGGAGGTGCGGTTCACCAGCTGAGACCCGCCGGGATGCCATGCTGGACCCCATGGCTCGCACCATTGATGAGGTCCTCGCCGGCGCACGCGAACGGCTCGAACGCCTCGACCCGGCCCAGGCCCACGCGGAATCGCTCGACGGCGCGGTGCTGGTCGACATCCGCCCCGCCGCCCAGCGGGCGGACGAGGGCGAGGTGCCCGGCGCGCTGGTCGTGGAACGCAACGTCCTCGAATGGCGGTTCGACCCCACGTCCAGCGCCCGGCTGCCCCAGGCGACCGGGCACGGCCTGCGCGTCATCGTGCTGTGCTCCGAGGGCTACACCTCCAGCCTGGCGGCCGCGTCGCTGCACGACCTCGGGCTGACCCGCGCCACCGACGTCGTCGGCGGCTTCCGCGCGTGGCGCGCCGCCGGACTCCCGACGACCGCCGCCGGCCCGGCGGGCTGATGGCGGTCGTCTGCGTCGACGCCGGCACCACGATGATCAAGGCGGTGGGCTACGCCCCCGACGGCGCCGAGCTGGCCGTCGTCCGGCGGGCCACCGAGGTGGCACGGCCCGAGCCCGGCCACGCCGAGCAGGACATGGCGTCGGTCTGGCACGCCGTGGCGGACGCGGTCCGCGCGGTCACCGCGGAGATCGGCGGCGGCGTCGACCTGGTGGCGCTCACCGCGCAGGGCGACGGCGCCTGGCTGGTTGACGGCGACGGCGCCCCCACCGGCCCGGCGATCCTGTGGAACGACGGCCGCGCCGCCCCGATCGTGGCGGGCTGGGCGGCGTCCGGCGTGCTGGAGGAGGCGTTCCGCGTCAACGGGTCGCTGACCTTCGCGGGACTGCCGAACGCGATCCTGACCTGGCTCCGCGAGCACGACCCGGACCGGCTCGCCCGGTCGGCCGCGTCCCTGACCTGCGGCGGCTGGATCTTCTCCCGCCTCACCGGGGAGATCGCCGCGGACGGCTCGGACGCGTCCGCCCCCTTCACCGACATCGCCCGGCGCCGCTACTCCGACGCACTGCTCGGCCTCTACGGCATGGAATGGGCGCGGCGGCTCCTGCCCGAGCAGCGCGGCGACGACCGGCGCGCCGCCCCGCTGACCGCGCCCGCCGCGGACGGGCTCGGCCTCCCGCCCGGGATCCCCGTCGTGCTCGCCCCGTACGACATCGCGTCCACCGCGATCGGTGTCGGCGCCGTCGACACGGGCCAGTCCTGCACGATCCTCGGCACGACGCTGTGCACGGAGACGGTCGTGGACGCCCCGCGCCTCACCGGCGAACCGTCCGGCCTGACGGTCGCGATGGGGCTGCCGGGCCGCTACCTGCGGGCGTTCCCGACGCTCGCCGGCGGCCAGGTCGTCGACTGGGCCTGCCGCCTGCTCGGCCTCTTCATCCCCGCCGACCTCGCCGAACTCGCCGCCCGGGCCCCGGTGGGCGCCGACGGCCTGGTGTTCCTGCCCTACCTGTCGCCCGCCGGTGAGCGGGCCCCGTTCCTCGACCCGCACGCGCGCGGCGCGTTCCACGGCCTGACCGTCGACCACGAGCGCGAGCACATCGCCCGCGCCGTCCTCGAAGGGCTCAGCCTGGTCGTCCGCGACTGCCTGAGCGCGGCGGAGGCCCGTCCGACCGAGCTGCGCGTGAGCGGCGGCGGTTCGGCGAGCCCTGTGTGGCTGCGCATGCTGGCCGACGTCATCGGCGTCCCCGTCGTCCGGTCGGCGGACTCCGAGGCCGGGGCGCGGGGCGCGTTCATCGCCGGCCTGCTCGCCACCGGACGCGCCGGCGACGCGCGCGAGGCCGCCGACGCCTACGTCCGTCCGGGCGACACCTACGAGCCCGACCCTGGACGCGCCGCCCACTACGCGGAGGCTTACCAGGACTTCCTGGCCGTTCGCACCGCGACGGCGTCCGCGTGGCCCACCCTCGCTGACCTCCGCGCTCGCGGGGCGTGAGAGTCGTGCCCGGTGCGGAGGCCGTGTGGGTCGGGGTCGATCTCGGGACGCAGGGCGCCCGCGCGCTGGTGGTGACCGCGTCCGGCGACGTCGTCGGGTCCGGCGCCCGGAAGCTGACCGGGCGGCGGGACGGGCACCGCCACGAGCAGGACCCGGAGCACTGGTGGACGGCCGCGTCCGCCTCCTGCCGCCAGGCGCTCGTGGACGTCCCGGCCGAGGCGGTTCGGGCCGTCGCGGTCGACGGGACGTCCGGGACCGTCCTGCTCACCGACGACCGCGGGCATCCGCTGACCCCGGCGCTCATGTACGACGACACGCGCGCCGCCGGGCACGTCGACCGGGTGAACGACGCGGGCGGCGAGCTGTGGCGGCGGCTCGGCTACCAGCGCATGCAACCGTCCTGGGCGCTGCCGAAACTGCTGTGGCTGCTGGACCACCACACGGGCGGCGGCGCCCGGCTGGCGCACCAGGCCGACTTCGTGAACCGGCGGCTGACCGGCCACCCGGTGGCGGCGGATCTCAGCAACGCGCTGAAGACCGGCGCCGACCTCATCGCCGAGGCGTGGCCCGACGACGTCCTCGACGCGCTGGGCGTCCCCGCCGGACTGCTCCCTCCGCTTGAGCGGTCCGGCACGAGGCTGGGCGCGGTCTGCGCGCGCGCCGCCGAGGCGACCGGCATTCCCGAAGGAACCCCTGTCATCGCCGGGGCCACCGACGGATGCGCCGCCCAGCTCGGCGCGGGCCGGCTCGCCCCCGGCTCCTGGAACTCCGTCCTGGGCACGACGCTGGTCCTCAAGGGGGTCAGCGACGACCTCGTCCACGACCCGTTCGGCGTCGTCTACTCGCACAAGGCACCGGACGGGCGGTGGCTGCCCGGCGGCGCGTCCAGCACGGGCGCGGGCGCCATCGCCCGCGACTTCCCGGGTCGGGACCTCACCGACCTCGACCGCCGCGCCGCCGCGCACGAACCGTCCGCCGCGCTCACCTACCCGCTGGTCTCGGCGGGGGAACGGTTCCCGTTCCTCGCGCCCGGCGCCCGCGGGTTCCGGCTGGACGGCACGGACGATGAGGCCGACGACTTCGCGTCCGTCCTCCAGGGCGTCGGCTACCTCGAACGGCTCTGCTTCGACCACCTCGACCTGCTCGGCGCCCCCACCGGCGGGGACCTGACGCTCACCGGCGGGGCGGCGCGGAGCGAGTACTGGTGCCGGTTGCGCGCCGACATCCTCGGCCGCCCGGTCGTCGTGCCGAGACGGGCCGAGCCCGCGCTCGGCGCCGCCGTGCTCGCCGCGTCGCCCGGACGCGACGTCGCCGAGGTCGCGGCCCGGATGGTCGCGGTCAGGACGGTGATCGACCCGCGTCCGGAGAAGACCGGCCTGTTCGACGCCCCCTACCTGCGCCTGGTCGGCGAGGTGGAACGTCGCGGCTGGCTGCCCGCGGAGACCGCCGCGCACGCACGCGAGAGGACCCGCGCGTGAAAGGCGGAACCCTCCGATGACGCGTCTCGTCCTCGTCCGGCACGGGGAGACCGAATGGCACGCCGAGAACCGGTACGCCGGGACCAGCGACGTCGCGCTGACCCCGCGCGGGCTCGGCCAGGCCCGCGCGCTCGCCGCCTGGGCGCGGACGGCCCGGCCCGACGCGGTGTGGTGCTCGGACCTGACGCGCGCCCGGGAGACCGCGGCCCCGTCCGCCGCCGCGATCGGCGCGGAACCGCACGTCGACGGACGCCTCCGCGAACTCGACTTCGGCCAGGGCGAAGGACTCACGCGCGCCGACATGGAACGCAGGTTCCCCGACGCGCTGCGCGCCTTCCTGGCCGATCCCGTCGCCTGCCACCTGCCCGGCGGCGAGGACCCGAACGCGGCGGTGCGCCGCCACATCGCCTGCCTGGACGACATCGCCGCACGGCATCCCGGCGGCCGCGTCCTCGTCGTCGCGCATTCGACCGCGATCCGGCTCGTCCTGTGCGGGCTGCTGGGGATCCCGCTCCGGGACTACCGGCGGCGGTTCCCGACGCTCGGCAACTGCGCGCTGACCGAGATCCGGCTCCGCGACGGCGACGCCGCCCTGCTGGAGTTCAACACCCCGCTGGGGAGCCCTGAATGACGACCCGCGTCCTCGCGGCGGGCGACCATTTCGTCCGCAACGACCTGCTCATCGCCGCCCTGCGCGCGGAGGCGCCGGACGGCCTCGCGTTCACGGAGATCACGCTGCCGTGGCCGGTGGAGCCGTTCGGGCGCGTCGCCGAGGTGGACGAGGCGTCCGGCACCGAGGACGAGCTGATCGGGGCGCTGCGCGGCGCCGCGATCTGCGTCACCCAGATGGCACCCCTGACCAGGCGGATCCTGGACGCGTCCCCCGATCTGCGGCTGTTCGGCATCGGTCGCGGCGGCCCCGTCAACGCCAACCTGGACGCGGCGACCGAGCACGGCGTCGCCGTCTGCTACGCGCCCGGACGCAACGCGGGCGCGACCGCCGAGCACACCCTCGGGCTGATCCTCGCGGCGGCGCGGCGCATCCCGCAGACGCACGCCGACCTGCGCGCCGGGCACTGGGGCGGCGACCACTACCGCTACGGCGACGTCGGCATCGAGCTGTCCGGCAGCACGGCCGGCCTGGTCGGCTGCGGCGCGGTCGGCCGCCGCGTCGCCCGGATGCTCGCCGCGCTCGGCGCCCGCGTCCTCGTCCACGACCCGTACCTGGACGACCTCGGCGACTTGGGCGATCTCGCGGGCATCGTCGAGCCGGTGCCGCTGGACGAACTGCTCGCGCGGGCGCGGATCGTCTCGCTGCACGCCCGCGCCACGCCGGAGACCGCCGGGATGATCGGCGCCGCGCAGATCGCCGCGATGCCGCCCGGGTCGATCATCGTCAACTGCGCCCGCGGCTCGCTGCTGGACTACGAGGCGGTCTGCGACGCGGCCGAGTCCGGGCACCTGTCCGGCGCGGCCTTCGACGTCTTCCCCGAGGAGCCGGTCCCGCCGGGCTCACGGCTGCTGACCGTCCCGAACATCGTCGTCACCCCGCACCTGGCCGGTGCCAGCAAGCAGACCGCCGCCAACGCCGCCCGGATCATCGCCCGTGACGTCGGCCGCCACCTGCGCGGCGAGCCGCTCGTCCACTGCGCCAACCCGGAGGCGGCGGTGCGGGGGCCGGTGTAGGCGCGCGGGAGCGGCCGGGTCCCGGGGCCGGTGCAAGGGAGTGGTATCCACCTCGGGACCCGGTCGTCCCACTGCCCTCGCGGTGCTGGGTCGCCGTGTCGGAACGGCCGGGGGCGTACGGCCGGGAATCCTCCTGGACGAAACGCGAGGAATTCCGAGCCTAACTCCGGCCGTCAGCGCTTCGTAATGACAGGGTGCTTACAGTTGTTTCCCACTGGTGTATAGGGCGCGCCGTGGCAAAATCACCCGTCGGAATCGTTTCCAGCGGGCGATGGGGCCGACGCCCAGACCACAATGGGACACATGAGAGCCGTGGTCGTCTCCGACACCCACGCGCCCCGGCGCTGGAAGTCGTGCCCGCCGCGGGTGGCCGGGCACCTGCGCGGCGCCGACGTGATCCTGCACGCGGGCGACGTGTGCACGGCGTCCGTCCTGGACGAGCTCGCGGAGTACGCGCCCGTCCACGCCGTCCTCGGCAACAACGACGGGCCGGACGTCGCCGAATGGGGCGCCCCCGAACGCCTCGAACTCGACCTGGACGGCCTCGCGGTCGCGATGGTCCACGACAGCGGCCAGGCCAGCGGCCGCACGGCCCGGATGCGCCGCTGGTTCCCCGGCGCCGACCTCGTCGTGTTCGGGCACTCGCACATCCCGCTGGACGAGACCGGCGACGGCGTCCGCGTCTTCAACCCCGGATCGCCCACCGACCGGCGCCGCCAGCCCCACGGCACCATCGGCCTCCTCGACATCCGCGCCGGCCGCCTCACCGCCGCGAGAATCGTCGCCGTCACCTGACCCCGGCCGGGTCACGCGGCGAGGAACGAACCGAACGGCAGATTGCGCACCAGCCAGAACAGCAGAATGGTCCCGAGAAGCGTCCAGATAAGCGCGGGATGGGACGCCTTCGTCCGGGTGGGGCGGTCCTGAGCCCGCGCCAGCGCCCACCGGACCCAGAAGAACGCCAGGAGCGGGACCGCCGCCACCGTGAGGACGTTCAGCCCGAGGGCGTCGTCGATCCGGGCATGGGCGAGGGCGTGGACGGTCCGCATCGAGCCGCAGCCCGGGCACTGCAGCCCGGTCACCGAGAGGAACGGGCAGGTCGGGTAGTGGCCGTCCTCGTTCGGGTCGACCGCGGCGACGTACGCGACGGCCGTGACGGCGGCGGCCAGGACGGCGCCCGGCCGCAGCAGGCGGAGCGCCCCCGCGACCGCGGCGCGGTCGCGGGGCTCCCCCCGGGCCCCGCCCGGGCGTGGCGGGGCCGCCCGGCGGTCGGGCGCCATCGTCAGCTGCCGCTTGAGAGGGTGTAGAAGAACGACAGGACGCCGGCGAGCAGGCCCAGGACGACGGTCACGATGATCCACGTCTTGGCGTTGCTGGACGCCTTGTACGCGCCGGCCTGGTCACCGGCGGCCCACTTGGAGTTGACCTGCGAGGAGAAGACGATCGACACGATCCCGACGGGAATGCAGCACAGGATCGTCGCCAGGATCGACCAGACCAGGTAGTTCGGGGGCGGGCTGCCCGCGCCGTACTCGGGGCCGGTGGGCGGCGGCGGTGGGTAGGACATCGATGAACCTCCGTGCGTGGGCTGGGTAATCCAAGTAGGTAGATGGTCGCCGCGGACGTCAAGTTCCCGGCAAGACGCGGGAATCCGTCCGGCATGGCCGGGCCGGGGGATCGATTTGACGCGGCGCCCCGGGAGAGCGTAGCTTGACCGGCCGCGTCCGATCACCTCGCGATGCTGGAAAAAGGCCCCGCCTTGACAATCGGGCCGGATCTGATGGAATGGCGGGTCGGCTGTATTCGGCGGGAATGGACGCCGAAAGCGCTGTGCGGAAGCCTTCCGCGAGATGATTTTTTCGCACCCTTTTCACTAATCGCCGTGACGAACGGGCCGTGTCGATTTCGGGCCGCCGTCGGCGCATGTCGTGGAGCCGCAAAGTAGGCTGCAGGGGTTGCAAGGATCCACGAACCATCTTCGAGAACAGTGACGGACGTGATGAGCGCGGAAGAGGACGCCCGCGGCGGCGATGACCGTGAGCGGCGGGGCGATGACGGGAGGCGGAAACCGCCCGCCCGTCGTGGGGGAGACGCCCGTGGCGGGCCGGGTGGCCCCGGCTCCCGCAAGGGCGGCGGTCCTCGGGGAAGCGCCCCCCGCGCAGGCGGGCCCCGCGCCGGCGGCCCGAAAGCGGGCGCACCCCGTGCGGGCGGCCCCAAAGCGGGCGGGCCTCGCGCCGGCGGTCCGAAGGGGGGCGGGCCCCGTGCGGGCGGCCCCAAGACGGGCGGGCCTCGCGCCGGCGCCCCGAAGGCGGGCGGGTCCCGCCCGGCCGGGCCGAAGGGCGACCGCGGTCGCCCGAGCGGCGGCGGCCGTCCGAGCGGCGGCGGCCGTCCGAGCGGCGGCGGCCGTCCGAGCGGCGGCGGCTGGAAGGACCGGGAGGCGCGCGGCAAGCGCGACGACCGCACGCCCGGCCGTCCGTTCAAGCGCTCCGACGACCGGCGCGGCGATGCACGCGAAGGACGCTCCGACGACCGCCGTGAGAGCCGTCCCGGCGGTCCGCGCGGTGAGCGGCGGGAAGGACGCCCCTCCGGCCCCCGCGGCCCTCGCACCGGCCAGGGCCAGGGGCGATGGCAGGGCGGCGGCGGTCAGCGTCCGAGCGGCGGCGGGCCGCGTCGCGACGGGCGTCCGGGCGGTTCCCGGACGGGTGGCGGCGGCCAGGGCGAGCGCCGGTACGAGGGACGTCCGCAGGGCCGCCGGTTCCAGGACCGCGACGAGCGCGGCGGCCGCGACGAGCGCCGTCCCGGCAGCGGCGGCGGGCGCCGGTTCGAGGGCAGGCGCGAAGGGCGCCCGGGAGACCGCGACCGGCGCGGCGGCGGACGCCCCTACGGCCCGCCCCGCGACCGCGACGACCGCCGGACGCGTTCCGACGAGCGGGAACGTCCGGCGCCGAAGCACGACGACCCGCTCCTGCCGGACGACGTCACCGGCGAGGAACTGGACACCGACGCCCGCGTCGAGCTGCGCACGCTCCCGAAGGACCTGGCCACGAAGGTCGCCCGGCACCTGGTGATGGCGGGAAGGCTCGCCGACGAGGAGCCCGAGCAGGCCTACAAGCACGCCCGGGCCGCGCGGCGGCTCGCGTCGCGGGTCGGGGTCGTCCGGGAGGCGGCGGGCATCGCGGCCTACCACGCGGGCGAATGGGCGGAGGCGCTCGCGGAGCTGCGGGCCGCGCGGCGGCTGAGCACCGGCGACGACGCGTACCTTCCGCTGATGGCCGACTGCGAGCGCGGCCTCGGCCGTCCCGAACGCGCCCTGGACCTGATCAAGTCGCCGGAGGCCGCGAAGCTCGACGCGATGGGACGCGTCGAGCTGCGCATCGTGGAGTCCGGCGTGCGCCGCGACCTCGGGCAGCATGACGCGGCCGTCGTGACGCTGCAGATCCCCGAGCTCCGCGACCGCCGGCTCCGGCCGTGGTCGACGCGCCTGTTCTACGCCTACGCGGACGCGCTTGCGGAGGCCGGTCGCGACGTCGAGGCGGCCGACTGGTTCGCCCGGGCCGCCGCGGCCGACCGGGACGGCGAGACCGACGCCGCCGAACGCTACGCCGAACTCGACGGCCTCCACATCGTCGACACCGAAGATGCCGAAGATGCCGAGGAGGCCGAAGAAACCGGGGAAGAAGCCGAGGACGCGTCGCCGGTCGACATCGAGTTCAGGCCCCCCGAGCCCGAGACGGAGGAGGCGCCGGACGAGGCGGCCCCCGAGGCGCCGGTGCTGTTCCTGGAGCCGAAACCGGAAGGCGAGGAGCACCCTCCGCAGGGGGAGTGACGCGCCGTCAGGCGTGCCTGTTCAGGGCGTGCATGATGCCCGCGACGTTGCTCTCGGCGCTGTTCAGCACCTCGTACTTGGCGGCCAGTTCCGGGTCGGCGCCGTCGCTCGTGATGGCGTAGCGGTCCTTGGTGCGGTCCACGACCATCGCAACGGCGTGGTCGAGGTCGAGGCCCCGGTCCCTGGCGTCCCGGACGGTGTCGACCCAGATCCGCAGCTCCTCCGCGGACCGCTCCAGCGTCTCGCCGACCTCCCGCACGGGCCCGTAGTGCGCGAACAGCAGCCGCTGCGGGCCCAGCGCCCGGAACCGGCCGAGCGACGCGAGGGCGGCGCCGAGGTCGAAGTCCGGCGGCGGCGTCGCGGGGCGCACGTCCGCGGTCTCGGGGATGTAGATCCCGGCGGCGTCGCCGACGTACAGGTCGCCGGTCCGCGAGTCCATCAGGCCGACGTGGTGCTTGGCGTGGCCGGGGGAGTAGTGCGACTCCAGGCGCCGTCCGCCGCCGAGATCGACGGCGCCGGTGTCCTCGACGGCCCGGATCCGCGCCGCGTCCGTCGGCTTCAGCTCGCCGAACAGCGTGTCGAGGCTGTCGCCGTACACCATCCGGGCGCTGCGCATGAGCCGCTCCGGGTCCACCAGGTGCCGGGCGCCCTTCTCGTGGACGACGACCTCCGCGCGCGGGTACATCCGGGCGATGTCCCCGACGCCGCCCGCGTGGTCGAGATGGATGTGGGTCACCACGACGGACGCCAGATCGTCCGGCCCGACGCCCAGCTCCCGCAGCGCCCGCCGCACGACCGGGGCCGAGCCGGACGTGCCGGGCTCCACCAGGCACGGCCGGTCGGACAGGATCAGGTATCCGGCGGTGATCCCGGTGTAGCCCGCCATCCGCGTGTCGATCTCGTAGACGTCCCCGCCGAGCGGTGTGATCGTGGTCGTGGTGTCCATCGTCCGATGATCGCCCCCACCCGGCCGGGCGGGCCACCCGCCCCTAGGTGTCGAGCAGGCGCAGGACGAGGCCGGTGCGGGGCTTCGGGCCGAACGAGGTGGACTTGCGGGGCACGCGTTCGCCCTCGCCCGCGACGGCGAGGACGTCCTCGACCCTCAGCGGGTTCAGGATGACGGCCGTCCCGCCGGTGCGCCGCGCGCGGTCGATGGCGGCGGACGCGTCGTGGTGCACGATGTCGATCGCGTTCTCGTTCTCCGGGACGTTCCAGACGTTCCCGATGAGGAGATGGTCGAGGACGGCCGTGTCGAGCCCGCGCCAGCGCGGCGAATGCTCGGACGGCATGGAACGGCCCAGCGCGTCGGGATCAGGCTCGGTGAGCAGATACAGGGAGTCGCCGCCGCCGATCAGGAATGCGGGACGCGGCGCCCCGGCGAGCGCCTCCAGCGCTGCGGCCTCGTCCGGGAAGGCGGTGACGCGGAAGACCTCGCGGGCGCGTTCCACGGCCCGGTCGGGACAGAGGCCGGGCAGGACGCGGTGGATCGCGTCCAGATTCGGCGGAAAGCGCGTGGAGTCGACGAGCATGGCCAGGCCCGCGTCCCAGGGCCCGGCGCCGTCGCCGCCGGAGCGGCGCCGGGCCTGCAGCGCGCGGTAGGTGGCGTACCTGTGGTGGCCGTCGGCGATGAGCGCCTGCTTGTCGCGCAGGTCTGCGGCGACACGCGCGTGCAGGGCGGGGTCGTCGATGCGCCACAGCCGGTGGGAGAGCCCGTCGTCCGCGAAGAACTCCATCAGCGGCGTCCCGGCGGTCGCGTCGTCGACGATCCGCGCCGCGTCGCCGCCGCCCTCGTACACCAGGAAGATCGGCTCCAGGTTGGCGTTCGCGGCGGTCATCAGCGCGAGCCGGTCGCGGACGGGACCGGGGAAGACGTTCTCGTGCGGCAGGACGACCCCGTCCGACTCCGCGCGCAGCCCCAGGGCGCCGATCAGGCCGCGCTGCAGGACCGTGCCGCCGTCGGCCGCCTCGTAGACGTACAGGGCCGGGTCGGCGTCGATGGTGAGCGCGCCCTCGTCCAGCCACCGGCGCAGCCGCCGCCCCGCCGTGGCGTAGCTCTCCCCGGCCGCGCGCGGCAGGTTCAGCCGGACGATGTTGTGCCCGCCGCCCGCCAGCAGCCGCGTCGCCGCCGCGTCGTCGATCAGGTCGTACGGGGGCATGGTCACCGCCGCCAGGTCACCGGCGACCTCGGGGACGAACCGGACGCCGCGGAACGGGGCCAGCTCCAGCCCCCCGCCCGTCCGCGGCCCGGACGTCCCGAAGACGCGGGCGCTGAACTCCTCCGGGTCGAGCCCGTCCGGGTCGAGTTCGGAGGGGAGGTCATCGTCCATCCTGGGCATGCTAATGGTCGGAGGGCGTCCGGGGGCTTGGCGGGTACGGTCGAATTCCGAGGGGAGGTCCACATGAATCATCAAGGGCCCGAAAGGCCGGAGGATTCCCTGCGGGACGACCCCGGCGAGCATCCCGACCCGCCCGCGGGCGGCGTCTACGAGTGGTACACCCGCGGGCTTGAGCTGCTCAGGGCCGGCAGCGCGGCGGCGGCGCTGCAGCTGCTGACCAGGGCCGCCGACGCCGAGCCCCGGTCGCACAGCATCCGCGAGGCGCTCGCCCGCGCCCAGTTCGGGGTGCGGCAGTTCGGCGCGGCGGCGGAGAGCTTCCGGTGGATCGTCGAGGAGGAGCCCGCCGAGGACTACGCCCGGTTCGGGCTCGGCCTCGCCCTCAGCCGGATGGGCGACTTCGAGGGCGCGGTGGAGCATCTGGCGCTCGCCGCGGCGATGCGTCCCGAGAACCGCGACTACGCGAAGGCGCTCCAGCACGCCAGGGCCACCCTCAAGTTCCGGCGCTGAACGTGGAGGTCAGGAGCTTCATGAAAGGCAGCGACCGGCCCCTGTGCGAGGCGTACGACGTCGCCCTGCTCGACCTCGACGGGGTCGTCTACATCGGCCGCAGGCCCGTCCCGGCGGCGGCCGAGTCGCTCGCCAAGGCCCGCGCGGCGGGGCAGCGGCTGGCGTTCGTGACCAACAACGCCTCGCGGACCCCGTCCGCCGTGGCCGAACTGCTGACCCACGTGGGCGTCCCGGCTGACGCGAAGGACGTGGTGACCTCCGCCCAGGCCGCGGCCCGGCTGCTCGCCGAGCGGCTGCCCGCCGGGTCCGAGGTGCTCGTGGTCGGCGGCATGGGCCTGCGGCACGCCCTGTACGCGCAGGGCCTGCGCCCGGTGTCGACCGCGGCCGGACGGCCCGCCGCCGTCGTCCAGGGCTTCCACCCGGACATCGGGTACGGGCTGCTGTCCGAGGGCGCGCAGGCCGTCAGCGGAGGCGCGCTGTTCGTCGGCTCCAACGGCGACCTGACCATCCCCGGCGGCGACGGGCCCCCGCATCCGGGGAACGGCTCCCTGCTCCGCGTGATCAGCTCCGCGACCGGCGTCGAGCCGATCGTCACCGGCAAGCCCGAACGGCCGCTGCACCAGGAGTCGGTCCTGCGCACCGGCGCGCGGCGCCCGCTCGTGGTCGGCGACCGCCTCGACACCGACATCGAGGGCGCCCGCAACGGCGACGCCGACAGCCTCCTGGTGTTCACCGGCGTCACCGACCCGATGCAGGCCCTCACCGCCCCGCCGAACCGGCGGCCCGCGTACCTGGCCCCCGACCTGACGGGCCTCCTCGTCCCGCACCCGGAGATCGTCCGGGAGGCCGACGCCCACCACTGCCACGGCTGGACGGCCGGTCGCGACGGCGAATCCTTCACAATCGAAGGCTCAGGCGACCCCTACGACGGCCTCCGCGCCCTGGCCTCCGCCGCCTGGGAATCAGAAACACCCCCGCCGGCGAAGGCCCTCAAGAGCGCCCTGGAGCGCCTCGGCCTGTGACGACCTGAGCCACCGCAGAACCACGCAACGACCTCAACGCCTGCGATCGCGACCGAAGGCAGGTTTCGAGCCTGCGAGAAACCTGATCGCGCAGCGAGCCGCCAGGCGAGCCGGAGCGACGCAGCGATCGCGCCACGTTTTTCGACGATGGAGGGCCGCCAGGCCCGAAGGAGGAGAAGAATGCTAAAGCAGCTTGCGGAGGCGGAGGAGGTCGAAGATGCTCGCCTCGATCTTGAGCCTGCCCTCGGCCCACGCCCTGGTGGGGTGCAGCTCGTCGGCGGCCATGGCGACGAGGTCGTCGCTGTTCACCGTGAGGCGGACCTGCGCGTCCCCCGGGTCGCCGTCTAGCTCGAACGGGTCGAGACCGCCCGCGTGGAGCCGGGTGCGGTAGGCCAGCCCGAGGTCAGGGACGTGGCAGCTGATCGTCCGCTCGACCACGTGCTCGGCGAGCCGGTCGGCGTCCACCTCCGCCAGGCGGGCCGTGATGCGGCCGAGCGCCGCGCGGCACTCCTCCTCGTTCGCCATGGTCAGGCCGTTCCCCGTTCCCTCGACAACGATGTCGTTCAGGGACGGTAGCGTTCAGGATGAGCCGGAAGCGACTCGCACGCGGGCGCGGAGGGACTACTGGGAGGTAAACGTGATGTCCGACGAGGCCGCGGAGGAGCCGGTGGTCCCGGCCCTGGAGCGGGCACCGGAGCCGCGGCCCGCCCCGGAGGAGGCGGAGTTCCCGGCCGTCCCGCCGCCCGACCCGACCGGCGACCCGCGCGTGGACGCCGCCGTCGCCCGCCTCGGCGAGCTCGGCGCGCTGTCCGTTCCCGGGCACGTGGAGATCTACGAGGACGTCCACCAGCGGCTGCAGGAGCTCCTCGCCTCCGCCGACCAGGACGAGCCCCAGCCGCCGCAGCCCGCGCAGCCGCCGCAGCCCGCGCCATCGCCGCAGGTGCCGCGGCCGGCGCGGCCCGCCTTCCCCGACGCGCTGCGCCCGCGTCCATGAGCCGGGCCGATGAGCACTAGGCGCCGCCTGGACGCGGAGCTGGTCCGGCGCGGCCTGGCGCGGTCGCGGGAGCAGGCGGGCCGGCTGATCGATGACGGGCGGGTCCGGGTCGGCGGGCGGACGGCGGAGAAGGCGGCCACGCAGGTGGAGACCGGCGCCGCGATCGTCGTCGCGGACGCCGACGAAGGCCCCGACTACGTCTCGCGCGGCGGGCACAAGCTCGCCGGCGCGCTCCAGGCGTTCGCGGGCCTGGACGCCAAGGGCCGTGTGTGCCTGGACGCGGGCGCGTCCACCGGCGGGTTCACTGACGTCCTGCTGCGGGCCGGAGCCGCGCACGTGTACGCGGTGGACGTCGGCTACGGGCAGATCGCCTGGTCCCTCCGCACGGACGAGCGCGTCACCGTCCTGGAGCGGACGAACATCCGCGACCTGCGCCCGGACATGCTCGGCGCCACCTCTCCTGACCTCGTCGTCGGCGACCTGTCGTTCATCTCGCTGAAGCTCGTCCTCGGGCCGGTGCGCGCGTGCGCGGCGCCCGGCGCCGACTTCGCGATGATGGTGAAGCCGCAGTTCGAGGTCGGCAAGGACCGGGTCGGCGCGGGCGGCGTCGTCCGCGACCCCGACCTGCGCGCCGACGCGGTGCGGGGCGTCGCCGAACACGCGCGCGCGCTCGGCCTCGGCGTCCGCGGGGTGACTGCGAGCCCGCTGCCCGGCCCGTCCGGGAACGTGGAGTACTTCCTGTGGCTGCACGCGGAGGCCCCGCCGCTGGACGAGGCCGACCTCGCCAAGGCCATCGCGGACGGCCCGCAATGATCGTCTTCGGGCCGCGGCGCGTACAGAAGGCGTCCGAACCGGGAACGTCCCTACGGGGGATGTTCGTCCAGACGTCGTATCCAGTGAGCGGAGCGAGGCGGGGGGTGTGGGGGGTCGCCTCCCACAGGGAAGCACGCGTGAACGCGGCGGGGAGTGGGGCGAGAGCATGAGCAAGAGGTCGGTGCTGGTCGTCACGCACACCGGGCGGCCCGAGGCGGTCCGCAGCGCGCAGCTGGTCATCGAGCGGCTCAGCGAGGCCGGGATCTGCGTCCGGGTCCTGGACGGCGAGGCCGCCGCGATCGGCGCCACGGGCGTGGACGTCATGCCGAGCAACGCGGCGGCCGCCGAGGACGCCGAGGTCGTCATGGTCCTCGGCGGGGACGGGACGCTGCTGCGCGCCGCCGACCTGACCCGCTCCGCCGGGACCCCGCTGCTCGGCGTCAACCTCGGCCACGTCGGGTTCCTCGCGGAGGCGGAGCGCGACGACCTCGCCGCCACCGTCGACCGGGTCGTGACCCGCCGCTACGACGTCGAGGAGCGGATGACCGTCGACGTCACCGCCCGCCTCAACGGCACCGTCATGGGCGCGACGTGGGCGCTGAACGAGGCGAGCATCGAGAAGGCCGAGCGGGAGCGGATGCTGGAGGTCGTCGCCGAGATCGACGGGCGCCCGTTGTCGAACTGGGGCTGCGACGGGGTGGTGTGCGCGACGCCGACCGGGTCGACCGCGTACGCGTTCTCCGCCGGTGGCCCCGTGGTGTGGCCGGAGGTCGAGGCGATGCTGGTCGTCCCGATCAGCGCGCACTCGCTGTTCGCGCGCCCGCTGGTGGTGTCGCCGCGCTCGCTGGTCGCGGTGGAGGTGCTGCCAGGCACGCCGCGGGCCGTCCTGTGGTGCGATGGGCGCCGCACGCTCGACCTGCCGCCCGGCGTCCGGGTCGAGGTCCGGCGCGGCGCCGAGCCGGTGCGGCTCGCCCGGCTGCACCTCACCCCGTTCACCGACCGGCTCGTGACGAAGTTCGGGCTGCCCGTGACGGGCTGGCGCGGCCGGGTCAGGCAGCCGGCGTATCCGTCGCCTCCGCTGGAGGACTCGCAAGTCTCCGACGCCCCGCCCATCGGCGGGGAGGCGTCCGGCGATCAGAGGGGATAATCTCCACTGGCACTAATCCGACGAAGTCGCCCGGGGGGTGCTGGGGGACGGCCCCCTTCGGAAGACACCGATCCGGGATCTGTTTGCGGAGGGTTGTGACGCTGGTGCGTCCGATGGTCGATGAGGTGCGGATCGAGGGCCTCGGGGTGATCGATGAGGCCGTGCTCGACCTGTCCCCGGGGTTCAACGTCGTGACCGGTGAGACCGGGGCGGGCAAGACCATGGTGGTCACGAGCCTCGGGCTGATGTTCGGCGGGCGCGCCGACCCGCAGCGGGTCAGGCCCGGCGCGGACCGCGCCACCGTCGAGGGCCGGATCATCGTCGATCCCGGCGGGCGCGTGGTGGAGCGCGTGGAGGAGTCCGGCGGCGAGCTGGACGACGGCGCGCTGATCGTGACCCGGTCGGTGTCGGCGGAGGGCCGCTCCCGCGCGTTCCTCGGCGGCCGGTCCGTCCCGGTGAACGTGCTGATCAACCTGGCGGACGACCTGGTCGCCGTGCACGGGCAGTCCGACCAGCAGCGGCTGCTGCAGGCGTCCCGGCAGCGCGGCGCGCTCGACCGGTACGCGGGCGCCGCGCTGACCAAGCCGATGCGCGCCTACACGGCGGCGTACCAGCGGCACCGGCAGGTCACCGCGCTGCTGGACGAGCTGACCACCCGCGCCCGCGAGCGCGCCCAGGAGGCGGAGATGCTCCGCTTCGGCCTGGAGGAGATCGAGAAGGTCGACCCGAAGGAGGGCGAGGAGGCCGACCTCGCCGCCGAGGAGGAGCGGCTCGGGCACGCCGACGCGCTGCGCGGCGCCGCCGACACCGCGCACGAGGCGCTGCTCGGCGACCCGTCCGCCGCGATCGAGGCCGCGAACGTGACGAGCCTGCTCGGCCAGGCCCGCAACGCGCTGGACGCCGTCCGCGACCACGACGCGGAGCTGGCGGCGCTCGCCGACCGGCTCGCCGAAGCCGGCTACCTCGTCTCCGACGTCGGCACCGACCTCGCGTCCTACGCCGAGTCCGTGGACGCCGACCCGGCGCGGCTCGCCGTCGTCCAGGAGCGGCGGGCCGACGTGACCGCGCTGATCCGCAAGTACGGCGGGACGGACGCCACCGCCGCCGAGGTCCTGGAGTGGGCGCGGCGGTCGGCGGCGCGGCTCACCGAGCTGGAGGGCGACGACGACCGCATCGACGAGCTCCGCGCCGAGCACGCCGAGCTGGCCGAGCGGCTCGCCGCCGAGGCGGGCGAGCTGACCGAGGTCCGCACCCGCGCCGCCGAGCGGTTCTCGGGCGCCGTCACCGAGGAGCTGACCGCGCTGGCGATGCCGCACGCCCGCGTCAGCGTCACCGTCACCCCGACCGGCGAGTACGGCCCGCACGGCGTCGACGAGGTCGAGGTGCGGCTCGCGCCGCATCCCGGGGCCAAGCCGCTGCCGCTGCACAAGGGCGCGTCCGGCGGCGAGCTGTCGCGCGTGATGCTCGCGATCGAGGTCGTGTTCGCCGGCGCCGACCCGGTGCCGACGTTCGTGTTCGACGAGGTCGACGCCGGCGTCGGCGGCAAGGCCGCGGTGGAGATCGGCCGGCGGCTGGCGCGGCTGGCCCGCAACGCGCAAGTGATCGTCGTCACGCACCTGCCGCAGGTCGCCGCGTTCGCCGACCGGCACCTGCTGGTGGAGAAGTCCGACGACGGCACGGTCACCCGCAGCGGCGTCACCGCCCTCGACCAGGAGGGCCGCGTCCGGGAGCTGTCGCGGATGCTCGCCGGCCTGGAGGATTCCGAGCTCGGACGCGCCCACGCCGAAGAACTCCTCGCCATGGCCTCCGCCGAACGGTAACGAGTCATCGCGGGGGACGACCCCCCACGGCCCTCCGGAAAAACTACAGAGGGTGAGCGAACGGACACGCCTGGACACTCGCCGTTTCCGGTACCGGGTCCCGTGCTCTGGCAGGATGGCAGGTGATGAACGAGCCGTCACCCACCACAGAGCGGCGCGTCCGGCTGGCGCAACGGCTGCCGCGGCGCGTGCTCTCGCTCGGCCTGGCCCGCGACGACGGCCGGCCCGGGGTCAGCGCCGCGGTGCGGCTCGACCGCCGCACCAAGGACCTCACCAAGCGCCTGCAGCCCGGCGAGATCGCGGTGATCGACCACGTCGACCTCGACCGCGTCAGCGCCGAGGCGCTGGTGGCGTGCGAGGTCGGCGCGGTCGTGAACGTCGCGCCGAGCATCTCGGGCCGCTACCCGAACCTCGGCCCGCAGATCCTGCTGGACGCCGACATCCCGCTGGTGGACGACGTCGGCCCCGAGATCTTCACCAAGCTGCACGAGGGCGACCAGGTCCGCGTCGAGGGCGCCGTCGTGCACAAGGGCGAGGACGTCGTCGCCAAGGGCACCGAGCAGACGCCCGAGAGCGTCCTGACGGCGCTGACCGAGGCGAAGGCGGGGCTCGCGACGCAGCTGGAGGCGTTCGTCGCCAACACGATGGAGTACGTCAAGCGCGAGCGCGACCTGCTCATCGACGGCGTCGGCGTCCCCGAGGTCACCACGAAGCTCGCCGGGCGGCACGCGCTGATCGTCGTCCGCGGCTACCACTACCGCGAGGACATCGCGACCCTGCGGCCCTACATCCGCGAGTACCGTCCCGTGCTGATCGGCGTGGACGGCGGCGCCGACGCGCTGCTGGAGGCCGGGTACCGCCCCGACATGATCGTCGGGGACATGGACTCGGTGTCCGACGACGCGCTGACCTGCGGCGCCGAGATCGTCGTGCACGCCTACCGCGACGGCCGGGCCCCCGGGCTGAAGCGCGTCCACGAGCTGGGCCAGGAGGCGGTGACGTTCCCCGCCACCGCCACCAGCGAGGACATCGCGATGCTGCTCGCCGACGACAAGGGCGCCACGCTCATCGTCGCGGTCGGCACGCACGCCAACATGGTGGAGTTCCTCGACAAGGGCCGCGCCGGCATGGCCAGCACGTTCCTCACCCGCCTGCGGGTCGGCAGCAAGCTGGTGGACGCCAAGGGCGTCAGCCGGCTCTACCGCAGCCGGATCTCGACCTGGTCGCTGCTGTTCCTCGTCCTCGGCGCGTTCATCGCCATCGTCACCGCCGTCGCCATGTCCCCGGCGGGGGACGTCATCAGTCCCCTGCTCGCCGACCGCTGGCACGCCTTCGTCTTCTGGCTGACCGGACTCTTCACGTGATCGATTTCCGCTACCACCTCGTCTCCATCGTCGCGATCTTCCTCGCGCTGGCGCTCGGCATCGTGCTCGGCTCCACCACGCTGTCGGACTCGGTGAGCGAGACGCTGCGCCAGCAGGCGAACGCCGCCGCCAAGACCGCCCAGCAGGCCCGTAACCAGCAGCGGCAGCTGCAGCACCAGGTGAACGGGCAGGAGCAGTTCTCCCAGGTGCTGTCGTCGCAGATCGTCGCCGAGCGGCTCAAGGGCCAGTCGCTGGTGCTGGTCGAGACGCCCGGCGCGGGCGACGACAGCATCGAGCGCGTCGGGGAACTCGCCAAGAAGGCGGGCGCCGCCGTCACGGGGCGCGTCACCGTCCAGAAGAAGTTCCTGGACGACGACCAGCGCACCACGGTGGAGGAACTGTCCACCCAGTTGAAGCCCGACGGCGTCGAGTTCCCCGGCAACGCGACCGCCTACGACAAGGCGGGCACGGTGCTGGCGGCCGCGCTCGTCACCAGCGACGCCGCCAAGTCGGGCCGGGAGGACGCCTCCGGCGGCGCCGTCCTGAACGCCTTCAAGCAGGCCGGGTACATCACCGAGAGCGGCAAGCCCGGGCAGCACGCGACGCTCGCCGTCATGGTCGGGCCCGCCACCCCGTACGCCTACGACGGCGGCGGCGACGACAACAAGGCGCTGATCTCGCTGGCCGCCGCACTCGACGGCGCCGGGCGCGGTACCGTCGTCGGTGGCCCGCCGACCTCCGCGCAGGAGGGCGGGCTGATCGCGGCGCTGCGTGACTCCGACGCCGAGGACGCGGTCTCCACCGTCGACGTGGTGGACACCGCCTCCGGGCAGGTCGTGACGATCCTGGCGCTGCAGAACGAGATGAGCGGCAAGTCCGGGCAGTACGGCACGGGCGCCGGTGCCGGCGGCTACCTGCCGTCGCCCGCGCCGGCGGGGAAGAACGGGTGACCTCATGAAGCGACGCAGCACCTCCGGCGCGGCGAGAACGGCGCGGCTGCTGGCGGGGGCGGGCCTCGGCGCCGTCGCCGCGCGAGCCGCCTACGCCGCGCTGACGCGGCGCCCCCCCGGCCTGAACGGGCTGCCTGGCGACGAGGTGTGGGGCCGCACCAACCACCGAGGCGAGCCGGTCACGCTGCTGGAGGGGCCCGCTGTCGTTGCCGGCGCCACCGCCGCCGGGCTCCTCGCGCCCGGCGTCGCGGGCCGCATGCGCGCGGCCGCGCTGCTCGCGGGAACCGGGTCCGCGCTGCTCGGCGGGTACGACGACATCGCGGGGTCCGCCTCGTCCCGCGGCTTCAAGGGTCATCTCGCCGCCCTCGCGCGCGGCGAGGTCACCAGCGGCGCCGTCAAGATCCTCGGCATCGGCGCGACCGGCCTCGCCGCCGCCGCGATCGCCGGGTCGCCCGCCCCGTCCCGGACGGGACGCGCCTTCGACGCCCTCCTCAACGGCGCGATCATCGCCGGGGCCGCGAACCTGATGAACCTGTTCGACCTGCGTCCCGGGCGCGCCGTCAAGGTCGGCCTGATCACCGGCGCGCCGCTGGCGCTGACCAAGTCCGGGTCGGCGGTCGTGGCGGCGCCGCTCGGCGCCGCCGCCGCGCTCCTGCCCGAGGACCTCGGCGAGCGCGCGATGCTCGGCGACACCGGCGCCAACGCGCTCGGCGCGCTGCTCGGCCTGTCGGCCACCCGGCTCGGGCGCGGGCCCCGTCTCGCCGTCCTGGCCGGGCTCGCCGGGCTGAACGCGGCCAGCGAGTTCGTCAGCTTCACCAAGGTCATCGCGGGCAACCCGGTGCTGAACCGCATCGACATGCTCGGCCGCCGGCCTGCCGCCGCGCACGTCCCGCCCCCCGCCGGGGAGGCGGAGAAGCCGGACGACGCGTTCCGCCCGGCGGGTGACGGCGTCGCCGCCGACCCCGCGTAGCCGTGCCGCCCCCCGACCCCGACGAGTGAGCCACCGACGACCGTGTCCCCTGTGCTGCGCCGCCTGACCGGCGGCCTCGCCGGAGCGGCCGTGGTCATCGCGGTCATCACCGTCCTGGCCCGGCTCGCCGGGTTCGGGCGCACCTACGCCTTCTCGCAGACGGTCACCACGTCGTGCCTCAGCCAGGCGTACTTCACCTCGACGCAGTTCCCCAGCATCGTCTACGAGATCGTCGCGGGCGGCGCGCTCGCCAGCATGGTCGTGCCGGTCCTGGCGGGCCCGGCCGAGCGCGGCGACCGCGAGGAGGTCCGCCGGATCGGGTCGGCGCTGCTGACCTGGATCGTCGTGCTGATGGTGCCGCTGTCGGCGCTGATGGCGCTCGGCTCCCGTCCGATCATGGAGCTGCTGGTCGGCGGCGACCTGAAGGGCTGCTCCCGGAACCAGATCGTGGACGTCGGGTCCACCATGCTCGCGATCATGTCGGCGCAGATGGTGATGTACGGGATGGCGGTCGTCCTGTACGGGCTGCTGCAGTCGCACCGCCGGTTCGTCGCGCCCGCGCTGGCGCCGCTGATGTCGAGCCTCGTGGTGATCGCCGCGTACGCCGTGTACGCGCCGCTCGGCCGCGGCCACGAGAACGACCTGGCGGGCCTGCCGCTGGACGCGGAGCTGACCCTGTCGATCGGGACGGCGCTCGGCGGCGTCGCGATGGCCGTCACCGCCGGGATCGCGGCGTGGCGGCTGAGACTCCGGCTGCGCCCGACGCTGCGCTTCCCGGACGGCGTCGCGCGGCGCGTGCGGCGGCTCGCGCTCGCCGGGCTCGCGACCGTCGCGGCGCAGCAGCTCTCGGCGCTGCTGGTCGTCCGGCTCAGCTACGAGGGGACGGGCGGCGCGCTCGCCAACTACCAGTACGCGTGGGCGATCTACCTGCTGCCGTGGGCGATCCTCGCCGTGCCGATCGCGACCAGCGCGTTCCCGATGCTGTCCGCGCGGATGAGCGCCGCGGAGCAGGAGAGGTTCGACCAGGTCACCGCGTCCACCACCCGCGCGGTGATCCTGGTGTCGTGCGCCGGGGCGGCGGCGCTGGCCGCCGTCGCCGTGCCGATCGGCGCGGTGTTCAACCCCGGCCACCCCGACCAGCAGGACGTGCTCTCCCGCGCGGTGCTCGCGTTCGCGCCTGGACTGCTCGGCTACGGCCTCGTCGCGCATCTCGGGCGCGTGCTGTTCGCCTGCCACCGGGGCCGGATGGGCGCGGCGGCGGTCGTCACGGGCTGGCTGGTGGTGATGGTCGCGGACGTCGCGCTCGTCCTGTCGGCCGACCGGCACTGGGTGGTGGCGGCCCTCGGCGCCGGCAACGCGGCCGGGATGACCGTCGCGGGCGCGCTGCTGCTGGGAGCGCTCCTGCGCGTCCGGGGGGCCGCGTCCGTCGCGGGGATACCCCGTGCGCTCGCGGCCGGGCTGGCGGGCGGCGCCGCGGGCGGCGCGGCCGGCTACGCGGTCGCCGCGCTGCTCGGTACGGGCGGGACCGGCGCGGGCGGCGAGCTCCGCAACGCCGGGACCGGTATGCTCGCCGCGCTCGCCGCCGCCGCCGTCTTCCTGATCGTCGCATTCGTGGTCGACGGCCGTGATCTGCGGGCCGTCCTGAGCCGGAGGATCACGCGTCATGGCTGACACGAGGGAACTGGACGGGCTGCGCGTCGCGATCGTCCTCGGGACCGTCGCGGGCGGTGTCGGCAAGCACGCCCGGTCCGTCGCGCGGCGCCTCGCCGGGCGCGGCGCCCGCGTCCTGGTGTGCGGGCCCGCGTCGACCGAGGAGCTGTTCGGGTTCGCGGGCGACGGCGTCCGCTTCACCGAGGTCGACATCGCGGACCGGCCGCGTCCGCTGAGCGACGCGAGGGCGGTGGCGCGGCTGCGGACGCTGCTGCGCGACGCCGACGTCGTCCACGCGCACGGGCTGCGGGCCGGCGCCCTGGCGGTGACGGCGTGCGCGCGCATCGCGCCGGGGCCGATGCGGTTCTCTCGCGGCGGCCCGCCGCTGGTCGTCACGTTGCACAACGCCGTCATCGCCGGCGGGCGGACGGCCGCCGTCTACGGGGCGCTGGAACGCCTCGTGGCGCGCGGCGCGACCCGCGTCCTCGGGGTGTCGCCCGACCTGGAGGAGCGGATGCGGTCGCTGGGCGCCCGGTCGGTGGGGCACGCGATCGTCCCCGCGCCCGCGCCGCAGGCGCCGCCCGGCCCGGCCGTCCGCGCCGACCTGCGCGTGGAGCTGGACGTGGGGGAGCGGCCGCTGATCGTCACGGTGGGCCGGCTCGCCGAGCAGAAGGGCCTGCCGACGCTGCTGGACGCGTCGCGCGCCTGGGCCGGCCGCACCCCGCCGCCGCTCGTCGCGATCGTCGGGGACGGCCCGCTGGAGGACGAGCTGCGCGCCCGCGTCGAGGCCGAGGACCTGCCCGTCCGGCTGCTCGGCCGCCGCTCGGACGTCCCCGGCCTGCTCGCCGCGTCCGACGTGGCGGTCGTCCCGAGCGTGTGGGAGGGGCAGCCGCTGGTCGTCCAGGAGATCCTGCGGGCGGGACGGCCGCTCGTCGCGACCCGGGTCGGCGGCATCCCCGGCATGGTCGGCGCGGGCGGGCGTCCCGCGAACGACCCCGGCGGCCCGCTGCTGCACGGCCCCGAGAGCGAGGCGGCGCTGCTCGTCCCGCCGGGCGACGCGGACGCGCTGGAACGCGCGGTGAGCCGCGTCCTGGACGACCCCGCCCTCGCCGCCCGGCTCGCCTCGGCCGCCGCGCGGCGCTCGGCCCTGCTGCCCGGCGAGGACGACGCCGTCGACCAGCTCGCCGCCCTCTACCTGGACCTTGCGGACGTCCGAATCTGACGAATCCGCCAGGACGGGAACTCCGGCCGACAAGATCGCGTTATAGGGGGCAGTGGAGGGGAGTATCCCCGCGCACGGTTCCCGTCAATACGGCCGGTCCATACCGGCCCGGGTTCCGCGGCCCGGTGGACGGCCAGGTTGCTCGTCCAGGGCGGGAGAGACCTCCGGCGCTCGTTCATGTCCGCTGGAGGTGTTCGTCTTTGTCCGTCTCACCCTTGGTGTGGGGTCTCACCATCGCGGGGATCCTCGCCGTCATCGCCGTCGACCTGTTCCTGATCCACCGCAATGACACCCGGGAGTTCACCACCCGGCGCGCCGCGTTCTGGTCGGCGATCTACATCGGCCTCGCCGTGCTGTTCGGCATCGGCGTCTGGATGTTCTCCGGCGGGCGGTACGCGGCGGAGTACTACGGCGGGTTCGTCACCGAGAAGAGCCTCAGCGTCGACAACCTCTTCGTGTTCATGGTGATCCTCACCCGGTTCGCGGTGCCGAAGCACGCCCAGCACACCGTGCTGATGGCGGGAATCGTGATCGCGCTGGTGCTGCGCGGCCTGTTCATCGCGGTCGGCGCCGCGGCGATCTCCACGTTCACCTGGGTGTTCTTCATCTTCGGCGCGTTCCTGCTCTGGACGGCGATCGGGATGGTCCGCGGCGGCGACGAGGACGAGGTCAAGGAGAACGCGCTGCTGCGGTGGGCGAAGCGGGTCATCCCGACGTCCGACGACTACGACGGCTCCCGGTTCGTCACCCGGCAGGGCGGCCGCCGGCTCATCACCCCGATGGCCATCGTCATGATCGCGATCGGCTCCACCGACGTGCTGTTCGCGGTGGACTCCATTCCCGCGATCTTCGGGCTGACGACCGAGCCGTACCTGGTGTTCACCGCCAACGCGTTCGCGCTGATGGGGCTCGTCCAGCTGTACTTCCTGCTCGGCGGGCTCACCGACCGGCTCGTCTACCTCGGGCACGGGCTGGCGTTCATCCTCGGCTTCATCGGCGTGAAGCTGATCTTCCACGCCATGCACGAGTACGGCGTGTCCTGGGCGCCGGAGATCCCGATCTGGCTGTCCCTCGCCGTGATCGCCGGGACGCTCGCCGCCACGACCGTCGCCAGCCTCGCCGCCGGGCCCAAGCCGTCCGAGAAGGAGGCGGCGGCGCCGGTCCCGTTGGACGAAGCGGACGCGACACGCGACGCCTAGGCCCGGCCGCACCCCCCACTCGACCGAACCCTGTTCTAGAATAAGAATCAACAGTGGTCGGAGAGAGGGTTCGAGGCATGGGCATCGGGCTGACCGAGGAGCACGAGGCGCTCGCCGATTCGGTGCGCGGCTTCGCCGAGCGCAACATCCCGGCCGCGGCGGTCCGGGCCGCGCTGGACGCCGAGGAGGAGACCAGGCCCGGGTTCTGGCGGTCCCTGGCCGACCAGGGCCTGCTCGGCCTGCATCTCGACGAGGAGCACGGCGGCCAGGGCTACGGGCTCCTGGAGCTGGCGGTCGTCCTGGAGGAGCTGGGCCGCGCCGCCGCGCCCGGGCCGTTCCTGCCGACCGTCCTGGCGAGCGCCGCGATCGACGCGTCCGGCAACGCCAAGGCGCGCGCCGAGCTGCTGCCCGCCCTCGCCAACGGGACCAGGACCGGCGCCGTCGCGCTGGACGGCGCCCTGACCGGCCGCCGCGACGGCGACTCGCTCGTCGTGTCCGGGACGTTCGGAACGGTCCTGGGCGCCGCGCTCGCCGACGTGCTCGTCCTCCCCGTGGACGGCGGCACGTGGGTGGCCGTCGACGCGGCCAACGCCACGGTCACGCCCGTCGCCAGCCTCGACCGGACCCGCCGCGTCGCCGCCGTCGAGGTCAACGGCGTCACCGTCGCCCCCGACCGCGTGCTGGACGGCGTCACCACGGCCCGCGTCAGGGATCTCGCCGCGGCCCTGTTCGGCGCCGAGGCCGCGGGCCTCGCCGGCCGGCTGGTGAGCACCGCCGCCGAGTACGCGAAGGTCCGCGAGCAGTTCGGCCGCCCGATCGGGCAGTTCCAGGGCGTCAAGCACAAGGCCGCCCGCAGCCTGATCTCCCTGGAGCAGGCCCGCGCCGCCGCCTGGGACGCCGCCCGCGCCCTGGACGAGGACGCCCCGGACGCCGGGTTCGCCGCCGCGGTCGCCGCCGTCATCGCCGCCGACGCGGGTGTGCGGACGGCCCGCGACGCCATCCAGATCCTCGGCGGCATCGGCTTCACCTGGGAGCACGACGCGCACATCTACCTGCGCCGCGTCTCCACGCTGCGGGCGCTGCTCGGCCCGTCCAAGGAGTGGGCCGCCAAGGTCGCGGCGCTCGCGCTGGACGGCGGCCGCCGCGAGGTCGTCCTCGAACTCGACGAGGACGCCCGGCCGCTCCGCGAACGCATCCGCGCCGAGATCGCGGAACTGGCCGCCATCACCGGCAAGGACGAGCTGTACCGCAGGCTCGGCGACGAGGGCTGGACCGCTCCGCACCTTCCCGGGCCCTGGGGCCGCGCGGCCGGTCCGGTCGAGCAGATCCTCATCCAGCAGGAGCTGAAGGCCGCCAAGGTCAAGGGCCCGAACATCGGGATCGGGGCCTGGCTGGTGCCGTCCATCGTCCGGTACGGGACCGACGAGCAGAAGGAGCGCTTCCTCCGCCCGACGCTGCAGGGCCGGATCGTGTGGTGCCAGCTGTTCTCCGAGCCCGGCGCCGGCTCCGACCTGGCGTCGCTGTCGATGAAGGCCGAGCGCGTCGAGGGCGGCTGGCGGCTCACCGGCCAGAAGATCTGGACGTCGCTCGCCCAGCACGCCGAATGGGGCTTCTGCGTCGCCCGCACCGACCCCGGCGCGCCCAAGCACGACGGCATCACCTACTTCCTCGTGGACATGCGGTCCGAGGGCGTGGACGTCCGTCCGCTGCGCGAGCTGACCGGCGACGCCCTCTTCAACGAGGTGTTCCTCGACGGCGTGTTCGTCCCCGACGACCGCGTCGTCGGCGAGGTGAACCAGGGCTGGCAGGTCGCGCGGAACACGCTGTCCAACGAGCGCGTGTCGCTGTCGACCGGCGGCGGCCTCGGCATGGGCGTCCCCGAGCTGCTGGCGTTCCTCCGCGGCCGGGACGTCGGCCCGGTCGCCGCCCCGGAGGTCGGCGCGCTCGTCGCGCAGGGCCAGTCGATCGACCTGCTCGGCCTGCGCACCACCCTCAAGCAGCTGAACGGCGTGGAGCCGGGCGCGGAGGCAAGCGTCCGCAAGCTCCTCGGCGTCCAGTTCAACCAGGACGTCGCCGACTACTGCTGGGCCGCGCAGGGCGCCGCCGCCGCCACCGAGGTGCCCTTGGCGGAGAGCGGCATCATGGCCCGCGCCATGCTGTTCTCCCGCGCGATGACGATCTACGGCGGCACCACGGAAGTCCAGCTCAACATCATCGGCGAACGCCTCCTCGGCCTCCCCCGAGACCCCGAACCAGGCAAATAACGCATGAACCCAAGCCGGGGTCACGGGTCGTGCGGCCGGAGGCGCCCCGCGCCGGAGGCCGCACGACCCGACGAGCCGGGCGACCGCAGCGCTACGGTCGCCAAGCCGCACGGTCACGAAGACCCGCACCGTGGCGTGAGGATCGACCGGCTCGCAACGGGGGTTCCAGGGGGTCGCCCCCCTGGGCTAACGGGGCCGGAAGGTGTAGGTGACGTTGATCAGGACGATCGCGGCCAGGGCGAACATCAGGCCGGGGAGGCCGGCGTTGATGGCCGAGATGGCGCTCAGCGGGATCGCGGCCGCCAGCGACAGCACCGCCATGGCCAGGCTGTGATCGCGGTCGCCGCGGAGCCGCTCCGCCGCCGGACGGAGCCGTGGCCCGGACCTGGATTTCGCGGTGGTGTCCGGGGGCGCGTCGAGGGCCTGCTCGATGCGGTCCACGACCGTCTCGATGAAGGCGTCGTCGTAGTCGGGGCCCAGCTCGCGCCGGGCCGCCATCGCCGCCGTCAGGTCGTCGCGGGGCAGTCGTGGCATCGTCATGATTCGGTTATAGGCAAGGACGGGCCCGCGCTGCGTCACCCCCCGGACCGAATCACCGGCTACCTCGCAGGTAGCAAGCATCCGCTGGAGGGCAAGGGATGACCGAAGGAACGTTCGCCTCGCCCGCCGACGCGGCCCGCAGGCTGGCCGGGGTGCGCTACCTCGCGGACGAGTCGATCGCCACGACGGTGTACCTCGCGCAGGCGCTCGGCAAGCCGCTGCTCGTCGAGGGGCCCGCCGGGGTCGGCAAGACCGAGCTGGCCAAGGCCGTCGCGGCGGCGACCGGCGCGGAGCTGATCCGGCTGCAGTGCTACGAGGGCCTGGACGAGGCCCGCGCCCTCTACGAGTTCAACTACAAGAAGCAGCTCCTGGCGATCCAGGCCGCGCCCGCCGACCGGGCCTGGCAGGAGACCCACGACGACATCTTCTCCGAAGAGTTCCTGCTGGAACGGCCGCTGCTGGCCGCCATCCGCCGCACCGGCCCGACCGTCCTGCTGATCGACGAGGCGGACAAGGCCGACATCGAGGTGGAGGGCATGCTGCTGGAGGTCCTCTCGGACTTCCAGATCACGATCCCCGAGCTCGGGACGGTCGGCGCCGTCCGCCGCCCGTACGTGGTGATCACCTCGAACGCGGCGCGGGAGCTGTCGGAGGCGCTCAAGCGCCGCTGCCTGTACCTGCACCTGGACTATCCGGCGCCGGAGCGGGAGCGCGAGATCGTCCTCGCGCGGGTGCCGGGGATCGAGGCGGAGCTGGCCGGGCGGCTCGTCCGCACCGTCGGCGCGCTGCGCGACCTGGAGATCAAGAAGCCCCCGTCGATCGCCGAGACCGTCGACTGGGCGCGCACCCTGCTCGCGCTCGGCCTGGACGACCTGGACGAGTCCGCCGTCGCCCGGACGCTCGGCGTCGTCCTCAAGCACGTCTCCGACCAGGAGCGCGCCGTCAAGGAACTCGGGCTCGGCTGATGGCGTCGCTCATCGACCGGCACACCGGGTTCGTCGCGGAGCTGCGGCGGGCCGGGCTGCCGGTGTCGGTCGCCGAGGGCCTGGACGCCGTCCGCGCCATGCGGGCCGTCGACCTGCTCGACCGCGAGGCGCTGCGCGCCGCCTACGCCGCGACGGTCGTCAAGCGGCCGCAGCACCGTCCGGCGTTCGACGCGCTGTTCGACCTGTGGTTCCCCGCCGCGGTCGGGGACGGCGCCGGGGGAGCACCGGACCCCGGCCGCCCGGCGAGGACGCTCGACGACAAGGGACGGCCCGTCCCGCCGCCGCTCGACCCGCGGGTCCAGGAACGCCGCGACGAGCTGGCCGACCTCCTGCTGTCCGGCGACGACGCCGGGCTGCGGCGGTTCGCCCGCCGCGCCGTCGCCGAGTACGGGCGGACACCGGGCCAGGAGTCGTGGTTCTCGTCCGGAGTGCTGCGCGCCCTGTCGCCGGAGACGCTGATGGCGCGGCTGCTCAACGCCGTCCTCGCGGGGCGGGAGCGGGGCGGCATGGCCGAGCGGGTCGCCCGCCGGACGTTCCGCGACCGCATCGCCCGGTTCGAGGACCTCGTCGCGGGCGAGGCCCGGCGCCGCATCGCCGAGGACACCGGTGTCGAACGCACCGCGCGCCTCGCCGTCCGGCCGCCGCTGGAACGGCTCGACTTCGCCGCCGCCCGCCGCGACGAGCTGGCCGCGCTCCGCCGCGAGGTGCACCCGCTGGCGCGCAGGCTCGCGGCGCGGCTCGTCCAGAAGCAGCGGCACGGCAGGCGCGGGCGGCTGGACTTCCGCCGGACGGTCCGCGCGTCGCTGGCCAGCGGGGGAGTGCCGCTCAACACGCACCACCGGCCACGCCGCCCGCACCGGCCGGAGCTGGTCGTGCTGTGCGACGCCAGCGACTCGGTGTCGGCGTTCGCGCATTTCACGCTGCTGCTGACGTTCGCGCTGCGGGAGCAGTTCAGCAGGGTCCGCGCGTTCGCGTTCATCGACGCCACCGACGAGATCACCCGGTTCTTCGCGCCGGGCACGGACGTCGCGGACGCGATGACCCGGCTGGCCGCCGAGGCCGACCTCGTCTGGATCACCGGCCGCTCCAACTACGGCCACGCCATCACGGTGTTCGACGAGAAGTACCGCGACGCGATCACGCCCAAGACGTCCCTGCTGATCCTCGGCGACGCCCGCTCCAACTACGGCGACCTGGCGCTGCCGGTCCTGCGTTCCATAGTGGGCCGCGCCCGGCACGCCTACTGGCTCAATCCCGAGCCGCGCGGCCAGTGGGACACGGGCGACTCGGCCGCGTCGCGCTACGGCGAGCTCGTGCCCATGTACGAATGCCGCAACCTCACCCAGCTCGCCGCGTTCATCGAGGAACTCGCCTGATCGTCACCGCGAGAGCCGCGCCCGCGAGCGCGACGACGGCGGACACGAGCAGCGCGACGTTCGTGCCGTGGGCCAGGTCGGACGCCCCGGTGCCCGAGCCGGTCGCGATCGCTCCGACGATCGCCACGCCCACGGACGCGCCGACGTAGCGGGCGGTGTTGTTGGCCCCGGTCCCCATGCTCGCCCGGCCGGCCGGGACGCTCTCCACGGCGAGCCGGGCGAGCATCGCGTTGGCGAGGCCGCTGCCGATCCCGGCCACGGCCAGGCCGGGGACGAGCCGCCACCAGTGGCCGTCCGGGGCCAGCCCCAGCATCGCGAGCTCGCCCGCCGCGCTGAGCGCGAGCCCGGCGCCGAGCAGGCGCCCGGCGGGCAGGCGGGACGGGAGCCGCCGGGCCTGCAGCGCGGCGGCGAACGACAGCCCCGACCAGATCGCCAGCACCAGCGCCGCCGCGACCGTGGACAGCCCCAGCACCAGCGCCATGATCGTCGCCAGGTAGCTCATCACCCCGATCACGGCGAGCCCGGTGACGAGCGCCCCGACGATCGACAGCAGGAACGCGGGGCGCCGGAACAGCCCCAGGTCGAGCATCGGCTCCCGCCGCCGCGCCTCGATCGCGGTGAACGCCGACAGCGACACGGCCGCCGCCGCGAACAGCGCCAGGACGGCCGGACGCGTCCAGCCCGCCCGCCCCCAGGTGATCGCCGCGACGAGCGCGCCCACGCCCAGGCACAGGGTGGCCAGGCCGGGCAGGTCCAGGCCGCGCGGCTTCGCGGCGCGGGACTCGGGCAGGACGAGCGCCGACGCGCCGAGCAGCACCGACGCCAGCGCCGCCGTCCAGTACCACAGCCGCCAGCCGCCCGCCCCCGCCAGCCCGGCGGAGGCGATCGGGCCGAGCGCGATGCCGAGCCCCAGCATCGCGCCCCAGACCCCGGTGGCGTGCGCCCGGCGCGGTCCCGGCTCGAACGACGCGGCGACGATCCCGAGCCCGGTCGCCAGCAGCGCCGCGCTCGCCGCGCCCTGGACGATCCGTCCCGCGACGAAGACGCCCGCGTCCGGCGCCACGGCGCAGACGACGCTGGACGCCGCGAGCACCCCGGCGCCGATCAGGAACACGCGCTTCCGGCCGTGGTCGTCGGCCAGGCTCCCCACGGCAAGCAGCGCCGCCGCGAGCCCGAGGCTGATCGAGCTCATCAGCCAGATCTGGGCCGTCGCGCCCGCGTGGAGCCCGCGCGCCGTGTCGGCGAGGACGGCCATCGGCGCCGTGTAGTTCATCAGGGCCAGCAGCGTCGCGGCGGCGGGCACGGCCAGCGCGGCGGTGAAACCGGGCGCGCGGTGCGCGGACCGCGGCGTCGCCAGTGTCGTCATCCCATCCCCAGAAGTTCAGTGATTGAACCAGTCGGGTTTGACCGTAGCACGGCTCGGTTCGGTCACTGAACCACGAGGGCGGTAGTGTGGTGCGCATGGCACTCGGCAAGGACTACGCGGCGCAGGACTGCTCCCTCGCCCGCGCCCTCGAGGTCGTGGGCGAGCGCTGGACGCTGCTGATCGTCCGGGACGCCTTCTACGGCGTGCGCCGGTTCAGCGACTTCCACGTCCATCTGGACGTCCCGCGCGCCGTCCTGTCCGCGCGCCTGCAGTCACTCGTCGAGACCGGCCTGCTCGCCAAGGACGGCCACGACTACGTCCTGACGGACATGGGCCGCGACCTGTGGCCCGTCGTCCACTCGCTCGCCCGCTGGGCCGAGAACCATCTGTCGTCCGAGCCGACCCGCTTCTTCGTCCACATCGCGTGCGGCACCCGCGTCGGACCGGACGGGACGTGCGCGTCCTGCGAGCGCTACGTCCCCCCGGAAGACCTGGAAGTGCACGCCGGGCCCGGCGTACGGCGCCGCACCGACCCGGTCAGCGTGATCCTGCGCTCCCCCCACCGGCTCCTCGACCCGATCCGCACCTGACCGACCCGATCCGCAGCGGCGCGCTAGGTGCCGAGGGCGCGGGCGATCAGCTCGGCGACGGCGTCGGGGTCGATGTGCTGGCCGGTGAGCCCGGCGAGGTTCTCCTGGTAGATCAGCACGGCGGTGAACGTCGCGGCGGCCGCCTCCAGGCGGGCCTGGTCGCCGCGGGCGCCGGGATGCGCCAGCTCCAGCGCGCGGCGCGCCCGCAGGAACACCTCGGAGTTGAGCCGCCCGAGCCGCTCCCGGACGGACTTGTGCGTGTCGGCCTCGCGGAACAGGATGCGGCGCATCGCGGGGGAGGCGTGCAGCGGCAGGCGCCGGGCCAGCCGCGACAGCGTGCCGGCCGGGTCTCCGGGGACGGCCTCGACCGCGGCTCCCGACCCGTCCGGCAGCTCCTCGACGAACGTCCGCTCGTCGACCAGCGCCACCAGGACGTCGATCTTCTGCGGGAAGTAGTGGAACACCAGGCCCTTCGGGACGTTCGCGTGCCCGGCGATCCGCGCGGTGGAGCTGGCCTCGTAGCCGCGGTCGGCGAACAGCGCCTCTGCGGCGTCGAGGATGCGGGTGCGGGAATCGGCCGTCGGCTGGTTCATCGGCACCGTCCCCCCGCACGCCCGAGCGGTCCCGGAGTCTCGATCAGGCCGCGGCCTCGCCGCCGCGCGCCTGGGTGGCTCCCCATACGCCGACGATAGTAGCGACACCGCCCGTGATCCACGCCGTCCAGGCGGCGGCGTCCGACCCGTCGAAGCCGAACGCCCACGGCGAGACGAAGATCAGCAGTGCGAACGCGGTCGCCGTCCAGGCCGTCGGGCCCGCGCTGCCGAGCAGCGCGTAGAGGCCCGCCATGGCGAGCAGCGCGCCGAGGACCATGAGCGGCTGCTGACCTGCGTTGTCGCCCCACAGCTCCGGGGCCAGGAGCGCGACGAGGCCGGCCAGGAAGGCCACCCCGTCCTGCCACGCGAACTTCTGCATTCGGCCACCTCCGCTGGGTCGGGCTCGGTTCCCTTTCGGAATGGATCGTTCCCTGACTGACCGACCGGTCAATCTAGCGTGACGGCCTGACCAGACCCTCCCCGAGGTGACGGCGTCGGGACCGCGGGATAGAGCGGCCGGTCAGTGGCCCCGGGCGATCCATTCGTCCAGGTGCGGGGCCTCCGCGCCGATGGTGGTGGAGTCGCCGTGGCCCGTCCGCACCTCGGTGCCGGCGGGCAGGGTCAGGAGGCGCTCGCGGATCGACTCGATGATCGTCGGGAAGTCGGAGAACGAGCGGCCCGTCGCGCCCGGGCCGCCGTTGAACAGCGTGTCGCCGGAGAAGACCGTCCCCAGCGCGGGCGCGTGCAGGCATACCGCGCCGGGGCTGTGGCCGGGCGTGTGCAGGACGGTCAGGTCCGTGCCCGCGACCGAGATGACCTGGCCGTCGGACAGGTCGCCGTCGGGAGACGCGTCCGGATGCTTCTGCTTCCACAGCATCAGGTCGTCCGGGTGCAGCAGGACGGGCGCGCCGGTGAGGGCCCTCAGCGCGGGCGCCGCGTCGATGTGGTCGTCGTGGCCGTGTGTGGACACGATCGCCACGAGCCGCCGCCCGCCGAGCGCCGCCGCGATCGCGTCGGCGTCGTGCGCGGCGTCGATCACGATCGCCTCGCTGTCGTCGCCGACGATCCAGACGTTGTTGTCGACGTCCCAGGTGCCGCCGTCCAGCGAGAACGTCCCGGACGTGACGACGTGGCCGACGCGGGCCGGCATCAGAGCGCCACCACCGAGCGCAGCACGTCGCCGTGGTGCATCTTCTCGAACGCGCCCTCGACGGCGTCCAGGTGGATCGTCTCGGACACGAACGCGTCCAGGTCGAGGCGTCCCTGCAGGTAGAGGTCGATGAGCATGGGGAAGTCGCGCGAGGGCAGGCAGTCGCCGTACCAGGACGACTTCAGCGAGCCGCCGCGTCCGAACACGTCCAGGAGGGGCAGGTCCAGCCGCATCTCCGGTGTCGGGACGCCCACGAGCACGACCGTCCCGGCGAGGTCGCGGGCGTAGAACGCCTGCTCGTAGGTCTCCGGGCGGCCGACCGCGTCGATGACGACGTCCGCGCCGTACCCGCCGGTCAGCTCCCGGACCGCCTCGACGACGTCCGCGTCCTTGCCGTTGACGGTGTGCGTCGCGCCGAGCGCGGACGCGGTGGTGAGCTTCCGCTCGTCCAGGTCGACCGCGATGATCGTCGCGGCGCCCGCCAGCCGCGCGCCGAGCACGGCCGCCGCGCCGACGCCGCCGCACCCGATGACCGCGACCGAGTCGCCCCGCCCGACCCCGCCGGTGTTGATCGCCGCGCCGAGCCCCGCCATCACGCCACACCCGAGCAGCCCGGCCACCTCCGCCTTCGCCGCCGGGTCGACCTTCGTGCACTGCCCGGCGGCGACGAGGGTCTTGTCGGCGAACGCGCCGATGCCGAGCGCTGGGGACAGCTCGGTGCCGTCCTGCAGCGTCATCTTCTGCGCGGCGTTGTGCGTGTTGAAGCAGTACCAGGGACGTCCGCGCAGGCAGGCCCGGCACTGGCCGCACACCGCCCGCCAGTTCAGGACCACGAAGTCGCCGGGCGCGACCTCGGTCACGCCGTCGCCGACGGACTCGACCACGCCGGCGGCCTCATGCCCGAGCAGGAACGGGAACTCGTCGTTGATCCCGCCCTCGCGGTAGTGCAGGTCGGTGTGGCAGACCCCGCACGCCCGCACCGCGACGACCGCCTCCCCGGGCCCGGGGTCCGGGACGTTGATCGTCTCGATCCGCACCGGCTGCCCCTTGCCCGGCGCGACGACCCCGCGTACCTGCTGCGCCATGCTCCCGCCTCCCGTCGACTCGGTGTCCAACGACACTATCCGGGAGGTCGCCGGGCGGATCGGCCGAGTGGGGCCGCGCCGCCGGGCCCGGCAGGGCGCGTCAGATGAAGTGGATGGTCTTGAGCCGGTCGGCGGCGTCGCGGTCGAGGACGGTGACGCCCGCCGCGGGCGGCATCGGGTCGCCGCCGCGGGCGCGGTCGACCAGCGGGTACCAGCGGCGGCAGTGGCGCGCGAAGGTGGCGGCGGTGACGACGCGGCCCCGGGCCACCTGCCCGGCGCGGGCGGTGTGGGGGTCGACGTCGAGGAGGATGAGGTGCAGCCGGTGGCCGCGCCGGCGGGCCAGCCACGCGAAGAGATGCAGGATGTGCGGCCACGTGCCGCGCGTGTGCGCGACGACGCCGTGGCCGGCGAGGATCGCGCGCCCGATCCGCCACACGTGGGTGGCCTGGATGAGCGGGGTCCGCAGCCGGGCGGGCAGGGGGCGCAGGAACCGCGCCCACCAGTTGCGCGCCTGGCGGGAGTCGATCACGCGGACGTCGCCCGCGGGGACGGGGGCCGTCTCGTCCCCGCGCAGGCCGTACAGGCGGTCGAGCAGGGTCGTCTTGCCGGCCCCTGGCAGGCCGGCCACGAGGACCAGGGAGCCCGCCGGGTAGCACAGGACGGATCCCGGGTCCACCGCTTGGAGTTCGTGGATGGTCGTCTCCCGTGTCGGCCCGAGGTGTGGTTGGAGCAACGAACGCCCACGAGCGCTTGTTCCGCCCGGGACGCGGGGATCAGCGGTGCCGATCAGCGGTGCCGATCACCAGCCCCGGGAGCGCCACTCGGGCAGTGAGGGGCGCTCGCGGCCGAGCGTCGAGTCCTTGCCGTGGCCGGGGTAGAACCAGGTGGCGTCCGGGAGCCGGTCGAAGACGCGCTCCTCGACGTCGGAGAGCAGCTGCTTGAAGCGCGTCGGGTCGCCCCAGGTGTTGCCGACGCCGCCGGGGAACAGGCTGTCGCCGGTGAACAGGTGCGGGCGGGCGGCCAGCTCGCCGCCGGCGTCGTACAGCAGCGCGATCGAGCCGGGCGTGTGGCCGCGCAGGTGGATGACGTCGAGGCTCGCGTGTCCCACCCGGACGGTGTCGCCCTGCTCGACGGGCTCGGCGACGGGCTCGGGCAGCGGCTCGGCGTCGCGGGGATGCGCGACGACGGGGGCGCTCGTGGCGCGCACCACCTCGCTCAGCGCCATCCAGTGGTCCTGGTGGCGGTGCGTGGTGACGATCCGCGCGAGGGGCCCGTCGCCGATCAGCTCCAGCAGCCGGGACGCCTCGTTGGCCGCGTCGATGAGCAGCTGCTCGCCGGTGGCGGTGCAGCGGAGGATGTAGGCGTTGTTGTCGTACGGGCCGACCGCCACCTTCGTGACCGTCAGCCCGGGCAGCTCCCGCACGTCGGGCCGGCCGCCGACGTCGACGTTCCCGGTGTAGGTCATGGGGGTCCTTCCCGTCGGTGGATGCGTGACCATCTTCCATCATCGGCCGCCGGGATCTCCTGGACCCCGCCCGGGATGCCAATGAGTCGCCAGACGCAGCCGAACCGTGCGTTCCCGGACGGACGTTTCCGACTTGTGGCCGCATGATGGTCAGTGGAAGATCGTGTCCACTGGTGAGGACGGTGAAGGTTGGTTACCGCATTCCGTCCCGGACCGGACAAGGAGACGCCCGAGGACCTCCTCGGGCACGCCTGTACGCTGGTCCGGCTCTGCGGCCGGGACTCCGCCGTCGCGGCGGTGTTCCTCGCCCTGGTGCTCGCGGGGACCATGTCCCGGCTGGCGGCCGGCCCGCCCGGGCCCGTGGCGCTCGCGCTGCTCCCGGTGCTGGCCGCGTCGTTCACGGTCTCGGCCTCGTACGCGATCCGGTCGCGGCGGACACTGGTGTCGGTGCTCGCCGGGGTCCGCGGCCGCACCGGCTCGCCGGTCGACCCCGGCGTACCGTGGACGCCGTTCGGGTCGGCGGCCGCGCTGGACGACCGGGTCCGCGACACGGAGCTGCGGCGGCTGCTGTCGGCGGCGCACCGGTGCGGCGAGATGTCCTGGCAGGCCGTCGCGTGGGCGGCGGCGACCTCGGTGCTGTTCCTGTTCTGGACGATGGCGGCGGCGATGACGGGAGGGTGACCGGGTGACCGACGACGTTCCCGCCGGGGGGACCGCCCCGCGGACCGATGCCTTCGCCGGGGGGACGCCCTCCGCTCCCCGCTTCAGCCTGGACGTCCGTCCGGGCAGCTTCTGGGAGCGGCTGGCCCCGACCGACCGGCAGGCCCTGCGCGCCATGGGCCGCCGCACCGACATCCCGCCCGGCGGCATGCTGTGCCACCAGGGGTCGGTCGCGCCCGCCGTGTACGTGGTGTTCAAGGCGTCGCCCCGCGCCGCCAGCAACGCCGTCGCCAAGGAGTTCGTGGACTCCAGCGACGGCGACGAGTCGATCATCGACCTGTTCGGCGCCGGGGACCTGGTCGGCGTCCTCGGCCCGTGGGGTCATCCGCAGCGCGGGACGGTCGCCGCGCTCGACCACGTCGCGGCCCTGCGGGTGGACCGCCGCAAGTTCCGCAGCCTGCTGGCCGCCAGCCCGCAGGTCGCCGAGGCGATGATGCACGCGATCTCCGAGAGCGTCACGTTCGGCGGGCGGCGGCACGCGGTGCGGGCGGCCGACCATCCGCAGCGGCTCGCCTACCACCTGCTGGAGCTGGCCCACCGGTTCGGCGAGCCCGCCCCCGGGCAGGGGACGCGGATCCCGCTGAAGCTCAGCCAGGCGGAGCTGGCGAACTGGGCGGGGATCTCGCGCGAGACGCTGGTGCGGTGGTTCCGGCTGTGGCGGGCCCGGGGGATCCTCGACCGCAGGCCGCGGCCGCTGACCGTCCTCGACACCGAGCGCCTGCGCCGCGCCGCGAGCCCCTGGGGGGACGAGTGGCCCGCCGTCGAACGCGAGCCCGCGCGGGAGCCCGAGACCGAGGCCGCCGCCGGGATCGCCGCCCGCGAGCCGGTGCGCCTGGCGGGCGGCGGGGCGCCGCAGGTCCTGCTGCCCGCCGACAACCCGTTCTTCGCGGGCCGCGCGATCAGCCTCGGGAAGCTGGACCTGCTGGTCGGCCAGTCGGAGTGGCCGCGCGCCGTGATCGTGCAGGGGATGGCCGGGGTCGGCAAGACCACGCTCGCGCTGCACTGGGCGCACCGCGTCGTCGACCGGTTCCCCGACGGCGTCCTGTTCGCCGACCTGCGCGGCACGCGGCGCAGCCCCGTCACACCGGCCGAGGCGATGGGGCAGGTTCTGCGCGCGGCGGGCGTGCCCGGCGACCAGCTCCCGCGGACGGAGGCGGAGCTGGCGGCGCAGTGCCGCTCGCTGCTGGCCGACCGGCGGATGCTGCTGATCCTCGACAACGCGTCGCGGCCCGAGCAGATCAGGCCGCTTCTGGCCGCGGCGACGTCCGGGCTGGTCGTCGTGACGAGCCGGCGGCGGCTGCCCGACCTGCTCGAAGGCGCCGACATCCGGACGCTGGAGCTGCGCGAGATGGCGACGCAGGAGGCCGTCGACCTGATCTCCAACGTCCTCGGCCCGGGGGACGCCCGCGTCCGGGACGAGCACAAGGCGGTCGTGCGGCTCGCCCGCGAATGCGGGCACCTGCCGCTGGCGCTCGGCGTCATGGCGGGGCGGCTGGCGGAGAACCCCGGCGAGTCCATCGCCGCGACCGTCCGGCAGCTGGCCGAGCGGGACGCGCAGGACGCGCCGGGCCTGACGGGGGCCGGGCTGAGCGAGGGCGCCTCGCACGGCGCGTCCGGGCCGGGGCTGCAGGCCGTGCTCAGCCCCACCTTCGACGTCGCCTACCGCAGCCTGCGGGGCGACCAGCGGGAGGCGTTCCGCAGGCTCGGCCTCATCACCGGCCCCGACTTCACCCCCGCCGCGCTCGCCGCCCTGCAGGACCGGACGGTCGACGAGGCCCGCGAATGCCTGGAGGGGCTCCGGCAGGCGTACCTCGTCCACGACGTCCGGCCGGGCCGCTACCGGATGCACGACCTGCTGCGCGAGTTCGCCCGCGAACGCGGCCTGCGGGAGGACTCCGACGGCGAGCTGATGGCGGCGCAGCGGCGGCTCCTTGCCGGATACCTCGCCGAGGCGCGCGGGGCGGGCGCGGCGCTGGCGATGCGGACCCGTCCGGCCGTGCACCGCGGGGAGGCGCGGAGCCGTTCGTCCACCGCCGCCGAGCGCGGGGCCGGGCTCGCCTGGTTCGAGTCCGAGCGGCGCAACCTCGTCGCCGCCGTGCACCAGGCCGCCCGGCTCGGCCTGCACCGGACGTGCTGGGAGCTCGCCGACGCGCTCTTCGACTTCCAGGAGTTCCGGCGCTACACCGAGGACAACATCGCCGTCCACCAGGCGGGCCTGCACGCGGCCCGCACCGAGGAGGACTGGGCGGCCGCGGCCGTCATGCTGCACAACCTCGCGATGGCGCACTTCGAGCTGGGCGGGTCCGTCCAGGCCATCGGGTACGGGGAGGACGCCCGGCGCGGGTTCCGGGCCGTCGACCCGCCCGACCGGTACGGGGAGGCGGTCACCCTCGCCACCCTCGCCGACGTGCACGTGGCGCTCGGCCGCTACCTGACGGCCATCGAGCACGCCCGCCGCTCGCTGAGCATCCACGAGAAACTGCGCGACGAGGGCGGAGACCTGGGGGACGGGGGAGTCGCCAAGGGCCACGACACGCTCGCCCGCGCCCACCTGGGCCTCGGTGACTACGAGAAGGCCCTCGACCACGCCGCCAAGGCCCTGGGCGTGCGGCGCCGCGTCGACGACCAGCCGGGCGTGGCGGAGACGCTGCTCACCGTCGCGCAGGTCCACCGGCGGCAGGGGAACGTCCACGAGGCGGTGTCGCACGCGCTGGAAGCCCTCTACATCCGGCAGGAACTCGCCGACATGTACGGCGCCGCGCAGGCCCTGACGGAACTGGCGCGCATGAACGCCGCGCTCGGGCTGCGCGACATGGCGCAGCAGGACGCTGAACAGGCCCTGCGCACCTACCGGGCCCTGGGCGCACGCCACGGCGAGGCACGCACGCTGACCACGCTCGGCATGCTCATGTGCGACGCCACCCGGTTCGCGGAGGCGTTCACCTACTGCGGGCAGGCGCTGCGCCTGCACCGCGACACCAGCGACCGGCACGGCGAGGCGGAGGCGCTCGCGCAGATCGGGATCGTCCACTGGCGGCTCGGCCGGTACCGGGAGGCGCGCGAGCACCTGCTGCGCGCCGTGGAGATCCGCCGCGAGATCGGCGACCAGCACGGCGAGGCCCACGACCTGGAGCACCTGTCGGTGGTCATGCGCCGCCTCAGCCGCCACCAGGAGGCGTTCGTCCTCGGCCTGGAGGCCCTCGACCTGTGGCACCAGCTCGGCGCGCAGGGCGGGCTGGCCGGGACGCTCGGCAGCCTGGCCCGCACGTACTCCCACCTGGGCCTGCCCGAGGACGCCGAGCGCGCCGCGCGGCAGGCGCTGAAGATCCGCGAGGACGGCGGCGACTGGTACGGCCTCGGCGTCGGCAAGGACACCCTCGCCGCCGTGCTCCGCCGCGCCGGACGTCCCGAGGAGGCCCTGGAACGGGAGCTGGAGGCGGTGCAGTACCTCAGCGAGGTCGGCGACCGGCACTCCGAGGGCACCGCGCTCGTCCACCTCGCCGTGATCCACCTCGACCTGGGCCACGCCGACCAGGCCCTGGAGACCGGGCGGCGTGCCCTCGACCTGGCGACCGAGCTCGGCGACACCCGCGAGCAGGCGTACGCGCTGCACACCATGGCCCGCGCCTCGCAGCTGCTCGGCAAGCACGCCCGCGCCGCCGAGCACGTGAACGCCGAGATCGTCATCCGCCGCGACATGGACGACCAGCGGGGCCTGCGGCGGGCGCTGGAACTGCTGCGCGACTCCCATCTCGCGCTCGGCGACCGGGCCGCGGCGGACGACTGCGTCCGCCGCGTCCGCGCCCTCGACAGCTGGCTCGAATCCGATCGGTCACTCGACGTGTGACATAAGACCTGACGACGTGTGACATAAGACCTACTCCATCGGCGCAGCGCCGCGTTCACTGGACCGTGACGGACCGCGCGGGACCCTGTCCAGGACAGCTCTTGCCGGAGGGTGTGGGGGCCGCCCCACAAGAGACAGGCCCGGGTTCGGCGGAGGAGGCGAGATGGAGACCACCCGGTTCTGGGACGCGCTGCCCGCGCGCGCCCGGGAGGCGCTGCTGCGGGCCGGCGCCCCGGTGGTGATCAAGCCTGGCGCGTTCCTCATGCGCGAGCACACCCGCGCCTCCCAGGTCTTCGTGCTGCGCGCCGGCGCCGTGAAGGTGTGGGTGGACCGCGACGGCGACATGGCCATCCTCGACATCCTCGGCCCCGGTGACCTGGTCGGGGAGATGGAGGCGGTGGACGGCGGCGTCCGGCACGCCAACGTCGAGGCGGTGACCCGCGTCGAGGCGCTCGTGCTGCCCGCCGCACGGTTCCGCAACGTCCTCGACGCCCATCCCGGCTCGGTGTGGGCGGTCGCCGCCGTCCTGTCCGAGCGGCTGCGCGACTCCAACGACATGCGCGTCGCCCACTTCCCCGACGACCCCGAGCGGCGCCTCGCGACCCGGCTGCTGCGCCTGGTGTCGCGCTTCGGCTCCCCGGTCAAGGAGGAGCAGGAACGCGCGGACGGCCCCGCGGGCCCCGGCGGCGCCCTCACCGAGCCGGACGCCGTGCTGGACGAGGGCGGCGTCCAGGTCAGGGTCCCCGTCTCCCAGCAGGACCTCGGCCGCTGGGCCGGGATGGGCCGCCGGAAGGTCGCGCAGATCCTCGCCGCGGAACCCGTCCGCGGCGGGCTCACCGTCGCCCGCAACTCGATCGTCGTCCGCTCCGTCGACGCCCTGCACCGGCTCGCGGGCCACGACACGGACTAGGAGCTAGAAACCCGCGGTCTCGTGCGGCCAGGGCGGCGGCACCGGCAGCCGCCCGTCCGGGCGGAGGCTGACGCCGACGCCGTCGGAACGGCCGCTCAGCCAGCCGAGCAGCGCCCGCCCTGACCCCGACGCCTCCGGCCCGCCGGGCGCCCAGCCCAGATCGGCGGACTCGCCGGAGTCGGTCGCGGTGATCCGGTGCCCGGCGAGCTCGCCGCGCAGCTTCGCGGGCAGCGCGGCCATGTCCGTCAGCGTCCTGCCGAGCGCCCACCGGACGTAGGGCTCCGGCCAGTCGGCGGGCCCGTACCCGGCGGCGAGGTCGACGTGGTGCGCCTCCACCTCGTGCCAGCGCCGGTACAGCACGTACCAGGCCGGATGCGGCCAGCCCTGCATCGCCGTCACCTGCGCGTTCCACGCGTCCTCGGGCATCGTGCGCGCCTGCTCGGCGAACCGCGCCGCCGTCGCGCGGACGTCCTCGATCAGCTCGTCGCGCCCGCGTCCGGCGCCCGCGTCCAGATCGGCGTTGCGGGCCTCCAGGCTCGGGTACTGCGGGATCTTCACGCCCGTCCGCGCCCATTCGAGCAGGTTCCACAGCGAGTCGGCGTTGCGGGCGATATGGGCGGCGACATGGCCGCGGCTCCACCCCGGCAGCGCCGACGGAGCCCGCAGATCCCGGTCGCTGAGCCCCGACAGCGTGCCGATGATCCGTTCCACGCCCGGATCCAGCTCGTCGATGACCTCGCGCCAAGCCATGAGACCCCTCCCTCGCCCAAAAAGAGCCTCCATCCTGTCGCACGCCTCCGCTCCGTGTCACACAATGGCGATCATGGAGCTTCCGATCTGCCTGACCTGCGGCGTCCAGTACGCCGGGCCCCGCCCCGACTGCCCGATCTGCGAGGACGAGCGCCAGTACGTCGGCTGGGACGGCCAGCGCTGGACGACCCTGGACGCGCTGCGCGCCGACCACCGCGGCCGGGTCGCCGAGGAGGGCCCGGACGTCGTCGGGATCGGCTGCGAGCCGTCCACCGCCATCGGCCAGCGGGCGCTGCTGCTGCGGGCGCCGTCGGGCAACGTCCTCTGGGACTCGATCACCTACCTCGACGAGGACCTGATCCGCCAGGTCGAGGACCTCGGCGGCATCTCCGCCATCGCGATCAGCCACCCGCACTTCTACGGCAGCATGATCGAGTGGGCGCACGCGTTCGACGCGCCCGTCTACATCCACGAGGCCGACCGCCGCTGGGTGGCCCGGCCCGACGACGCCGTCGTCCACTGGACGGGCGACACCCACGAGCTGGCGGACGGCCTCACGCTCATCAACGCTGGCGTCCACTTCGACGGCGGCCAGGTCCTGCACTGGCGCGAGGCCCGCGCGGTGTTCTCCGGCGACATCCTCCAGGTCGTCAACGACCGCGACTGGGTCAGCTTCATGTACAGCTACCCGAACTACATCCCGGAGCGGCCCCGCACGGTCCGCCGTGCCCTGCGCCTTCTGGAGCCCTACGACTTCGACCGCGTCTACGGCGCCTGGTGGAAGAAAATCGTCTATACGGACGGCAAGCAGGCCGTCCGCCGCTCCGCCGACCGCTACCTCGATCACGCCCTCGACGACGAATAAATCACACGCGTGACCCGGACGGGCGTTCCGGTGGCGGGTGGTGTTCGAACACGTGTACGGTGCGAGAGTGCCGCCCGGACGGGCGGGGAGCATCGTGAAATGCGGCGGCGACCGCCGCTGTTATGGCCTCGGGGGATTCTGTCGTACCCCCTGGCTAGCCTTGAGACCGACGTGTCTCTCCCCATCGCCGCGCCCAGAAGAGGAACCGGAAGAACGCCGTGCATGACCGACTCATCGTGCGTGGAGCACGCGAGCACAACCTGAAGGACGTCTCGCTCGACCTCCCGCGAGACTCCCTGATCGTGTTCACCGGTCTGTCAGGCTCCGGGAAGTCGAGCCTGGCGTTCGACACGATCTTCGCGGAGGGCCAGCGCCGGTACGTGGAGTCGCTGTCGGCCTACGCCCGCCAGTTCCTCGGGCAGATGGACAAGCCCGACGTCGACTTCATCGAGGGCCTGTCCCCGGCGGTGTCGATCGACCAGAAGTCGACCAGCAAGAACCCGCGGTCGACGGTCGGCACGATCACCGAGGTGTACGACTACCTGCGGCTGCTCTACGCGCGGATCGGGCACCCGCACTGCCCCGACTGCGGCCGCCCGATCAGCCGGCAGGCGCCGCAGCAGATCGTCGACCGGGTCCTGGAGCTTGAGTCCGGCACCCGCTTCCAGGTCCTCGCGCCGGTGATCCGCGGGCGCAAGGGCGAGTACCTGGAGCTGTTCCGCGAGCTGCAGTCCAAGGGCTACTCGCGGGCCCTGGTCGACGGCGAGATGATCCGCCTCGACGAGCCGCCCCAGCTGAAGAAGCAGGAGAAGCACGACATCTCCATCGTGGTCGACCGCCTCTCCGTGAAAGACTCCGCGCGCCAGCGGCTCGCCGACTCGGTGGAGACCGCGCTGGGCCTCGCGGGCGGCACGATCGTCCTCGACTTCGTCGACCTCCCGGAAGGCGACGAGCACCGCACCCGGATGTACTCCGAGCACCTCTACTGCCCCTACGACGACCTGTCGTTCGAGGAGTTGGAGCCGCGGTCGTTCTCGTTCAACTCGCCCTACGGCGCCTGCCCCGACTGCACCGGGCTCGGCACCCGCATGGAGGTCGACCCCGAGCTCGTCGTCCCGGACGTGGAGATCAGCCTCGGCGAGGGCGCGATCCAGCCGTGGTCGAACGGGCACGTCAGCGACTACTTCCTGCGGCTGCTGTCCGCGCTCGGCGACGCGATGGGCTTCGACCTGAACACGCCGTGGGAGCGGCTGCCCGCCAAGGCGCGCAAGGCGATCCTGAACGGGCACGAGACCCAGGTCCACGTCCGCTACAAGAACCGCTACGGCCGGACGAGGTCGTACTACACGGCCTACGAGGGCGTGATCCCGTACATCCAGCGGCGCCACGCCGAGTCCGAGAGCGACGCCAGCCGGGAGAAGTTCGAGGGCTACATGCGGGAGATCCCGTGCCCGACGTGCGAGGGCGCCCGGCTCAAGCCGGTCGTGCTCGCCGTCACCATGGGCGGGATGTCGATCGCCGAGGTCGCCGCGATGCCGATCGGCGAGGCCGCGAAGTTCCTGCTGGCGATGGAGCTGAACGAGCGCGAGACGCACATCGCCGAGCGCGTCCTCAAGGAGATCAACGCGCGGCTCGGGTTCCTGCTCGACGTCGGCCTCGACTACCTCACCCTCGACCGGGCGTCGGCGACGCTGGCGGGCGGCGAGGCGCAGCGCATCCGGCTGGCGACGCAGATCGGCTCCGGTCTGGTCGGCGTCCTGTACGTGCTGGACGAGCCGTCCATCGGCCTGCACCAGCGCGACAACCACCGGCTGCTGGAGACGCTGCTCCGGCTCCGCGACATGGGCAACACGCTGATCGTCGTCGAGCACGACGAGGACACCATCGCCGCCGCCGACTGGATCGTCGACATCGGCCCCCGCGCGGGCGAGCACGGCGGCGAGATCGTCGTGTCCGGCACGCTCGACGACCTGAAGAAGTCCGAGCGCTCGCTGACCGGCGCCTACCTGGACGGGCGCCGCGAGATCGCCGTCCCCGAGATCCGCCGCCCGCGGACGCGGGGCCGCGAGGTCACCGTCAAGGGCGCCCAGCAGAACAACCTGCGCGACGTTGACGTCTCGTTCCCGCTCGGCGTCCTCACCGCCGTGACCGGCGTGTCGGGCTCCGGCAAGTCGACGCTGGTCAACGACATCCTCTACAACGCGCTCGCCAAGAAGCTGAACGGCGCGAGGACCGTCCCCGGCAAGCACAAGCGCGTCAACGGCGTCGACCAGCTCGACAAGGTCGTCCACGTCGACCAGTCGCCGATCGGGCGCACCCCGCGCTCCAACCCGGCGACCTACACCGGCGTCTTCGACCACATCCGCAAGCTGTTCGCGCAGACGACCGAGGCGAAGGTGCGCGGCTACCAGCCGGGCCGGTTCTCCTTCAACGTCAAGGGCGGGCGCTGCGAGAACTGCTCCGGCGACGGCACCATCAAGATCGAGATGAACTTCCTGCCGGACGTCTACGTCCCCTGCGAGGTCTGCCACGGCGCCCGCTACAACCGGGAGACCCTCGAGGTCCACTACAAGGGCAAGACGATCTCCGAGGTGCTCGACATGCCGATCGAGCAGGCCACCCAGTTCTTCGAGCCCGTCACCGCGATCCACCGGCATCTGAAGACGCTCAACGACGTCGGGCTCGGGTACGTCCGGCTCGGCCAGCCCGCCCCGACCCTGTCGGGCGGCGAGGCGCAGCGCGTCAAGCTGGCGTCCGAGCTGCAGAAGCGCTCCACCGGCCGTACCATCTACGTCCTGGACGAGCCGACCACCGGCCTGCACTTCGAGGACATCCGCAGGCTCCTCGGCGTCCTGAACGGCCTGGTCGACAAGGGCAACACGGTGATCGTCATCGAGCACAACCTGGACGTCATCAAGACCGCCGACTGGATCGTCGACATGGGCCCCGAGGGCGGCTCCCGGGGCGGCACCATCGTCGCCACCGGCACCCCCGAGGACGTCGCCGCCGTGGACGCCAGCCACACCGGCCAGTTCCTCGCCAAGATCCTTTCCTGACCGGTTCGGCACCCGCCGGAAATTGCCCCCGGATTCGCTGAACCATCCGGGTGGGCGGAGCCGTGTTGTGGGTGAGGCGCCGAAAGGCGCGTCCTCGCCGCCGCGGACCGGGGGACCGCGGCGCGAGCGCCTTCCGAGGCGGGACCGGCCGGGCCGGCGGCGTGCGGGGACACCCCCGCGGGCAGGGACGCCGCGGGCCCGGTCCGCCGTTCCAGGCCCCTTCCGGTCAAGGGGGAGGGGCCTCCAGGGCATCGGCCGGAGGCTCCGCCCGTGTCCGAGTGAGCGCCCGTGGGCGGGTCGCCGCAGGTCCCGGGGCCGCCGTCCAGGATCATGGACCGCATGACAGACGCAGAGGGGATCGGCCGCCGCACGGTGCTGTGCGGCGCCGGAGTCGTCGGCGCCGCCGCCCTGGCCGGGTGCGGCGGCGGGGAGAAGTCGGCCGAGGAGCTCAAGGGCAAGGAGGTCGCGAAGGCCGCCGACGTCCCGGTCGGCGGCGGGAAGATCAACGCGACGGAGAAGATCGTGGTGACGCAGCCGGCGCAGGGCGTCTTCAAGGCGTTCACGGCGGTGTGCACGCACCAGGGCTGCACCGTGGGCGGGGTGTCCAACGGCGTGATCACGTGCGACTGCCACGGCAGCGAGTTCGCGGTCGCGGACGGGGCGGTGCGGCGCGGCCCGGCGGACAAGCCGCTGAAGGAGTATCCGGTGCAGGTCAGGGGCGGCGGGATCGTCGTCACCTGACCGTCCGGCGCCCGCCGAACTGGTTCGGAATTGAACCATCGCGGTCGCGCGTACGTGCTTCCTGGTGACGTACGGGAATCGAGATGTCACCGGAGGGCGAGCATGCCAGAGGGGTCCGAGACGCGACTGGACGGGGCGGAGCAGGCGCCGGGGGGCACGGCGGCCGGGGGCGGCACCCGCAGAGGACTGCTCATCGGAGCGGGCCTCGCGGGCGTCGCCGGGCTGGCGGCGGCCTGCGGCGGTTCCGGCGACGACGACGCGGGCGGCTCGGCGGACACCGGCACGGGCGGCGGCTCCGGCGGGGGCCAGGAGACCGGCGGCTCCGGCGGGGGCACGGCGCTGGCCGCGGCCGCCGACATCCCGGTCGGCGGCGGCAAGGTCTTCAAGGACGCCAAGGTCGTGGTGTGCCAGCCGTCGCAGGGCGAGTTCAAGGCGTTCTCGGCCGCCTGCACGCACCGTGGCTGCGCCGTCGGCTCGGTGTCCGGCGGCACGATCAACTGCCACTGCCACGGCAGCAAGTTCAAGATCACCGACGGTTCGGTGGCGAACCCGCCCGCGGACGAGCCGCTGGAGGAGAAGAAGATCAACGTTCAGGGCGGGCAGATCATGCTCGCCTGACCGTCCTCGCGTGCGCCGGGCCGTCCCCACCGGGGCCGGCCCGGCCGTCGTCGGAGACCGCGCGGCCGTCCTCGGGCGCGGTCCGGGGGCCGCCGGGCGCCGTGCGGGGTCCGCCGGGCCCGGCGTGAGCGCCGCCGGGGGCGGTCCGGGCGGTCCCGTCGCCGTCGGGCGCGGCACGGCCGCCGTCGCCCTGGCCGTCGAGGGCGGGCTCCTGCGGTTCGACGCGGAAGCGGGGGAGCGCCTCGGGATAGCGGTCGCGGATGTGGGAGATGAGATGCTCGCGCACGTCGCAGCGCAGGTCCCAGGTGCTCGCCGAGTCGGCCGCGCTCATCATCGCGCGGATCGTGACCAGCCCGTTCGGCTGGACGCCCACCGCCTGCAGGATCCACTCGCGCCGGTCCCACAGCGGGTTGTCGCGGAGCGCCGAGTACAGCTCGGCGCGCAGCTCCTCGATCGGGACCGACCAGTCGACGTGCAGGTCCACCGAGCCGAGCAGCCGGGACGAGTGCCGGGTCCAGTTCTCGAACGGCTGCTCGGTGAAGTACGACACCGGGAAGATCATCCGGCGGTCGTCCCAGAGCCGCAGCGCCACATAGGACAGGGTCAGCTCCTCGACCCGTCCCCACTCGCCCTGCACGACGACGACGTCGTCCAGCCGCAGCGCGTCGCTGAACGCCAGCTGCAGCCCGGCGAGCAGGTTGCCCAGGGTCGGCCGCGCGGCGATCCCGACGACCAGCCCGGCGACGCCCGCCGACGCCAGCACCCCGGCGCCGACCGCGCGCACCCCCGGGAAGGTGAACAGCGCGGCGCCGAGCGCCAGCACCACGATCAGCACGGCGGCGATGCGACGCAGCAGCAGCATCTGCGTGCGGGCCTTCCTGGCCCGCCGGTTGCGGTCGCCCTCGATCCGCATCAGCCGCTCCAGCGGCGGATCGCTCAGCGCGTAGCCGATCCGCAGCACCAGCCACGTCGTCGCGCCGATCGCCGCGATCCGCAGCACCTGCCGGACGGCGCTCTCCGCAGGGTCGGCGAGCAGCCGGTACGGCATCGCCGTGTTGCAGCCCACGACCGCGGCGAACGCGAACGCCGGCGCGGCGACCCGCCGGGCGGCGAGCCCGGCGCCCGGCCAGCGCGCCGACAGCCGTCCCGCCAGCAGCCGCCGCCCCGCCTCCACGATCGTCACGGACGCGGCGACCACAGCCGCCAGCACGATCCAGGCCCCGAACGCGGACACGCTCGCACCGACCTCCTCACACCGGACTCGGAATCCCTATCCGACCTTCCCTTTCCCAGAGTTTTACGATCATGTGAACCGGACGGCGAGATCTCCGTCACCCACGGTGTCGCAGATGGTCCCGATCGCGTCACGCACGGTGGCGGCCGGGACGCGCGGGAGCACGGCGTGTCGGTGCCGCCCACTAGGCTTTTGAACGTGGCAGACCCGGCGACCTACCGACCCGCACCCGGCTCCATCCCCGAGTCACCCGGGGTGTACCGGTTCCGCGACGAGCACGGCCGGGTCATCTACGTGGGCAAGGCCAAGAGCCTGCGCCAGCGCCTCAGCTCCTACTTCGCCGACTTCTCCGCGCTGCATCCGCGCACGCAGACCATGGTGCGGACGGCCGCCAAGGTCGACTGGACGGTCGTCGCCACCGAGGTCGAGGCCCTCCAGCTCGAATACTCCTGGATCAAGGAGTTCGATCCGCGGTTCAACGTCCGTTACCGCGATGACAAGTCGTATCCCTACCTCGCCGTCACCCTGAACGAGGAGTTCCCGAGGGTGATGGTGATGCGCGGTGCCAAGCGCAAGGGCGTGCGCTACTTCGGGCCGTACTCCCACGCGTGGGCGATCCGGGAGACGGTCGACCAGCTGCTGCGCGTGTTCCCCGTCCGGACGTGCAGCGCCGGCGTGTTCAAGCGGCAGCACCAGCTCGACCGCCCCTGCCTGCTCGGCTACATCGGCAAATGCTCGGCGCCGTGCGTCGGCCGCGTCACGCCCGACGAGCACCGCCTCCTCGCCGAGGACTTCTGCGACTTCATGGCCGGGCACACCACCCGGTTCACCAAGCGCCTCGAACGCGAAATGCGCGAGGCCGCCGCGTCCCAGGAGTACGAGCGCGCCGCCCGGCTCCGCGACGACGTCCGCGCCCTCGAACGGGCGCTGGAGAAGCAGGCCGTCGTCCTCGCCGACACCACCGACTGCGACATGATCGCGTTCGCGGAGGACGAGCTGGAGGCGGCCGTCCAGGTCTTCTACGTCCGCGGCGGCCGGATCCGCGGGCAGCGCGGCTGGGTCGTCGACAAGGTCGAGGACGTCACCACCGCCGACCTCGTCGAGCACTTCCTCATCCAGATCTACAGCGAGAGCGAATCGGTGCCGCGGGAGGTGCTCGTCCCGGCCTTGCCGCCCGAGGAGGAGGCGATGACCGAGCTGCTGTCCGAGCAGCGCGGCGGGCCCGTCCGGCTCCGCGTCCCGCAGCGCGGCGACAAGAAGTCCCTGCTGGAGACGGTCGCGCGCAACGCGCACGAGGCGCTCAAGCAGCACAAGACGCGCCGCGCGTCCGACCTCACCACCCGCAGCCGCGCGCTCCAGGAGATCCAGGACGCGCTGGAGCTGGACGACGCGCCCCTGCGCATCGAGTGCTACGACGTGTCGAACCTGCAGGGCACCAACGTGGTCGCGTCGATGGTCGTGTTCGAGGACGGCCTGGCCCGCAAGAGCGAGTACCGCCGGTTCACGATCAAGGCCGTGGAGGGGCAGGACGACGTCCGCTCCATCCACGAGGTCATCACCCGCCGGTTCAAGCGGTACCTCGCCGAAAGCGAGAAGATGGGCGAGCTCGACCATCTGGGAGATCCTCCCGAATCGGTTGCCGGGGGGTCTGGGGGGTCGTCCCCCCAGAATGAAATCGAGGAGGGGGCGCACCAGCCGATCGATCCGGAGACGGGCCGGCCGCGCAAGTTCGCCTACCCGCCGAACCTCGTCGTCGTCGACGGCGGCCCGCCGCAGGTCGCCGCCGCGCAGCGGGCGCTGGACGAGCTGGGCGTCGACGACATCGCCGTCTGCGGCATCGCCAAGCGGCTGGAGGAGATCTGGCTGCCCGGCGAAGGCGACCCGGTGATCCTGCCGCGCAACAGCGAGGGCATGTTCCTCGTCCAGCGGGTCCGCGACGAGGCGCACCGGTTCGCGATCACGTTCCATAGGCAGCGGCGGTCCAAGTCCATGACGGTGAGCGAACTCGATAACGTTCCGGGTCTGGGCCCGGCGCGCCGCGCGGCGCTGCTGAAGCACTTCGGCTCGCTGAAGCGGCTGAGGGACGCGACGCCGGAGCAGGTCGCCGAGGTCCCGGGGATCGGCCGGCGCAGCGCCGAGGGCATCGTCGCGGCGCTGCACGGCGCCGCGGCCCCGCGCGGGGGCGGCGGGCCCGGCGGCGCCGCGACGGGCGGAAACGACGGGGAGCACACGGGGAGAGGGTCATGACCAGCGAGACGAAGATCCCGGACATCGTGATCGTCACCGGCATGTCCGGGGCGGGCCGCAGCACCGCGGCCAAGTCCCTGGAGGACCTCGACTGGTTCGTGGTCGACAACCTGCCGCCGGGCCTGCTGGCCACGATGGCCGACCTCGGCGGCCGGGTGAAGGACGCGGTGCCCCGCATCGCCGTGGTCGTCGACGTCCGCAGCCGCGCCTTCACCGAGGATCTGCACTCCTCCATCGCCGAGCTGGAGGCGCGCGGCGTCCACCCGCGCGTGGTGTTCCTGGAGGCGAACGACGCCGACCTGGTGCGCCGGTTCGAGAGCGTCCGCCGCCCGCACCCGCTGCAGGACGACGGCCGCCTCGTCGACGGCATCGCCCGCGAGCGGGAGCTGGTCCGCGAGGTCCGCGCCGAGGCCGACCTGGTGATCGACACCAGCGGCCTCAACGTGCACGAGCTGCGCAACAAGATCATCGGGTTCTTCGGCAACGACACCGGCGAGACCAGCCTCCGCGCGACCGTCGTGTCGTTCGGCTACAAGTACGGGCTGCCCGTCGACGCCGACCTCGTCGTCGACTGCCGGTTCCTGCCGAACCCGCACTGGGTGCCGGAGCTGCGGCCGAAGACGGGCCGCGACGCCGCCGTCCGCGACTACGTCCTCGGGCAGCGCGGCGCCAAGGAGTTCCTGTACGCCTACGCGGAGGTGCTGCGGCTCCTCGCCGACGGCTACGAGCGCGAGGGGAAGCACTACGTGACCCTGGCCGTGGGCTGCACCGGCGGCAAACACCGTAGTGTGGCCATGGCGGAACAGATCGCCGCCCGGCTGCGGGACGAGGGCATCGAGGTGCAGGTGGCCCACCGCGACCTCGGCCGCGAGTAGAATTCCCGTCCGGTCCCTTGCGGGGGCCGACCCCCGCACCCCCGGGTGAGGATCAGGCGCCCGGCGGTCCCGGACGAGGAGAGCAGGTCGACGGCACGGTGAAGCCCAACGGCCCGAAGGTCGTCGCGCTCGGCGGCGGCCACGGCCTCTACGCCTCGCTGTCGGCGCTGCGCCGCGTCACCGACCGGCTGACCGCGATCGTCACCGTCGCCGACGACGGCGGGTCCAGCGGGCGGCTCCGCCGCGAGCTGGGGGTGCTGCCGCCCGGCGACCTGCGCATGGCGCTCGCCGCGCTGTGCGGCGACGACGAGTGGGGCCAGACGTGGCGCGACGTCGTCCAGCACCGCTTCCGCAGCGAGGGCGACCTGCGGGGCCACGCGGTCGGGAACCTCCTCATCGTCGCGCTGTGGGAGCTGCTCGGCCAGGAGGGCGCGGTCGACGGGCTCGACTGGGTCGGGCGGCTGCTCGGCGCGCACGGCCGGGTCCTGCCGATGGCGGCCGTCCCGATGGACATCGTCGCGGAGGTCCGCGGCGCCGACCCGTCGAGGCCCGACGAGATCACCCACGTCAAGGGGCAGGTCGCGTGCGCGAAGACGCCCGGCAGCGTGCTCGGCGTCTCGCTCGTCCCGGCCGACCCGCCCGCCTGCCCCGAGGCGCTCGCCGCCGTCGACGACGCCGACTGGATCGTGTTCGGGCCCGGGTCCTGGTTCACCAGCGTCCTGCCGCACCTGAAGGTCCCGGCGCTGGCCCGCGCCCTGGCCGGCTCCCGCGCCCGCCGCGCCGTCGCGCTGAACCTCGCGCCGCAGCCCGGCGAGACCGACGACTTCTCCCCGCAGACCCACCTGGAGGTCCTGCGGGCGCACGCACCCGACCTGAGCGTGGACGTCGTCCTCGCCGACCGCGGGGTGGTGGACGACCCGGCGGCGCTCGACAAGGCCGTCCAGGAGATCGGCGGGCGCCTCGTCCTCGCGGACGTCGCCGCCGATGATGCCGCCGAGGACGGGTCCCCGCGCCATGAACCCGCCCGTCTGGCCCAAGCCTTCGTACAGATATTCAGTGAGTGACGCCCGGTGCCGCCGCGATCGGCGACACTGCTGGGAGTCCGATAGGGGGAGGGGTCCAACTCATGGCGATGACCGGTGTGGTCAAGGACGAGCTGGGCAGGCTCACGATCATGAAGCCGTGCTGCCGCAAGGCCGAGGTCTCGACGCTGCTGCGCTTCGCGGGCGGCCTGCACCTGGTCAGCGGGCGCATCGTGATCGAGGCCGAGATCGACACCGGAGTCGCGGCCCGGCGCCTGATCAAGGACATCGCGGAGGTGTTCGGGCACACCTCCGAGGTCGTCGTGCTCGCGCCGAGCGGGTTGCGTAAAGGCAACCGTTATGTCGTCCGCGTCTTCCGGGACGGCGAGTCGCTCGCCCGGCAGACCGGGCTGATCGACAACAACGGGCGGCCCGTGCGCGGCCTGCCGCGGCACGTCGTCGCGGGCGCGGCGTGCGACGCCGAGTCGGCGTGGCGGGGCGCGTTCCTCGCGCACGGCTCGCTGACCGAGCCGGGCCGGTCCATGTCGCTGGAGGTGACGTGCCCGGGCCCGGAGGCGGCGCTCGCGCTGGTCGGCGCGGCCCGCCGCCTGAAGATCCACGCGAAGGCCCGCGAGGTCCGCGGCGTCGACCGGGTCGTCGTCCGCGACGGCGACGCGATCAGCGCGCTGCTCACCCGGCTCGGCGCGCACGACAGCGTCCTCGCCTGGGAGGAGCGCCGGATGCGCCGCGAGGTCCGCGCCACCGCGAACCGGCTCGCGAACTTCGACGACGCGAACCTGCGGCGCTCCGCCCGCGCCGCCGTCGCCGCCGGTGCCCGCGTCGCCCGCGCGCTGGAGATCCTCGGTGACGAGGCGCCCGAGCACCTGGTCAAGGCCGGGCAGCTGCGGCTGGAGCACAAGCAGGCGTCGCTGGAGGAGCTCGGCCAGCTCGCCGACCCGCCGCTCACCAAGGACGCCATCGCCGGCCGCATCCGCCGCCTGCTCGCCATGGCCGACAAGCGCGCCGGGGACCAGGGCATCCCCGGCACGGAGGCCAACCTGACCGCGGACATGCTCGCGCCCTGACCCTCAGCGGACGCGGTGGAGGCCGCCGTCGGGCCCGGCAACGAAGCCGAGCCGGTGACCGGAGAACGACGCGTCCACGCGGACACCGCCGCCGGGCAGCGGGCGGACGCGCACGCCCGGCCGTTCCGTGCCGCGGACGGGGGCGATCAGCGTCAGCGTCCGCACCCGCGACCCCCGCGCCGGGAGCGACACGACGGGCGCGGGCGCCTTCTTCCGGTGACCTCGCGCGACCCACCCCTGCAGGGGGTCCAGCGACCCGCGGACGGTCCGGGCGGGCGACGCGGCCGTGCCCGGCAGCGGTATCCGCAGGAAGTGGACGCGGACCCGTCCGGCGGTGGCGACGGCGCCCGTCCCGCGCGGGACGGCGGTGAACGCGGGCGGCAGGTGCCAGAGCTGCTCCACGGGGTGCGGGACGGGCGAGCGCACGTCGTCCAGCACCACGAGGGCGTCGGGGCCGGACGCGGCGAGCACCGACCGCGACCGGACGGTCCCCGTGAAGGCGGTGTCGGTGAACGAGAACGTGTCGGCGCCGCGCCGGAACCTGTGGCCGGTCAGCGCCGTCGCCGCGCGTCACGGGCGTCGGAGGACGGCTCGCCTGCCGGCCGTACGCCGCGTCCCCGGACGGCGCCCGGACGTACGCCGACTACGGCGGCGGGCGCGGCGCCGGAGAGGTCTCCTGGACCGGTATCGCGGCGGACGACGCCGTCGCCTTCGAGGCCCGCTACGCGGGCGGCGCCCGGATGCGGTTCGCGTGCGGCGACACGGCAAGTTGTGTGCGCCGGACCACGCCCAAGGGCCCCGTCACGTTGTTCACCACGAGGCCGCGTGCGTACACCCCGCCCAAGACCGGAGCCCCCGTCCACGGTGTTCTCACCGTCTTCGACGCCCGCGGGAGGATGCTCGAACGGCTGCCGTTCAGCGCGGGGTAGCGTCCCCGCGCAGGACGCGGTGGACGAGGTCGTCGCGGAGCTGCCCGTAGCCGGTCTCCGCCCAGACGCTCTCCGCCGGGTCGGCCTCGTAGTAGGGGACGTCGCGGCCGTCCCGGCGGTCCATGAGGACGTCCGGTGCCTCCTTGCCGCGGACCGCGCGGGCGCACGGCCGGCAGGCCCGGACCCGGAGGCTCTTGCGGGAGCCGACAGGACGCCAGGCGATCCTGGTTGCGGCGTCCCCGTGGAGCGGGTTGAAGAAGCAGAGCGGGACCGGCGGGATCTCCGGGTCGCCGTTCGCGACCGCCTGTGCGGACGCGAAGGCGTCGCGCCCCTGGTCGAGCAGCACCAGGACCCCGGCCAGGTCGGGGACGCCCCGGGCGGCGTCGAGGGTCTTGCCGGCGGCCTGGTAGGCGTCCAGCGCGCCGGTCATCAGGGCGCGGGCCCGCTCGCCGGTGGTGGGCACGGTGGTCTCGTCGAGCAGCTCGCCGAACGCGATGACCTCGCGGGACGCCTGCTCGCGCAGCTGGTCCTCGTTGGCCCGCAGCGCGGTGGCGAACACCGTGCGGGGCATCAGCAGGCCGCCGCCCTCGCGGCGGACGGACGCCATCCGGCGCCGCCGCCAGAGCAGGAACCCGCCCACGCCCACGACCGCGAGACCCGCCGCGCCCGCGCCGAGGGGGAGGGCCAGGCCGCCGTCGTCGTCGTCCGCCCGGCCGGAACGGGGCTCGCCGGTGCGGCTCGCGGCCCCCTGCCGGGCTTTGTGGCGCCGGTCGATCTCGGCGGAGATCCGGTCGTACTCCTGCTTGCCGGTGCCCGAGATGATCAGGTCGGCGACGCGGGACAGCCGGGCCGCGAGCGGGGTGTCGTCCATGGCGCGGTCCAGGCTGACCGCCCAGGCGGCGTCGCGCGCCTGGTGGTCGCCGCCCCATTCGCGGGCGGTCAGGTCCTCGCCGCCCTCGCGGAGGGTGATGAAGATCCCGTCGCGGCCCAGGCGGTCGTGCACGACGGAGGCGAGCTGGTCGGCGTCCGCCCAGGTGCCGCCCGTGACCAGCGGGACGAGGACCACGTAGACCGGCGCCGGCGCCTTGGCGAACCTGGCGGCGAGCCTGCGCCGCTCCGCGCCCGGCAGCGCGGACGCGATCGACGGATCGACGTAGATGGGCGAGCGGCGCAGCGCGGCGGCCAGCCGTTCGCCGGGGGACGGTTCACTCAACACCCAGGTACCTCATCACACGAGGAAGGAATTTCTTGCCGCTGGCGCCCCACGCCGCATCACGCCACACGCCGGGGACCGCGGTGTGCGGACGGCCCCCGATCTCCATGAGGTGATGCCTCCGCAGCCCGTTCCGGCGCTCGCGCTGCTGGCAGGCGCCGCAGAGCGGGCACGGTTTCGGCAGGACGCCGTCGCCGTCCAGCTTCGGGACGTACGCGCGCCCGGCCGAGTCGCCGTGCAGCGGGTTCACCAGGCACGGGACGGGCGGGGAGGCGACGTTCCGCGTCAGCGCGACGCGCCCCCGCCGGGCCAGCACGATCACGCCGACGAGGTCGATGGCGCGCTCCTCGTCGTCCTTGGCGTCGTCGTAGAGGATCTGCGCGGCGTCGTAGGCCGACACTGCGAAGGGGCGCCCGCGCTCCGCCTCGGCCGTGGCGAGCAGACCGCGGAGCCGCCCGAGTTCCTTGGACGCGTTGCGCCGCAGCCACCGCATCCCGGGCTTCCTGGGCGCCCAGGGATGCCTCTCGACCTCGCCCGGAACGGACCGCCTCCTGCGGACCAGGGCGAGGACGCCGATGCCCGCCCAGTACAGCAGCGCGGCCGTGAGCGGCCCGACGAGCAGGAGACCGGTGAGGAGCGGGCCCGAGACCTCGGCGTCGCGCGGCGTCAGCTTGTTCTCCTCCCCGAACGGATCGGGGCTGGAGTACAGCCTCGGCGTGGACGGCGATGCCGTGGGTGCCACGGCGTAGCCGTTCAGCCGCTGGACGAGCCGGTCCGCGAGCCCCTCGAACGGGCGGTCGAAGTCGGCCGGACGCGAGGAGCCCGGCTCGTTCTCGTCCAGCGGCGAGTAGTCGTAGTCGCGCGGCACCTGGAACGCCTCGGACTCAAGGCGCCCGCGCGAATTGACCATCAGGTAGAGCCCGTCCCTGCGCGACCGGTCGTGCAGGGCGAACAGGAACGCGTCGTCGCGGCCCTGCGACTCCGAGTCGGCCGGGTTCGGGATCACGACGACGTAGACGGGGGTGCCGATCTGCCTCGCGGCCTTCAGGACGGCCTGGCGCACCCGTCCGCGCTCGGCCTCGTCGAGGGCGGCGCCGACGTCGGGGTCGACGAACAGCGGGTCCCTGGCCAGCGCGGCGGAGACCCGGTCGAGGCGCTGGTAGGCGTGCGGCGGATCGTCCGCGGCGGCCGCGACCGGCCCCACGCCCATGCCCAGGACGGCGAGCAGCGCCGCGACGCCGGCCGCCCGCCTCATGTCCGCCCCCTGCCGCGGCCCCGCTTGCCCTTGCGCCGGCCGCGTCCCTGGCTGCCGTTGCCCTGGCTTCTCTTCCCCCGGCGGACGCGTCGCACGACCAGCAGGCCGAGCAGCGGCAGCCCGCTCAGCGCGGCGCCACCGCCGAACGCGGCCATCTCGACATGGTCGGCCCGCCGATCCGCCTCGTCGTCGGCGTTCAGCGCCTTGCGGGTCGCGGACTCCGGCCTCGGACGCGGATGATCGCGCCGCTCCCTGGCCCGGCCGGACAGGGCGACGTCCACGAACCGCCCGACCATGTCGGGGGCGCTCACGTCGTGGGGCAGCTCGAACTTCGCGGCCCACCAGGCGTCGTCCACGGGAAGGCGCCGGGAGCCGCCGAACTGCCGGGCCTCGCCGTGCCCGCCGGACGGGTCCACCACGATGTAGACCCCGTCCTTGCCCAGCCGGTCGCGGAGCAGCGCCGCGAGCGAGTCGGCCGGATTCTCCTCCCCGAGCCCGACGGTCGGCGTCACCGCCACATAGGCGGGCACGCCGAGCCGGGCGACGGACGCCCTGATCCGCGCGGCGGCGTCCGGCGGCAGCGACCGCGGCGCGTGGTCGGTGACGTACACCGGGTCGCGGCGCAGCGCCGCCGCGAGGTGATCGGCGCGGGACGGCTGATCGGCACGTTCCAGCGGCGCCGCGGCGGCGGGCCCGGCCAGGCCCGTGAACATGCAGGTCAGGGCCCCGCTCAGGGCAAGGAGGAACAACCGGCCGGGGCGCATGGGGCGCGATTCTACTGATGATCGGCGAAACGCCCTCACCGGCTGATCTCCCGCGCCACCGGTGTCGGGCTACCCGCGGGTCATTGGATAGGGTCGAGGCCGGGGGAGACCCCCGACCAGACGGAGTTGAACAGTCCGGCTGACCACCGGGCGATCAGACGTGCGAGGAGCCGTTCCGTGACCATCCGAGTAGGCATCAACGGGTTCGGCCGGATCGGCCGGAACTTCTACCGGGCCGTGAAGGCGTCCGGAGCCGACATCGAGATCGTGGCGGTCAACGACCTGACCGACAACGCCACGCTCGCCCAGCTGCTCAAGTACGACAGCATTCTCGGCCGCTTCCCCGCGGAGGTGCGCGCCACCGCCGACGAGATCGTCGTGGGCGGCAAGTCCATCAAGGCGTTCGCCGAGCGCGACCCCGCCAACCTGAAGTGGAGCGACGTCGGCGCCGACGTCGTCGTGGAGTCCACCGGGTTCTTCACCGACGCGACCAAGGCCAAGGTGCACGCCGACAACGGCGCCAAGAAGGTGATCATCTCCGCGCCGGCGAAGAACGAGGACGTCACGCTCGTCCTCGGCGTGAACGACGACAAGTACGACGCGGCCAAGCACACGGTGATCTCCAACGCGTCGTGCACCACCAACTGCCTGGCCCCGCTGGCGAAGGTCCTGCACGACAGCTTCGTCATCGAGAAGGGACTGATGACGACGATCCACGCCTACACGCAGGACCAGAACCTCCAGGACGCCCCGCACAAGGACCTGCGCCGCGCCCGCGCCGCCGCGCTGAACGTCGTCCCGACCTCCACCGGCGCCGCCAAGGCCATCGGCCTGGTGCTGCCCGAGCTGCAGGGCAAGCTGGACGGCTACGCGCTGCGCGTCCCGGTGCCGACCGGCTCCGCCACCGACCTCACCGTCACGCTGTCCCGCGAGGTCACGGTGGACGAGGTCAACGAGGCGTTCCGCACGGCCGCGGAGGGCTCGCTGAAGGGCTACCTCACCTACACCGAAGACCCGATCGTCTCCAGCGACATCGTCACCGACCCGGCGTCCTGCATCTTCGACTCCGGGCTGACCAAGGTCATCGGCGACCAGGTCAAGGTCGTCGGCTGGTACGACAACGAGTGGGGCTACTCCAACCGGCTCGTCGACCTGGTCAAGCTCGTCGGCTCGCAGCTGTAACCGCAGCCCTTCGCGCCGTGGCCGCGCACGACGGTGCGGCCACGGCGCGGCCGTGTACGGAAGGACACCGCATCCCGATGCGCACCATTGACGACCTCGACGTCGGAGGCCGCCGCGTCCTCGTCCGGGCCGACCTGAACGTTCCGCTTGAGGACGGCGCGATCACCGACGACGGGCGGATCCGGGCGAGCCTGCCGACGATCGAGGCGCTGCGGGCCAGGGGCGCCAAGGTCATCGTCTGCGCCCACCTCGGCCGTCCCAAGGGCGAGGTCAAGCCCGAGTTCTCGCTGGCCCCCGTCGCGGCGCGGCTCGGCGAACTGCTCGGCGCTGACGTCGCGTTCGCGGCCGACGTCGTCGGCGGCTCCGCCCGCGCCGCCGTTGACGGCCTCGCGGACGGCGGCGTCGCCCTCCTGGAGAACCTGCGCTTCGAGCCGGGCGAGACCAGCAAGGACGACGCCGAGCGCGGCGCGTTCGCCGACCGGCTCGCCGCGCTCGCCGAGATCTACGTCGGGGACGGGTTCGGCGCCGTGCACCGCAGGCACGCGTCGGTGTACGACGTGCCGAAGCGGCTCCCGCACGCCGCCGGCGGGCTGATCGCCGCCGAGGTCGAGGTGCTGAGGAAGCTCACCGAGGACGTCGAGCGCCCCTACGCGGTGGCCCTCGGCGGCTCCAAGGTGTCCGACAAGCTCGGCGTGATCGACAACCTGCTCGGCAAGGCCGACCGCATCCTGATCGGCGGCGGCATGGTCTTCACGTTCCTCAAGGCCCAGGGCCACGAGGTCGGCCAGAGCCTCCTCGAAGAGGACCAGCTCAGCACCGTCCGCGAGTACCTGCGGCGCGCCGAGAACGCCGGCGTCGAGTTCGTGCTCCCGGTCGACATCGTCGCCGCCACGGCGTTCTCCGCCGAGGCCGACCACGGCGTGGTGGCCGCCGGCGCGATCCCGTCCGACCGGCTCGGCCTGGACATCGGCCCCGAGTCCGGCAAGCTGTTCGCCGCGCGCCTCGCGGACGCCCGCACGGTCTTCTGGAACGGCCCCATGGGCGTGTTCGAGATGGAGCCGTACGCCAACGGCACCCGCGCCGTCGCGCAGGGCCTCATCGACTCCGGCGCGTTCACCGTGGTCGGCGGCGGCGACTCCGCCGCGGCCGTCCGGCGGCTCGGCTTCGACGAGGCCGCCTTCTCCCACATCTCGACCGGCGGCGGCGCCAGCCTCGAATACCTCGAAGGCAAGGCGCTGCCCGGCCTGCAGGCCCTGGAGGACTGACGATGGCCCCCGCGACACCCGCCCGCAAACCGCTGATGGCGGGCAACTGGAAGATGAACAACAACCACCTCGAGGCGATCGCGCTCGTCCAGAAGATGGCGTTCGCGCTCAAGGAGGCCGACTACGACGCCGTCGACGTCGCCGTGATCCCGCCGTTCACGGCGCTCCGCTCGGTGCAGACCCTCATCGACGCCGACAAGTACGCGATCCAGTACGGCGCGCAGGACGTCTCCCCGCACGCCTCCGGCGCCTACACCGGTGACATCTCCGCGGCGATGCTCGCCAAGCTGCGCTGCGCGTACGTCGTCGTCGGGCACTCCGAGCGCCGCCAGTACCACGCCGAGGACGACGCGCTCGTCAACGCCAAGGCCAAGGCCGCGCTCTCCGCCGACCTCACCCCGATCCTGTGCGTCGGGGAGGGCCTGGAGGTCCGCAAGGCGGGCGGGCACGTCCCGCACGTCATCGAGCAGCTCGACGGCGGCCTGGAGAAGATCACCGCCGACCAGGTGCGGCGCACCGTGATCGCCTACGAGCCGGTCTGGGCGATCGGCACCGGCGAGGTCGCCACCCCGCAGGACGCGCAGGAGGTCTGCGCGGCCATCAGGACGCGGCTCGCCGAGCTCTACGACGGCGGAGTGGCCGACCAGGTGCGTATCCTGTACGGCGGTTCGGTGAAGGGCGGCAACGTCGCCAAGCTCATGGCGCAGTCCGACGTGGACGGCGCCTTGGTCGGTGGTGCCAGCCTGGACCCGGGAGAATTCGTCAAAATCTGCCGGTACCGGGATCTCCCCGTCTGATCAAACTGATCAATTCCGCGTGAACTGGGGGTTCTTGCCGAACCAGCGGGATGTTCGTCGTACCCTTCGTAGCTGACGGGTAAACCGCCCGGCCTGACCCACCGTCTGAACTACAGACCGTCCTGAACTACAGACAAGGCGCTGAAGAATCGTGATCATCGCATCGTCCATCGTGCTCATCGTCACGAGCCTGCTGATGGTCGTCCTCGTCCTCATGCACAAGGGCAAGGGCGGCGGACTCTCAGACATGTTCGGCGGCGGTATCTCGTCGTCCCTGGGCGGGTCGTCCGTGGTAGAGCGCAACCTCGACAGGCTGACGATCGCCGTCGGCGTCCTGTGGTTCGCCTCGATCGTCGCGCTCGGGCTCCTGTTCAAGGGCGACGCCTGAGCCACCCGTTCCGACCAATGCGAGCGCCGCGCCGTCCCAGGAGGTCACGGGCGGCGGCGGAAGACCAAGCGAGGAGTATTCCGTGGGTAGTGGCAACGCGATTCGGGGCAGCCGTGTCGGGGCCGGTCCGATGGGAGAGGCGGAACGCGGTGACGCCGCCCCCCGCGTGTGGGTGACCTTCTACTGCGCCAACCGGCACGAGACCCGGCCCAGCTTCGCGACGGACGTCGCGGTCCCCGAGACCTGGGACTGCCCGCGCTGCGGGTTCCCCGCCGGGCAGGACTCGGAGAACCCGCCGGCCCCGCCGAAGACCGAGCCGTACAAGACGCACCTGGCGTACGTGAAGGAGCGCCGCAGCGACGAGGACGGCGAGGCCATCCTCGAAGAGGCGCTGGCCAAGCTCCGGCAGAAGCGCGCCGCCGTCAAGAAGGCGCTGGAGTCCGCGAGCCGCTGACGGCCCGCGCACCGACCATCGCACGGCCCGGCCCCGGAGGGGGCCGGGCCGTGCGCTTTCCGGCCTGGGCTGAGCGGGCGGGCCCGCGCCGGTATGATGGCGGGCACGCGACTGGCGCAGTCAAGGTGGAGTTGACCACCGGGGAGCGAAAGTAGTCCGCACACCGCGCGCCTGGGTGTACGGGTCCCCATCCGCCGGGGTGCCCGAACCCCGGCGCGGACAGCGCGGAGGCATCCCATGCACGAACCGGCCGTTCCCCACCTGCACGCCCAGGACCCCGAGATCGCCGGGCTCGTCGAGGCCGAGGCGCGCCGCCAGTACGAGAAGCTCCGGCTCATCGCCTCGGAGAACTACGTGTCGCCCGCCGTCCTGGAGGCCGCCGGGACCGTCCTGACCAACAAGTACTCCGAGGGCTACGCGGGCAAGCGGTACTACGAGGGCCAGCAGCTCGTCGACCCGATCGAGACGCTGGCCATCGACCGCGCGAAGGCGCTGTTCGGCGTCGAGCACGCCAACGTCCAGCCGTACTCGGGGTCGCCCGCGAACCTCGCCGTCTACATGGCGTTCCTGGAGCCCGGCGACCCGGTGATGGGCCTGTCGCTGCCGATGGGCGGGCACCTCACGCACGGCTGGTCGGTGTCGGCCACCGGCAAGTGGTTCCGGCCCGTCCGGTACGAGGTGCGCGCCGACACCGGGCGCGTCGACATGGACCAGGTGCGCGACCTGGCGCTGAAGGAGCGGCCGAAGCTCATCTGGTGCGGCGGCACCGCGATCCCGCGGACGATCGACTTCCCCGCGTTCGCCGAGATCGCCCGCGAGGCCGGCGCCGTGCTGGCCGCCGACATCGCGCACATCGCGGGCCTGATCGCGGGCGGCGCGCACCCCTCCCCGGTCGGCCACGCCGACGTGATCTCCACGACCACGCACAAGACGCTGCGCGGCCCCCGCGGTGCGATGATCATGTCGACGGCCGAGCACGCGAAGGCGGTCGACAAGGCCGTGTTCCCCGGCCTGCAGGGCGGCCCGCACAACCACACCACCGCCGCGATCGCCGTCGCGCTGAAGGAGGCGTCGCAGCCCGGGTTCGCGGCGTACGCGCGGCAGATCGTCGCGAACGCCAAGGTCCTCGCCGCCGCGCTGATGGACCGCGGCTACGACCTGGTCTCCGGCGGCACCGACAACCACCTCATCCTGATCGACCTGACGAGCAAGGGCATCGGGGGCAAGCCCGCCGCGCAGGCCCTCGACCGCGCCGGGATCGAGCTGAACTACAACGCCGTCCCGTTCGACACGCGCAAGCCGTTCGACCCGTCCGGGCTGCGCGCCGGCACCGCCGCGCTCACCACCCGCGGGCTCGGCGAGCAGCACATGCCGCAGGTCGCGGCCTGGATGGACGAGGTCGTGCAGGCCGCGGCCAAGCAGGACGAGAGCGTCGTCGAGCGGGTCGCCGGGCAGGTCCGCGAGCTGCTCGCGCCCTACCCGATGCCCGGCTGGACGGCCACGCCGTAACCCCGGCGCGTCGTGGGGCTACGCGCCGCGCAGGATCGTGATCATGCGCCAGGCGGCGGGGTCGGTGAGGGGCACCGCGTCCGCGCCGACCCCGAAGTCGCCGTGCCGGGCCGGCGTCTCCAGGCCGCCCGCGAGGCGGATCGCGGCGTCCAGTTCGGTGGCCGTCCAGAAGCGGTAGGGGACCACGTCGCGCAGCACCCGCGTGTCCCCGTCGCCGGTGATGGTCATCGTGACGTGGTCGTCGGCGATCTGGGTGACCGGGTCGAGCCGGTCGCCCGGCTCGCCCCACCGCACGGTGGCGTGGACGCCGCCGCGCTCGACCGTCCAGCCCGAGCTGACGGTGGGGTCGTCGGTGAGGCGGTCGCGCGGATGCGACATCTCCACGATGTACAGGCCGCCGGGGGACAGGTGCGCGGCGACCCGGCGCAGGTGCGCGACCAGCGCGTCCAGCGTCATCAGGTGGGACGTCGAGTCCAGCATGGTCACGATGAGGTCGAAGCGGCGGCCCAGGTCGAACCGGGTCATGTCGTCCTTGACGACCGTCAGCTCGACGCCGTCGCGCGCGGCCTCGCGTTCGGCGTACGCGCACATCTCCGCGTTCAGGTCGAGCGCGGTGGCGGCGAGGCCGCGGCGGGCGAACTCGCGGGCGTGCTCCGCCGGCCCGGCGGCCAGCTCCAGCACCGACGCGGGCCGCGCGCCGTGCTCGGCGCACCAGCCGAGCAGCGCGTCCGCCTCGGCGGGCACGTCGCGGAACGAGCACGCCAGCTCGTACGCCCATGGGTCGTCGTAGATGCCGCTCACCCGGGCCATCCTGCCAGCCCGGAGGCGGGTCGAGGCCGGTGTCACGTGATCGCCACGTCATCGTGGCGGCGGGGGTTTCACATTCCGGACGGGACTTGAGCCGCCCGGGCCGACCGCCTAGCGTGCGGTAAGTGATCGACCCCGTGAGCGGTGAGCACGTCAACGACCGACCTGCGCGCGGTCCGTCCACGACCCGGCTCCCGCTGCTGCTCCCCGGCTCGCTCAGCGACGAGCAGCTGACCGTGTACGAGGCGGTGACCGGCGGTCCGCGCGGCTCCGGCCGCACGGCCCCCTCCTGGCCGGACGACTCCCCGGACTCCCCGGACTCCCCGGACTCCGCGGTCACCGAACCGCCGTTCGGCCTGGCCGACGAGTCCGGGCGCCTCCTCGGCCCCTTCAACGCGATGCTCTACAGCCCGTCCGTCGGGCTGCCGCTGCAGGACCTCGGCGCCGCGCTGCGGTTCCGCACCGCGTTCACCAGGCGGGAACGGGAGATCGCGACGCTGGTCGTCGCTGCGCACCTGCGGTCCGACTTCGAGTGGTACGCACATGAGCGGATCGGCCGCCGCGCCGGGCTCGCCGACGGCGAGATGGACGCGCTCCGCGAGGGCCGCGCGCCGATGCTCGGCGACGTCCGCGAGCGCGTCGTGTACGAGGCGACCCGGCAGCTCGTCGCCGAGGGCGATCTCGGCGACGCCGTGTTCACCGAGGCGGCGACCACGCTCGGCCGCGCCGCCGTCGTGGAGCTGGTCACGCTCGTCGGGTACTACCGGGCGCTGGCGCTGCAGCTGCGCGTGTTCCGGGTCGGCGTCCCGGACGGCGAGCCCGCGCCCGAGTGGCCCGCCGCGGGCGGCCTGCCGGAGGACGGGCATGAGTGAGGTCCTGCGCACGGTGCGGCTCGTGCTGCGCCCGGTGTCCATGAGCGACCACGGCGCGCTGCTGACGCACTGGACGGGCCCGCTCGTCCGGCGGCACCTCTTCCACGACCGGCTGATCTCCGCCGTCCAGGTGTCGGAGATCATCGACTCCAGCGAGCGGGACTTCGCCACCGAGGGCTACGGGCTGTGGGCGCTGCGTCCCGCCCGGTGGCCCGGCGGGATCGACGGCGCCGACGTCCGGACGCCCGCGGCGGGCGAGCCGCTGATCGGCGTGGCCGGGCTCAGCCACCACGACGGCCCGCTCGGCCACGGCGTGGACGTGGAGATCCTCTACAGCCTGGAACCGGACCGGTGGGGCCAGGGCCTGGCGGCCGAGGCGTCCCGCGCGGTGCTCGACTACGCGTTCGGGGTCGTCGGCGTGCACCGGGTCACCGCCGAGATCGACACGGCGAACCCCGCGTCGGCGGAGATCGCGCTGCAGCTCGGGATGCGCCGCCGTCCGGACGGCCCCGCCGGGCCCGACGGCGCCGCCTACTACGCCGCCGAACGCTCCCGCTGGATCGGGACCCGCCGGATCGTCGACGCCGTTCCCTAGGCCAGCCGCTCAATCCCGGACGAGGCCCTGAACGTCGCCGTAGGAGAGCGCCGGGTGATCGCCGCTCTCTCCGGTGACGCCGAGGGCCGTGACCACCGCGGCCTGCAGCGCCTTGCGGAACAGCAGCGAGCCGGTGCTCACGCGGTGGACACCGAGGCGCGCCAGCCGCTCGTACTCGGTCTTGCCGGGCATGAACAGCACGTTCAGCGGCACCTCCGCGGCGACGAGAACGGCGCGGAGGTCGGCGTCGTCCACGATCCCGGGGACGAAGATCCCGTCCGCGCCCGCGTCCGCGAACGCGCGCGCCCGGCGCAGCGTCTCGTCCCGGTCCGGGTCGCCCAGCCAGAACGTGTCGGTGCGGGCGTTGAGGAACACCTGCGGCGCGGCCCGCTTCACGGCGGCGATGACGGTGGTCTGGTGGTCGAGCGGGGCGAGCGTCCCGTCGGCGCGGCCGTCCTCCAGGTTGATCCCGGCGATCCCGAACGAGGCCAGCTCGGTGACGAGTTCGGCGACGTCCGCGACCCGGGTGGAGAACCCGCCCTCGATGTCCACGGTGACCGGGACGGGCAGGCGCGACAGGACGCGGGCGAGCGCGACCGTCTCGTCGCGGGTGTCGCCCGCCGCGTCGGTCTTCCCGGCGGCCGCGGCGACGCCGAGGCTCGTCGTCCCGACCGCGGGGAACCCTGCCTTGACCAGCGCCGCTCCGCTGGCGAAGTCCCACGCGTTCGGCAGCAGCAGCGGACGATCACCGTGGTGCAGATCGTGGAAGCTCACCGTGGACCTCCGAACGTCAGGTGGGGACCTTCCCGCCGGTCGGGATCGAAACGATCCGGGTCCGTGCTCTCCACCCCCCGAATCTAGGCTCGGTTCGCTTCGCCTGCGGGCGAAGCGTCGGCGGGGCCGCCGCGCCACGTGGGGAGGGGGCGGCGGCCGGCGGCCACCTCGAACGCCGCGCGGGCGAGCAGGCGGGTGGAGTCGAGCGTCGGCAGCGGCGAGGCGCCGGGCGTGACCAGCAGCGGGATCTCGGTGCACACCAGCGCGACGGCGTCGCAGCCCCGGTCGGCGAGCCGGGCGATGACGCGGGCGTACTCGCGCCGCGAGCCGTCGGTGAAGACGCCGTTGACCAGTTCCTCGAAGATGATCCTGTGCACGGTCTCCCGGTCGGCGGCGTCCGGGACCTCGGCGGCGATGCCGCGCGCCGCCAGCTCCCGGGGGTAGAGGGGACCGTCCATGGTGTAGCGGGTGCCGAGGACGCCGACGCGGGCGCGGCCGTCCCGGACGGCCTGCTCGGCCACCACCTGGGCGATGTGCAGGCCGGGCAGCGGCAGGTCGGCGCCGGGACGTTCGAGCGCCATGTGCGCGGTGTTGTCCGGGCAGACGAAGAAGCCGGCGCCCGCCGCCGCGAGCCGCCGGACGCTCCCGGCCAGCGTCACCCGGATCGGGTCGTGGTCTCCGGCGTCCCACGCGGGCATGCTCCGCGCCAGCGCGATGAGGTCGAGCGTCACGTCCGGGTGGTCGTCGGGGCCCAGTTCCCGGAAACCCTCCTGGCAGAAGGCGCGGAGGCACAGCGCGGCGCCTTCCATGCTGTGGGCGAGGATGCCGAGGTGCTGCATGTTCAGTCCTGTCCGGTGCGGAAGTGCGTGGTCAGGCGCCCATCATCGTCCAGCACGTGGACCGCGAACCCGGGGGGTGCGTCATAGTCGGCGATGCCGCCGTCCTCGCCGGGCAGCCTCAGGGTGGACACGACGCCCGGTGCGACGAGCAGGGGCCGTCCGGCGAACGTCGTGGCCGCCGCCGTGTGCGCGTGCCCGCACAGGACGGCCACGACCCGCGGATGCCGCGCGATGACCGCCGCGAGCCGTTCCTCGCCGAACTGCCGGATCTCGTCCACGTACGGGATGTTCAGCGACACCGGCGGATGGTGGAAACAGACGAACGCCGGGGCGTCGGGCTCAGCGGTGAGTCGCCGGTCGAGCCAGTCGATCGTCTCGTCGTCGAGGAATCCGTGGTCCTTTCCGGGGACTGTGGAGTCGCAGATCGCGAACAGGGCGCCTGCCACCTTGTGCGCCCGGTTGATCGGGCGGGCACCGCATGGTTCGTCCAGGAGGGCCTCCCTGTACGGGCCTCGCGCGTCGTGGTTGCCGGGGCACATCAGGACCGGATGCGGGGACCGGAGCACCTCGCGCGCCTGCGCGTACTCGGCGGGCGTGCCGTGGTCGGCGATGTCGCCGGTGACGAGGACGGCGTCGAGCGGCAGGGCGTTCACACGCGCCATGACCCGCGCCGCCCGGTCGAGGCGGAGGTCGCCGCCGTCCAGGTGCGTGTCGCTGAGCTGGGCGAAAACGAGCATGCCGCGAAACTAGGCCACCATCGGACCACGATTAAGATCCGGTTTCATGCCGAAAGACTGGGCCGGTTCGGGGATCGACCTGCATCTGGATCCCGACACGTCCGGTGGCCGCCGGGCGGGCCTCGAACGCGCCCTCCGCGCCGCCGTCCGGTCCGGGCGGCTCGCCCCCGGCGACACGGTCCCGTCGACGCGCGCCCTGGCCGCCCAGCTCCGCCTGTCGCGCGGCACGGTCACCGCCGCCTACGACCAGCTCGCGGCCGAGGGCTACCTGACGACCGTCCCCGGCTCGGGCACGCGGGTCGCGGAGACCGCCCGGCCCGCGCCGGCGGGCCCGGACATTTCGCCGGGTGCTCGCGCCCCCGTTCACGACTTCCTGCCGGGACGGCCCGACCTCAGCGCGTTCCCCGCGCAGGCATGGCTGCGCTCGACCCGGCGCGTCATGGCCGCCGCGCCGCCCGAGGTGTACGCGCTGGGCGACCCGCGCGGCCGCCCCGAGCTGCGGGAGGCGCTCGCCGCCTATCTCGGGCGGGCCCGCGGCGTCCACGCCGACCCGGGCCGGATCGTCGTCACGTCCGGATACGCGCAGTCGCTCGGCCTGCTCGCCGGGGTTTTCGCCGGTGGCGGGACGGCGGCGGTCGCGATGGAGGAGCCGGGCCACCCGTTCCACCGGGAGATCGTCCGCCGCCACGGACCGGAGATCGTCCCGCTGCCCGTGGACGAGTTCGGTGCCCGGACCGAGGCGCTCGACCGCGCGGGCGCGGCCGTCCTCACCCCGGCGCACCAGTACCCGTCCGGCGCGACGCTCCACCCGGACCGCAGGCGCGCCTTCGCCGCCTGGGCCCGCGCCACCGGCGGGACGATCGTCGAGGACGACTACGACGGCGAGTTCCGCTTCGACCGCCGTCCCGTCGGGGCACTGCAGGGCACGGCGCCCGGCCGCGTCGTCTACGCCGGGACCGCGTCCAAGACCCTCGCCCCCGCGCTGCGCCTGGCCTGGCTGGTCCTTCCCGCGCACCTGGTCGAACCCGTGACCGAGGCCAAACGCCTCGCCGACGCCCATACGCAGTCGCTCGGGCAGCTCGTCCTCGCCGACCTCCTGCGCACGCACGCCTACGACCGGCACGTCCGCGCGTCCCGGCTGCGCTACCGCCGCCGACGCGACCGCCTGGCGGCGGCGCTGCGCGACCGCGTCCCGCACGTCCGGGTCCAGGGCGTCGCCGCCGGGCTGCACGTTCTCGTCCTCCTGCCGGACGGCGGCCCCGATGAGCCTGCGGTCCTGGAACGCGCCGGGAAACTCGGTCTCGCCCTGATGCCTCTCCGCGACCACTGGCAGGACCCGTCCGGGCGCCCGCAGGGTTTCATCGTGGGCTACAGCACGCCTCTGGGCTCCGCCTACCCGAGCGCCCTGGACGCCCTCTGCGCCGCCCTGGCGTGAGACCCGGTCAGCTCTGGCGGGTCGCGGTGATCGCCAGGGTGGTGCAGGTCGCGGTGAAGGCGCCGCCCTTAGTGGGCATGCGCCCACTCGTTCATGTCAGGGGACGGGGACGAGGCCGCCGTCCACGCGGAGGTCGATCCCGTTGATGTAGCCGGCGAGCGGGCTGGCCAGGAACGCCACGGTGGCGGCGATGTCGTCGGCGGTGCCGAGGCGGCCGGTCGGGTTGGGGGCGTACTCGGCCGTCACCAGCGGCTCCAGCTCGTCCCACCGCCGCGGCCGGCCGCGACGGGCGGCGCCGTCCTCGAACAGCCTGCGCATCCCGTCGGTGACGATCACGCCGGGGCTCACGGTGTTCGCCGTGATGCCCGTGCCCGCCAGGTGCCGGGCCAGGCTCGTGGTCAGGTTGACGACCGCCGCCTTGGCCGCCGAGTACCCGACCAGGTTGGGCAGGGGAGTGGTCGCCGCCCGGCTCCCCAGGTTGACGACCCGGCCCCAGCCGCGCTCGCGCATGCCCGGCAGGACGGCCCGGATCACGCGGACGGCAGACAGGACGTTGCCGTTCATCGCCTCCAGCCACACCGCGGGCCCGGCGTCGTCCCAGTCGTGCTCGGCGACCGGTCCGGCGTTGTTGACCAGCACGTCCACGCCCCACGCCGCGGCCCGTCCGGCGACCTCGGCCGCCGCGCCATCGTCGGTGAGGTCGCCGAGCACGACCTGCGCGGTGCCGCCCGCCGACCGCACCCGTCCGGCGACCGCCTCCGCGCGTGCCGCGTCCCGGCCGTGGACCAGCACCGCGCATCCCTCGGCCGCCAGCCGCACGGCCACCGCCGCGCCGATGCCCCCGCTGCTCGCCGTGACCAGCGCCTTCCGTCCTCCCAGCTCAAGATCCATGGCTCGGGACCCTAGCCGTGGCCACCGACGATCCCGCCGTCAGCGGCCGGTGTTAAGGTGCGGGCCGTACATTCGATCCTGCGTGAGGGAACGGGGGCCCGGCGGTGGCGTGTCGGATCAGTGAGCTCGTGCTCGACTGCCGCGACCCGGAGGCGCTGGCGGAGTTCTGGTGCGAGGTGCTGGGATTCGTGGTGCTGCACCGGGAGGACGGCGACGTGGAGATCGGTCCCCGGGAGGGCTTCGGCGGGCTCCAGCCGACGCTGATCCTTTCCCTGAGCGAGGATCCGAAGTCCGGCAAGCTGCCGCTGCACATCGACGTCAACCCCACCGACCGCGACCAGGACGCCGAGCTGGAACGGCTGCTGGCCGCCGGGGCGCGGCGCGCCGACGTCGGCCAGACCGGCGAGGAGAGCTGGGTCGTCCTCGCCGACCCCGAGGGCAACGAGTTCTGTCTGCTGAGGCGGCGCCTCGGCTGACGCGTCCGGCCACGCCCCTGCCGCGACGCTCCGGCGGTCAGGCCGGGGCGTGGCGGGTGAGGACGAGGTGGCCGCCGGGCAGCGGGCGGGCCTCCAGAAGCCGGAGCCGGACGGGCGACCGGCCCCCGAACACCGGCGTCCCCGCACCGAGGAAGGCCGGGCCGATCATCAGGTGAAGCTCGTCGACCAGGCCGGCGGACAGCAGGTCGTTCCACAGCGTGTGGCTGCCGAACGTCAGGATCTCCTTGCCCGGGGCGTTCTTGAGCCCGGCGACGCGGGCATGGGCGTCCGCGCGCCCGACGATCTCGGTGTTGTGCCACGGCGCCGTCCGGGCCGGGGTGAGCGTGTCGGAGACGACGACCTTGTCGACGGCGTTCATGTGCCGGGAGATCTCGCGCTCGACAGGAGCCTGGGACGCGTCGTCGACGATGTGCGGCCAGTAGCTCTTGAAGCCCTCAAAGCTGCTGCGTCCGAGCAGGACCGTGTCGGCGGCGCGGAGGCGTTCGGCGTTGTACTCGCTGAAGGCGTCGTGGAAGGGAAGGGCCATGACGTCGTTGCCGGGGCCCTCGTAGTAGCCGTCCAGCGAGACGATGTTGGCGACGATCAGCTTGCGCATCGGTTTCTCCTCGTGGTTTCGCGTTTCACAGGAGGAGAGACACGGTGCGCCGCGGACTCATCGGTCAGGACGGAAGTTCTTCCGGAAGCCCGAACAGCGGGTACAGCGCGGGGTCGAGGAAGGCGGTGATCCGGGTGATCCGGCCGTCGCGGAGGCTGAGGACGTTGATCGCGCCGGTCCGGAAGCGGCCGTCGGGCCCCCGCTGGTAGCAGGCGAACCCGGGCTGCCCGTTCACCTGGACGGGCACGAGGCGCCAGGGCGTCTCGAAGACCCGCTCGGCGAAGAACCGGGCGACGTCGTCGCGGCCGTCGAACCAGGCGGGCAGCGGCGGCATCGTGAACCGGACGTCGTCGGCGAGCAGCGCGACGAGGGCGTCCACGTCGGCCCGTTCCCAGGCGGCGACGAACGCGTCGATCAGCTCGCGCCGCCCGTCCGCGCCGAGCGCGGACAGCTCGGTCTGCTGGCTGGGCCCGGGCACCCGTTCCTGGACGGCCTTCCGCGCGCGCTGCAGGGCGCTGTTCACGGCGGTCGGCGTGAGATCCAGGAACGAGGCCACCTCGGCGGCGGAGAACTCCAGCACCTCGCGCAGGATCAGCACCGCGCGCTGCGTCGCGGGCAGGTGCTGCAGCGCGGCGACGAACGCCAGCTCCACGTTCTCGCGGCGGGCGAACGACGCCTCCGGGCCGGGCTCGTCGGCGGCGACGTCGTCCGGCCACGGCTCCAGGAAGACCGGGCCGGTGACGGGCTGGCCGAGGTCGTGGACGTCGCTGCGCGGCGGCCCGTGGTCGGGCGTGAGGACGCGCGGCGGGCGCTTCGAGGCGAGCCGCAGGCAGGCGTTGGTGCTGACCCGGTACAGCCAGGTGCGCAGGGAACTGCGCCCCTGGAAGCCGGGCAGGCCGCGCCAGGCGGCGAGCAGCGACTCCTGCAGCCCGTCCTCGGCGTCCTGCAGGGAGCCGAGCATGCGGTAGCAGTGCGCCCTCAGCTCGCCCCGGTAGCGGTCGGCCAGGGCGTCGAACGCCGCCGCGTCGCCGGCGCGTGCCCTGGTGAGGAGTTCGGCCTCGTCCACACGCGGAGCCTAGCCGGTCGGGGGAGACGGGGGCGTCAGCCGTCGTAGGTGTGGACGAAGCGGGCGAGGAGGCGGGCGAACTCGGCGCGCTCGGCGTCCGTCCAGTCGCTCATGGCCTTGGCGAAGTGCTCCTGGCGGGTGCGGCGGGTGGCGTCCACGACGGCGCGGCCCTCGGCGGTCAGCTCCAGGTGGATGCGGCGGCCGTCCTCCTGGGACGCGACGCGGCGGACGTAGCCGGACTTGACGGCCTCGGCGACGATGCGGCTGCCGCGCGAGGCGTCGACGCCGAGGCGAGCGGCGACCAGCCCGACGCTCATCTCCTGGCCGGCGTCGTCGGGGCCCTCGTCGATGACGTCCACGACGTGCAGGACCTGGACGTCCACGGGGAGGTTGTGATCCCGGATCGCGGCCCTGCCCAGCCGCTGCCGCGACATGCCGCGCCGCAGTTTGACCATGCTCCGCTCGACGGCGTCCAGTGCCTCCTCGCTCATGCCGACCAGTCTAGCTAGGTTGCGCAGCTCATATGCATGTGCTTAGCATTTAAGTGTCTAAAGCATATGAATGAGGAGTGCATATGGTTGCGAGCGCGACGCCGATGAGCCACGGGCACCGGCTGGTGGTGTTCGGCGGGCTGATGCTCGCCGGGCTCATGTCCTCCCTGGACGCGACGGTGCTCGGCACCGCGCTGCCCGCGCTCGTCGGGGACCTCGGCGGGCTCGGCCGGATGGCCTGGGTGTCGACCGCGTACGTGCTGGCCACCAGCGTCACCGTGCCCCTGTCGGGACGGCTGGGCGACCTGTTCGGGCGCCGCGGCGTCCTGCTCGCCGGGCTCGCCGGGTTCCTGGCCGGGTCGGCGGCGTGCGGGGCGGCGCCGTCCATGGACTGGCTGATCGCGTTCCGCGTCGTGCAGGGCGCCGCCGCGGGCTGCCTGATGAGCTCGATGTTCGCGCTGACCGGCGACCTGTTCGAGCCGAGGGAGCGCGCCAGGTACCAGGGCTGCTCGGCGCTGATCTTCGCCGTGTCGAGCATCGCCGGGCCGCTGGTCGGCGGGTTCCTCACCGACCACGCGTCCTGGCGGTGGGTGTTCTACGTCAACCTGCCGCTCGGCCTCGCCGCCATCGCCACGACCGTCCTGTTCCTGCGGCTGCCGGAGCCGGAGGGCGGGCCGCGGGCCGGCAGCGGGGCGGGCGGGGCGAGTTCGGTGGACTACGCGGGCATCGTGCTGCTCGGCGCGGCGGTCACCTGCTTCACGCTCTTCACCAGTTGGGCCGGGACGCGGTACGCGTGGGACTCGCCGGTCGTCCTCGCGCTGGCCGCGGGCTCGGCGGCGCTGTTCGCCGTCTGGGTGCTCGCCGAACGGACCGCCGCCGAACCCGTCATCCCGCCGCGGCTGTTCCGCGACCGGTCGTTCGCCGTGGCCTGCGCCGTCGCGGCCGTGGGCGGCGCGACCGGGTTCGGGCTCGCGATCTACCTGCCGATGTTCTTCCAGGTCGTCGGGGGAGCGGGGGCGACGGAGTCGGGCCTGCTGCTCCTGCCGATGATGACCGGCCTGCTCGTCGCGTCCATGGGCGCCGGGCGGCGCATCGCGCGGACCGGCCGCTACCACCGCCTGCCCGCCGCGAGCATGGCGCTCAGCGCGCTGGGCGTCGCGCTGCTCGCGACCATGGACACCGGCACCGGCCTGCTCACCGCCTGCTGCTTCATGGCGGTCCTCGGGTTCGGCGCGGGGCTGTCGCAGCAGGTCGTCATGCTCATCGCGCAGAACGCCGCGCCGCGCCGCGATCTCGGCGCGGCGAGCGCCGGGGTCTTCGCGACGAGGATGCTCGGCACCTCCGCCGGGATGGCGGTGTTCGGCGCGATCGTGTCGAGCCGGTTCGCCGAGGAGGTCGGACGCCGCGTCCCGGACGGGAGCGTCCCCGCGTTCCGCGACGCCGTCCGTCCCGAGGTGCTCGACACGCTCCCCGGGCCGGTGCGGGACGGCGTCGCCGAGGCGTTCGCGGCGGCCTTCTCCGACCTGTTCCTGGCCGGGCTGCCCCTCCTCGCGGTGGGGTTCGCGGCGGCGCTGCTGCTGCCGGACGTCCCGCTCGCGCCGCGCGGCCCCGGGCCTGGGGCGAAGGGCTAACCGTCGAGGGCGGCGTCGTGGACGAGCAGCGCGATCTGGACCCGGTTGTTCAGCTCCAGCTTCGTCAGCAGCCGCGACACGTACGCCTTCACGGTCGCGACGCTGAGCGACAGCTCCGCGCCGATCTCGCTGTTGGTCCGGCCCCGTCCGACGAGGGCGGCGACGGCCCGCTCGCCGTCGCTCAGCCGGCCCAGCAGCTCCCGGGCGCGGGCCTGGCGCGGGTCGGTGCCGGAGTCGGCGACGTAGGACATCATCTTGCGCAGCACCGCCGGCGACATCATCGGCTCACCGGCCGCGACCTGCCGGATCGCCCGGACGATCTCCGGCGGCGGGGTGTGCTTCAGCAGGAACCCGCTCGCGCCCGCCCGCATCGCGCGCATGATGTGGTCGTCGGTGTCGAACGTCGTCAGGATGATGATCTCGGGCGGGTCGCGGCGGGCGCGCAGCAGCTCGGTCGCCGCGAGGCCGTCCAGCCGGGGCATCCGGATGTCCATGAGGACGACGTCGGGCCGGTGCTGGTTGACGGCGGCGACGACCTCGGCGCCGTCGGCGACGTCCCCCACCACGTCGAGACCGGTGTCGTTGGACAGCATCATCGACAGGCCGGCCCGGACGAGCGCGTCGTCGTCCACGATCAGGACGCGGATGGGTGGGGAGTCCATCCCGCCACCCTATGGCCCTCCGCGATCTACAGCGGGAGGCGGGCGTGCAGGCGGAACCGGCCGTCGCCGGTGCGGCCGTGCTCCAGCGTGCCGCCGAGCAGCGCCACCCGTTCGGCGAGACCGACGAGCCCCGCGCCCGCACCGGGCATGGCGAGCGCGGACGGGCCGGGCGGGACCGCGTTGACGACCTCGATGTCCAGGTCCTTGCCCGCGTCGAGGGTGACCCGGACGGCGGCGCCCGGCGCGTGCTTGCGGGCGTTCGTCAGCCCCTCCTGGACGATCCGGTACGCGTGCCGCCCCACCCTGGACGGGACGCGGTCCGGGTCGGGGACGTTCTCGTCCAGCGTGACGCTCCCCCCGGCGCGCCGCGACTCCTGGACGAGCCCGGACACGTCCGCGAGCGTCGGCTGCGGCCGCTCCGGGTCGGCGCCGGGCGGGTCGGTTCGCAGCACGCCGATCACCTCGCGCAGGTCCTCCATCGCCTCGTAGGCGCTCTGCCGGATGATCCCGGCGGCCTCGCGCTGCTCGGCGGGCGTGTCCGGGCGGAACTCCAGCGCCCCCGCGTGCACGGCCAGCAGCGAGATGCGGTGCGCGAGCACGTCGTGCATCTCGCGCGCGATCCGCTCCCGCTCCAGCAGCCGCGCCTCCTCGACCCGCAGCCGCTGCTCCGACTCCGCGGACCGGGCCCGCTCGTGCAGCGACTCGATCAGCTGCCGCCGCGACCGGACGAGCATCCCGACGGCGGCCAGCATCGCGTAGCCGAGGACGAACACCAGGGACGCCTCCAAGCGCTCCCGCTGGGTCGTCATCGCACCGTCCGTCAGCTGGAACAGGACCACGACGATCGCCGAGTTCAGCGCGGTGAGGGCCACGGCCGCCAGCCAGCGGCGGTGCACCGCGACGGTGAACAGGCTCACCGCCGTCGCGCCCCACGAGACGGAGTTGGTGACCTCGTAGAACGTCAGGAACAGCGAGACCCACACCGGCCACCGGCGCCGGAACAGCACCAGCACCAGGATGCCGGCGCCGCCGAACACGGCCTCCCGGACGTCGTCGATCCAGCCCGGCGGCGCCGGGTAGTCCTCCCGGGAGCCCGCCAGCACCAGCAGCCCGATCATCAGGGCGGCCGCCGCGACGGCGGCGTCGCGGCTCCACTCGCGCGCGGACCTGCGGAGAATCACGCCGACCACGCTAACCGGCGCGGGCGCCACCCGCAGTGGCCGCAGGTAGGCGCCCCATCGACTTTGGTATCCGCCCGCCCCCGGCCTCAGCCGGGTTTGGCGACGGTGAGGAGGACGGCGGCGTCCTCCAGGGCCTCCAGGCTGTGCCGCGCGTCCGGGACGATGAGGAGGTCGCCGGAGATGCCGTCCCAGGAGTGCTCGCCGCTCACCAGCCGCACCCGGCCGCGCAGGACCGCGACCGTCGCCTCGCCCGGGTTCTCGTGCTCGGCCAGCACGGTCCCCTCCGTGAGCGCGATGAGCGTCTGCCGCAGGACGTGCTCATGCCCGCCGTAGACGGTCTCGGCGCTGCGTCCGGTGGAGCCGCCCGCGGCGCGCTTCAAGTGGTCCCGTACCAGTGCGTCCAGCGAGAGCTTCTGCATGGGACCTAGTGTGCCCGGACGCGCGGACCGGACCCGCGGGGGGTCACCTGAGCGGCGCGGCGGTGACGGGTTTACCGGTCGCGGCGCCGGCCAGCCAGTCCTGCCAGGACTTCGCCCACGGCGTTGGGCCGTTGCCGAACTGGAGCTGCCGCGAAGTGCCGGTCACCTTGACGATGTCGCCGCGCTGGGCGAAGTCGTAGAACCACTTGGCGTCCGAGGGGGAGGCGTTCACGCAGCCGTGGCTGACGTTGTCGTTTCCCTGGGAGTCGGTCGACCACGGCGCCGAGTGGACGAACGTCCCGCTGTAGGTCAGCCGGACGTTCCAGTTCGTCTTGATCCGGTACTCGCCGGGGTTGCCGGTGGTCGCGGAGTCCATGACGATGCGGCCCGCCTTCTCCTGGACGATCATCGTGCCGCTGTAGCTCTCGTGGCCCGGCTTGCCGAGGCTGACCTTCATCGTCCGGACCGTCCTGCCGCCGTCGGTGACCGTGGCGCGGTGCTTCTTCGCGTCGATGGTGGTGACGTGCTGCGGGCCGACGGTGAAGGAGACGCTGCGGTCCTTCATGCCGTACATGCCCTCACCGGCCTTCAGGCCCGCCAGGTGCGCGACGACCTTCACCTTCTGCCCGGACGGCCAGTACTCGCGGGGCCGGAAGTCGACCTCCTTGTCGCTGACCCAGTTCCAGGAGCCCTCGACCGGCCGGGACGCCTTGACCTCAAGGGCCTTCTCCACGGCGACCTTCCCGGCCTTCGTGCTCACCGGCCTGGACAGCAGCAGCTGCACCGGCATGCCGACGCCGACGGTCTCGCCGTCCAGCGGTGACATGCCGCTCTCCAGCTTCTGCTGCGGCGTCAGCGTCGTGAACGTGGACGTCGCCGTGGTCTGCTTGCCGCCCTCGCCAGTGCCCTGCGCGGTCACCGTGTACGTCGTGGACGGACGCAGGTTCCACGACGACTTCCACGACGAGCCGTCCGCCGCGAGCTTCCCTTCGGCCTTGGCGTTCTTCTTGCCATAGGTGAGGGTGACGCTCGTCAGCCTGCCGTTGTCGGCGGTGACGGTGACGGGCTTGTCGGGTTCGACCTGCTGGGCGCCGGTCGCGGGCGTGATGGCGAGCTTCACCGCGTCCTCGGCCTTGCCGCCGTCGCCTCCGGCGCCGCCGCCTCCGGACGAGCAGCCGGCGGCGGCGATGGCCGCCGCCCCCGTGATCGCCGCGATCGCCCTTCCGGTCCGGCTCTTCAGCACCAGAGCCCTCCTCATGCTCGACGCGTCCCTTTGTCAGGGTATGCACGGTTTTACGCGAGCCATGCGAAAGCACGGAGAATGGTCGGATTTCCCCTGGTCAGGGTCAAGGGGCCGCCAGGCCCTGCGCGCCGTGCGGGAGGCGGGCGGCGGCGGCCCGGTCCAGGAGGAACAGCGTGCCCAGCCGGCCCCGCGCCCCGGCGACCGGGGCCCGGGCGGGCGACGGCTCCGTCAGCCCGAGCCGGACGGCCTCGGCCTTCGAGTCACCCGCCGCCAGCAGCCACACCTCCTCCGCGGCGCGCAGCGACGGGAACGTCAGCGAGATCCGGGTCGGCGGCGGCTTCGGCGCGTCCCGCACCGCCACGACCGGGCGCTCGTCGCGCACCGCGGGCGTCTCCGGGAACAGCGACGCGACATGCGCGTCCGGGCCGACGCCGAGCATCAGCACGTCGAACGGCGGCACCGGCTCGCCGTCCTCGGGACGCGCAGCGGCCCGCAACTCGACGGCGTAGCGTTCGGCGGCGGCCTCGGGGTCGTCGCCGTCCGGGCCGTCCGCCGCCGGCATCGGGTGCACCCGCGCCGGATCGACCGGGACGTGGTCGAGCAGCGCCGCGCGGGCGCCGGTCTCGTTGCGGTCCGGGTCCCCGGTGGGCAGGAACCGCTCGTCGCCCCACCACACGTCCACGCGCCCCCAGTCGACCGCGTCGCGGGCACCGGACGCGGCCAGCGCGGCGAGCACCGCCGTGCCGACGCCGCCGCCGGTCAGCACGACCGACGCCGAGCCGCGGGCCGCCTGCGCGTCCACGAGCCGCGTCACGAGCCGCGCCGCCGCGGCCTCGGCGAGGACGTCCTGGTCGCGGTGCAGCAGGACCGACAGGGGGATCACGAACCCTCCGCGTGGTCGCGGCCCTGATCCGCGGCCTCGTCCTTGGCGGGCTCGGTCCGCGCCGCCTCCGCCGTGGCCGACACCGGCTCGCTCGCGACGCCCTCCTGCGTCGTCCCGCCCGCGAGGTCCTTGGCGAACCGGGCCGCGGCCTCGCGGTACACCTCGTCGGGGTCGAGCCGCCGCAGCTCCTCGGCCAGCAGCTCCGACATCGGGCGCCGCATCAGCGCCACCTGGCGGTCGGGCTGGCCGGGACGGCACAGCGTCGCGACCCGCCCGTCCGGGCGGTGGATCACGATGTCGCCGCCGGTCGTCGCCAGCCGGACGCCGGTGATGCCGGGGCCCTCCGACACCGACCGGTCCATCGGGACGCCGAGCCGGATCGACAGCCACGCCGCCAGCAGCTCCGCGCTCGGGCTGTCCGGCTCCGCGGTCACCTCGCCGGACACGATCTCGTCGTGGTCCTGGTCGAGCGAGGCGGCCAGCAGCGACCGCCAGTTCGTCAGCCGCGTCCAGGTGAAGTCGGTGTCGCCCGGACGGTAGCCGCCCGCGAGCTGCGCCAGGGTGCCGAGCCGGTCGCGGGCCGCGTAGGAGTCCGTCACCCGCCGCTGCGCCAGCCTGCCCAGCGGGTCCTTCGCCGGGACCTTCGGCACCTTGCCGCCCGGCCACCACGTCACCACCGGGGTGTCGGGCATCAGCAGCGGCACGACCACCGAGTCGGCGTGCTCGGCGAGCGGGCCGTACATGCGCAGCAGCACCGTCTCGCCCGGGCCGGTCTCGCCCATGCGGATCTCGGCGTCGAGCCGGGACGAGCCGCCGCGCGGGTCGCGGGAGATCACCGTCAGCACCCGGCACGGGTGCTCGCGCGCCGCCTCCGTCGCCGCGCGCACCGCGTCGTACTGCGCGGACTCGTCCGTCACGATGATCAGGGTGAGGACCATGCCGACGGCGGGACCGCCCATCAGATGCCGGGACTGCGTCAGCGCGTCCTGGATCTGCCGGGTGGTGGTCCCCGTGAGGTCGATGTTCATCTAACGCCCCGTTCGTTGATCTAGAGCCGCCGCCACGTGCGCCCGTCGCGCGCCATCAGCTCGTCGGCGCTGTCGGGCCCGTAGCCGCCGGACTTGTACTGGTCGAGACCGCCCCGGCCGGCCCAGAACTCCTCGATCGGGTCGAGGATCCGCCAGGACAGCTCGACCTCCTCCTGGCGCGGGAACAGCGGCGGGTCGCCGATCAGCACGTCCAGCAGCAGCCGCTCGTACGCCTCCGGCGAGGTCTCGGTGAACGACTCGCCGTACGCGAAGTCCATGTTGACGTCGCGGATCTCCATCGACGTGCCGGGCACCTTCGAGCCGAACCTGACCGTGATGCCCTCGTCCGGCTGGACCCGCATGACCAGGGCGTTCTGCCCGAGCTCCTCGGTGTCGGTCTCGGAGAACGGCAGGTGCGGCGCCTGCTGGAACACCATCGCGACCTCCGTCACCCGGCGGCTGAGCCGCTTGCCGGTGCGCAGGTAGAACGGGACGCCCGCCCAGCGCCGGTTGTCGATCTCCAGCTTGACCGCGGCGTAGGTCTCGGTGCGGGAGTCGGCGGGGATGCCGTCCTCGTCCAGGTAGCCGCTGACGCTCACGCCGCCCTGCCAGCCCGCCGCGTACTGCCCGCGCGCCGTGGACGCCTCCAGGTCGCCGGGCACCCGCACCGACGACAGGATCTTCGCCTTCTCGGCCCGGACGGCCTCCGCGCTGAACGACGTCGGCTCCTCCATCGCGGTCAGCGCGAGCAGCTGCAGCAGGTGGTTCTGGATGACGTCGCGGGCCGCGCCGATGCCGTCGTAGTACCCGGCCCGGCCGCCGATGCCGATGTCCTCGGCCATCGTGATCTGCACGTGGTCGACGAACGAGCGGTTCCAGATCGGCTCGAACATCGTGTTGGCGAACCGCAGCGCCAGGATGTTCTGCACGGTCTCCTTGCCGAGGTAGTGGTCGATCCGGAAGATCGACTCCTCGGGGAAGACGCGGTGGACGGTGTCGTTCAGCTCGACGGCGGTCTTCAGGTCGCGGCCGAACGGCTTCTCGATGACGACCCGCCGCCACGACGCGTCCCTGCGGTCGGCGAGGCCGCTGCGCCGCAGCTGCTCGACGACCTTCGGGAAGAACTTCGGGGGGATCGACAGGTAGAACGCGTAGTTGCCGCCCGTGCCGCGGGTGTCGTCCAGCTCCTTGACGGCCATCGACAGCGCGTCGAACGCGCCCGGGTCGTCGAACGTCCCGGGGACGAAGTGCATGCCCTCCGACAGGTGCGTCCACACGTCCTCGCGGAACGGGGTCCTGGCGTGCGCCTTGATGGACTCGTGGGCGATCTGGCGGAAGTCCTCGTGCTCCCAGTCGCGGCGGGCGAAGCCGACGAGGGAGAACCCCGGCGGGAGCAGCCCCCGGTTCGCCAGGTCGTAGATCGCCGGGAGCAGCTTCTTGCGCGACAGGTCGCCGGTGACGCCGAACAGCACGAGCACGCACGGTCCGGCCACGCGCGGGAGGCGCTTGTCCCGGGGGTCGCGGAGCGGGTTGGCCGGGCTGATCAGTGGGTCGGTCACGTGGTCCCCTTCGTCGGTGGTCGCACTGCGCGCTCATTCCCCTTCTCTGGCGGAGCCGAGCAGCCGGGCGAGCCCCGCCCAGCGGTTCTGCAGGTGCAGCCGGACCACCGGGCGGCCCGCCGCGCGCGCGTCCCTGGCGTCGCCGAGCGCCCGCGCGAGCTGCAGCATGCCGAGCCGGTGATGGCGGCCCGGGACCGGCACGTCGCGGACGACGTTCCCGGTCACCATCAGGTATACGCCCCCGTCGCGGTGATCATTCCAGATCGCGGGGTGGCCCGCGCCCCAGTCGACGGTGACCGGGCGGCGGGAGCGGGCGGCGAGCAGCGCGGCCAGCCGGCGGACCTGCGCGCCCTGCCCGTGCGCCTCGTCCGGGTCCAGGTAGGCGACGATCGCGAGATGCTCGTCGGCGCCGATCCGGGCGGCCAGCGCGTCCATCAGGGCGGGCAGGTCCGGCGCGGCCATCAGCTCCGGGACGGTCGTGAACACCTCGACGGCCCGGCCGGGGGCGCCGTCGGCGAGGAGCGGCGCGCCCGACCCGTCGTCCAGCGTGATCGGGGCCGCGCCGTGCCGCGGTGTGAGGGGGTCCAGCTCCATCAGGTAGGACGCGACGGCCGCGGCGTACTCCCACACGACGAGCTGGGCGGCGAGCGGCCCGGTGACGGTGGCGTCGTCCTGGCGGGGGCGGCCGTCGAACGTCACGAGGAACAGGTCCTCGCCGGGCCGCAGGGGGAGGCCGCCGTCCTGGACGACCGGCGTCAGCCGTCCGCACGCCGTCTCCTCCAGCAGGAGCGCGACCCAGCGCGCGAGGCCCGGCAGCGCCGCCGGATAGCCGCCGAGCACGGCCGTGCGCCGCCCGGCGCGGACCGCGCCGCCGAGGATCGCGCCGAGGACGAGCCCCGGGTTGTTCTCCGGCCGGGTGAGCGACGGCAGGACGGCGGTGGCGCCGTCGAGCAGCGCGCGGACGTCGGCGCCGGCGAGCGCGGCGGGCACCAGCGCGTAGGGGGACAGGGCGCCGAACGCGGTCGGCGCGGGCGCCTCGATCAGCGGATGGCCCGCCTCGGCGGCGAACTTGGCGGCCGCGGCGCGCGGCTCGGCGACCGTGACGAACCGCCGCGCCGCCTCCGCGGGCGACAGGCCGAGGCCGGCCCTGAGCATCCCGTCGAGGACCTGGCGGAGCGCGTCGGAGCCGGGGTCGTCGCCCGTCACCACGATCAGCGTCCGGTTCAGCCGCTCCGGGTCGTCGCCGAGGCGCAGCACCGGGCCGGGGTCCGGCCCGTCGAGGACCGTGAGCGGCACGGCGGGGGAGCGCGGGCCGCCGTTCGCGCTGTCCGCGCCGCCTTCGCCATCGGCGGCCCGGCGGTGCGCCGCGACGATCAGTTCGGCGGCGCGGGCCGGGGCCCCGTGCCCGAGCAGCGCGACCTCGGTCAGCCCGTCCGCGCGCGCCCGCCGCCGCAGCTCCTCGGCGCGCTCCAGGGCGGCGCGTCCCGGCCCGGGCTGACTCGGCCAGCACAGCGCGCGGCCCTCCGCCCCTGCGGTCCCGGCGGACGGCCACAGCGTCGGGTCCTCCGAGGCGAGCCGGACGGGCACCTCGTCGATCCAGAGCCGGCCCAGCACCCGCTCGGCGGCCTCCCTGAGCGGCCCTCGGGCGGTGATGGCCGTCTCCCCCGAGACGACGGCGGTGAAGCTCACGGCCTGCGCGCTCCCGCCACCGCCCGCACCGCCTCGGTGAGCCTGCCCGCGCCGTCCACCGGGTCGCGCAGATGCAGCCGGATCACCGGGAGCCGCCGCCTGCGCAGCGCCCGCAGCTCACCGAGCGCCCGCGCGATCTGCAGCTTCGCCAGGCTGTAGGGGCGGCCGGGGACGGGCTGCGCGGCGAGCGCGTCACCCGGCGCCGGGTCGCCGGTGATGATGAGGAACGCGCCGTTGCCCCGGCCGTCCTTGTGCACCGGTCCGGTGGCGTGCGGGTAGGCGGGCCCCGGCCCGTAGGCGACCGGACGCCCGGACGCGCGGGCGAGCGACGGCGCGAGATAACGGCCGGAGAAGTCGCCCAGGTACGTCATGACCGCCAGGTAACCGTCGGACGGCACGGACGCCACCAGCCCGCCGAGCACGGTCTGCAGCTCGGCGCCCGGCGGCCACGGGAAGTCGGCGTGCACCTCGATGCCGTCCTCGACGTACACCGGCCGCTCCCCGGACGGCGGCCCGTCGCCCGCCGTGCGCAGCAGCGCCGCCGCGTCGTCCTCCGCCTCCTGGACGACCGTGCCGCCCGCCTCGAACGGGTTCACGCCGAGCAGCCAGCCAGCGACCGCCGTCGCGTACTCCCACAGCAGGAACTGCGCGCCGAGCGGCGCCCACACCGAGGTGTCGGACTCCTCGTCGGCCGCCGACCGCGGGTTGATCGACACGCCGTGCACGTCGGGGAACGCGCCGCGCCCGCCGAGCGCCTCCAGCGTCAGCACGCCCTGGCCGCGCTTGCCCGTGCCGACCGCGAGGAGCTGGGAGATCCAGGCGCTCAGCGCGCCCGTCCCGCCGGGCTCGCGCAGCAGCACCTTGTCGCGGGCGAGACCGCCCTCCCCCTGCTGCGCGCAGCCGCCGAGGATCGCGCCGAGCAGCAGGCCCGGGTTGTCCTCGTCCTTGCCGAGCGACGGCACCAGCGACGCCGCCTCCTCCAGCAGCCGCTCCGCGTCGGCGCCCGCGAGCACGGCCGGGACCAGCCCGTACGCCGACAGCGCCCCGTAGTGACCGGGCAGGTACGGGTCGGTCAGGCCGATCCGGTAGCCGCACTGCCGGGCGAAGTCGTGCAGCGGGCTCCCGTGGTCGGTGATGACGAGGAACCGGCTCGCGATCTCCCGCTCCGACAGGCCCCGCTCGCGGAACGCGGCCGCGAAGATCCTGCGGTAGGCGTCGCCTTCGAGCGACACGCCCGCCTTGCTGGCCAGCACGACCAGCGTCCGGTCGAGCCGCTCCAGCGCGAACGCGAGCGCGGCGGTGTCGCCGCCGTCCAGGACGGTCAGCTCGCCGGCCGGGCGGCCGGTCCCGTTCGCGTCCCGCTCGGCGCCGGGGGGCGCGTGCGCCTCCATGATCGCCTGCGCGGCGAGGCTCTCCGCGCCGACGCCGATCAGCACGATGTGGTCGAGACCCGAGTAGCGCGCCTCCGCCACCAGGCCGTCCACCTGGTTCAGCAGCCCGCGGGAGGCGAACGGCAGGTCGAGCCAGCCGAGGCGGCTGTGGTCGACCGCGCGGCGGCCCCACAGCCGCGGGTCCTTCGCGGCCAGCGCGCCGGGGACGCCGCAGCTCACGAGGTAGTCCCTCGCGCGCAGCGCCGAGTCCAGCACGTCGCCGCGCGTCAGTACGTCGAATCCGGACACTGCACCCTCCTGCCCCCCATCGTTTCAGGAGAGAAAGGGCATTCGCGACCTTCTCCATCGATCTTCTTCGCGCCGCCCGGTCAGGCGGCCGGGTCAGGCCGGTGGGTCAGGCCGGTGGGTCAGGCCGCGGGTCGGATCGGCGGTCGGCGATCAGGCGAGCGCCGCGGCGAGCTGGGCGAGGCCCTCCCCGCGGTCGCGCAGATGGAGGCGGACGGCGGGACGGCCGAGCGACCGGACCACCCGCAGGTCGCCGAACGCCTGCGCGAGCTGCAGCTCCCCGAGGCTGTACGGCCGCCCGGGGATCGGGACGTCGTCCGTGACGGCACCGGTGACCTGCAGGAACGCCCCGTTCTGGGGGCCGCCCTTGTGGTACTGGCCGACGGTGTGCAGCGAACGCGGCCCCCACCCGAACGTCACGGGCGCCGGACGCCGGCGGACCTTCGCACCCCGCGCGGCCAGCAGCGGCCGGAGCCCGGCCGCCGCCGCGTCCCCGACCCGGTCCAGGTAGGCGACCACGGCGAGGTAGCCGCCGTCCGGGACGTCCTCCAGAACCAGGTCGAGGACCTCGGTCAAGGTCTGCGCGCCGCGCAGCGCGCCCTCCGGGGCGTGCACCTCCACCGCGCCCGCCACCAGTTCCGGGGGCCGCCGCACGACCGTGGGCGCCGCGCCCTCATCGGAGCGCAGCAGCGCCGCCGTGCTCTCCAGCGACTGGACGGCGCCCGGCTCGGCGAACGGGTCCACGCCGATCACCCGGGACGCCGCCGCGACCGCGTACTCCCACAGCAGGAACTGCGCGCCGAGCGGACCGGCGACGCTCACGCCGGCCTCGCGTCCCGGGCCGGGCTCGTCCGGGCGGCGGCCCAGGATGACGCGGCGCAGGTCGTCGGCCAGCTCGAAGCCCGGCGCGTCGACGCTCTCCACCACGACGGGCAGCAGGCCCTTGCCGTCCTTGCCCATCGCCCCGCCGACCAGCTGCTCGGCCCACGCGGCGAAGCCGCCGAGACCCGAGCCGTGGTCGGCGATGACCAGCTTGTCGCGGGCGCCGAGCGCCGACGAGGCGAGCGCCGCGCCCAGCGCCAGCGCCGGGTTGTCGTACGGCTGCCGGAGCGCCCGGGCCAGCCGGGACGCCTCGTCCAGCAGGACGGTCACGTCCACCCCGGCGAGCGCGGCGGCGACGACGCCCCGCGCGCCGAGCGCGCCGAACCGCGAGTCGACGTCGGTTTCCGCGTGGACGAGGTGATGCCCCGCGTCCAGGGCGGCGCGTGCGAGCGCGGAGCCCTCCTCCGCCACGACCACGAACCGGCGGGCCAGCTCGGCGCCGCCGAGCCCGGCCTCGGTGAACGCGCGCCCGAAGACGCGGCGCAGCGACTCCGCCTCGGCGCTCTCGCCCACCACGACGACGAGCGTCCGGTCCAGGTCGCCGGCGAGGACGCCCGACACCTCATGCGGGTCGGAGGTGTCCAGAACGATCAGCTCCGTCCCTCCGGAGGCGCCCCCGTCGGGGTCGCGGAGCAGGGTGCGGAACATCGCGTCGGCGGCGAGCGCGGAACCGCCCGCGCCCAGGAGGACGACCCGGTCGAGACCGGCGTCGCGGGCCTCGGCCGCCGGATCGGCCAGCCGGCCCGCCAGCGACCGCGAGGTCTCCGGCAGGTCCAGCCAGCCGAGGCGGCGGGCGGCAAGCGGGGCCGCGTCGGGCCCCCACAGGTTGGCGTTCCCGGACGTCAGCGACCCCGGGACGCCGTCGGAGACGAGCCGGTCCAGGACCGTCTCGCTCTCGTCGACGACGGCGCCGCGGATGGTGACCGAGATCCCCCCGGCGGTCACCACCGAGGTCACGCGCCGGCCCTCTTGGCGTCCAGCTCGCCGGTGATGGACTCGAGCAGTTCCTTCCACGAGGCCGCGAACTTCTCGACGCCCTCGTCCTCGAGCACCTTCACGACGTCGTCGTAGTCGACCCCGGCGTCCTTCAGCGCCGCCATGTGCGCGCGGGCGTCGTCGTAGGCGCCGCGGACGGTGTCGCCGCGCAGCTGACCGTGGTCGGCCACCGCCTCCAGCGTCGCCTCCGGCATCGTGTTGACCGTGCCGGGCGCGACCAGCTCGTCCACGTAGAGCGTGTCGACGAGGTCGGGGTCCTTCACGCCGGTCGAGGCCCACAGCGGACGCTGCGGACGCGCCCCCGCGTCCTTCAGCGCCTTCCACCGGTCCGTGCCGAACCTCTCCTCGTACAGCGCGTACGCGAGCCGCGCGTTGGCGAGGCCCGCCTTGGACTCCAGCGCCTTCGCCCCGTCCGTGCCGATCTTCTTCAGCCGCTTGTCGATCTCGGTGTCGACCCGGCTGACGAAGAACGACGCGACCGACGCGATCTTCGACAGGTCGTGCCCGTTCTCCCTCGCCTGCTCCAGCCCGGCGAAGAACGCGTCGATGACCTCGCCGTAGCGCGCCAGCGAGAAGATCAGCGTCACGTTCACGCTGATGCCCTGCGCCAGCGTCGCCGTGATCGCCGGCAGGCCCTCCTTCGTCGCCGGGATCTTGATGAACAGGTTGGGCCGGTCCACCAGCCACCACAGCACCCGCGCCTCGGCGACCGTCGCGCGGGTGTCGCGGGCCAGCCTCGGGTCGACCTCGATCGACACGCGGCCGTCGAGGCCGTCCGTCCGGTCGTACACCGGGCGCAGCACGTCGCAGCCCCAGCGGATGTCGCGGGTGATGATCGCGCGGGACGCCTCCTCGACGTCCATGCCGAGCACCGCCAGGTCGCGGACCTGGTCGTCGTAGGCCGTGCCCTTGCTCAGCGCCTTCGCGAAGATCGTCGGGTTGGACGTGACGCCCACCACGTTCCTGTCCTTGACCAGCTCCGCCAGGTTGCCCGACTTCAGCCGGTCGCGGCTGATGTCGTCCAGCCAGATCGACACGCCCTCGTCCGAGAGCGCCTTCAGAATGTCGCTCATCGTCCCTCTCCCTAGTTGCCGGTGGTCTCGCCGCGCCCGGCGTGCTTGACGCTCGCCTTGATCAGGCTGGCCTTCGCCGCCGCCACGACCCGCTCGGAGGTGAGGCCGAACTGCAGGAAAAGCGTCTTGTGGTCGGCGGACGCGCCGAAGTGCTCCAGGCTCACCGCCTCGCCGGCGTCCCCGATGTAGGAGCGCCAGCCGAGCGCGATCCCGGCCTCGACCGAGACGCGGGCGCGCACGCCGGGCGGCAGGACCTCCTGCCGGTACGCGTCGGTCTGCGCCTCGAACCACTCCACGCACGGCATCGACACGACGCGGGCCGGGGTGCCCTCCGCCTGCAGCGTGGCGCGGGCCTCCAGCGCGAGCTGCACCTCGCTGCCGGTCGCGATGATGATCACGTCGGGCTGCCCGCCGTCGGCGTCGGCCAGCACGTAGCCGCCCTTCGCGGCGCCCTCCGCGGACGCCAGCTCGCCGCCCCGGTCGAGCGTCGGCAGCTTCTGCCGCGTCAGCGCGAGGCCGGCCGGGCGGTCGGTGTGCCCGAGGATCGTCCGCCACGCCACCGCGGTCTCGTTGGCGTCCCCCGGGCGGACGACGTCCAGGCCCGGGATCGCCCGCAGCGCCCACAGGTGCTCGACGGGCTGGTGCGTGGGGCCGTCCTCGCCGAGGCCGATCGAGTCGTGCGTCCACACGAATGTGACCGGCAGCTTCATCAGCGCCGCCAGCCGCACCGCAGGACGCATGTAGTCGCTGAAGACCAGGAACGTGCCGCCGTAGGGGCGGGTGCCGCCGTGCAGCGCGATGCCGTTGCAGATCGCGGCCATGGCGTGCTCGCGGACGCCGAAGTGCAGCGTCCGGCCGTACCGGTGCCCGGGGAACTCCTTGGTCTGGAACTCCTCGGGGATGAACGACGGCTCGCCCTTCATCGTCGTGTTGTTGCTCTCGGCCAGGTCGGCCGAGCCGCCCCACAGCTCCGGCAGCACCGGCGCCAGCGCGGCGAGGATCTGCCCGGACGCGGCGCGGGTCGCGATGTCCTTGCCGACCTCGAACGCCGGCAGCGAGGCGGCCCATTCGGGCGGCAGCGCGCGGGACGCGACCCGGTCGAACTCGGCGGCCCGCTCCGGGTTCGCCGACCGCCACGCCTCGAACGTCTTGTTCCATCCGGCGTGGTCGGCGCGGCCCCGCTCGCACACCCCGCGCGCGTGCGCCAGGACGTCCTCGGGGACGTGGAACGTCTCCGCCGGGTCCAGGCCGAGGATCCGCTTGGTCGCCGCGACCTCGTCGTCGCCGAGCGCCGAACCGTGGGCCTTGCCGGTGTTCTTCTTGTTCGGCGCGGGCCAGCCGATGATCGTCCGCAGCGCGATGAACGACGGGCGGGACGTCTCGGCCTTCGCCGCGGCGAACGCGGCGGCCAGCGCGGCGACGTTCTCCTCGTAGTCGCCGTTCTCCGTCCAGTCGACGTAGTGGACGTCCCAGCCGTAGGCGGCGTACCGGGCCCGCACGTCCTCCGACATCGCGATCGCGGTGTCGTCCTCGATGGAGATGCGGTTGTCGTCGTACAGCAGGACCAGGTTCCCGAGCCGCTGGTGGGCGGCGAGGGCGCTCGCCTCGTGGCTGATGCCCTCCTGGACGTCGCCGTCGGACGCGAACGCCCAGACCATGTGGTCGAACGGCGACTCGCCCTGCGGCGCGTCGGGGTCGAACAGGCCGCGCTCGCGCCGCGCCGCCATCGCCATCCCGACGGCGTTCGCGATGCCCTGCCCCAGCGGGCCCGTCGTCGTCTCCACGCCCGCGGTGTGCCCGAACTCCGGGTGGCCGGGGGTGAGGCTGCCCCACTTGCGCAGGGCCCGCAGGTCCTCCAGCGTCATCGGGTAGCCCGACAGGTACAGCTGGATGTAGAGGGTCAGGCTGGAGTGGCCGCAGGACAACACGAACCTGTCCCGGCCGGGCCAGTGCGGGTCCGTCGGGTCGTGCCGCAGGAAGCGCTGGAAGAGGAGGTAGGCGGCGGGCGCGAGGCTCATCGCCGTCCCCGGGTGGCCGGAGCCCGCCTCCTCGACCGCGTCCATCGCGAGGGCGCGGACCACGTCCACCGCCCGCCGGTCTTGGTCGGACCACTCAAACGTGCTGTTTGCCCTGCTCACGGAACGCCGGGCTCCTCTCGAACCGGTGTACGGACTGTGCTCTGTGCGCCGTCCGCGCGCGTCCGCCCCATGAGCGGTAACGTCCGGCGGCGCGGCGCCTCTTCCCGCCGGTCCCGTGCGACGCCGCGTCCGTGACCGGCGAAGATCATGACTCGCCCATCGCGAGCCTATCGCCAAGCACCCCTGCCCGGACGTACCGGCGGCTAACCCCCGCGCCGGGGGGATCCGGCGGGGTGATCAGGCGACCCGGTGCGTGGCCTCCGGAGGGGGCGCACTACAGTGATTGCGCGGTTGACGACAGCGGCCGCGGCAGGAAGAAGCCGGAAGTTGCATCCAGCCGAGGCCGGCCCGGATCGCGGGGGCGCCGCCGAGGTGGTACGCGACTTTCTCATCCCTAGTTGGACGTGGACCCGATTGTGACGGTGCTCAGCAACAAGCGCGGAGTCGAGGTCGAGATCGACCTCGACGCGGGGGCGTCCGTGGCCCCGCTCGTGCCGGTGACCGCAGACCCGGCTCTCGACCTGGCCCCGGCCGTCCGGCGGACGTTCGGGGCGAGCGTGCGCGCGTACGTGGCCCTGACGAAGCCGCGCGTGATCGAGCTGCTCCTGATCACCACCATCCCGGTGATGTTCCTCGCGTCCGGCGGCGTCCCTGAGCTGTCCACCGTGCTGCTGACGCTGGCGTTCGGCACCATGTCCGCCGGCGCCGCCAACGCGATCAACTGCTACATCGACCGCGACATCGACGCCAAGATGCGCCGCACCCGGCGGCGCCCGCTGGCCCGCCACCAGGTCACCCCGGCCCGCGCGCTGATCTTCGGCGTCGGGCTCGCCGTGCTGTCCACGGCCGGGTTCCTGCTCGCCGTCAACCCGGTCGCCGCCGCGGGGTCGCTGTTCGCGATCCTGTTCTACGTCTTCGTGTACTCGCTGCTGCTCAAGCGGCGGACGTCGCAGAACGTCGTGTGGGGCGGCATCGCCGGGTGCATGCCCGTCCTCATCGGGTGGGCGTCGGTCACCGGCGGCGTCGCCTGGACGCCGTTGGTCCTGTTCGGCGTCGTGTTCCTCTGGACGCCGCCGCACACCTGGACGCTCGCGATGCGCTACCGCGACGACTACGCGGTCGCCAAGGTCCCGATGCTGCCGGTCGTCGCCACCGAGCGCCGCGTCGTCACCGAGAGCCTCGTCTACACCTACGCCACCGTGGCCTGCTCGCTGCTGCTGTGGCCGGTCGCCGGGATGGGCCCGGTGTACGGCGCCGTCGCCGTCGTCCTCGGCCTGGTGTTCCTCGCCGAGGGCCACCGGCTGCTCCGCGCGGTGCGGGCCGGGGTGACGGGCGTCCACCTCCGGCCGATGCGGTTCTTCCACCTGTCGAACGTCTACCTGGCGCTGCTGTTCACGGCCGTGGCCGTCGACCCGATCCTGTCCTAGGCGGGCGTTCCCGCCGCGGGCGTCTCTCCGTTCGCCGGAACCTCCCGTTACGCTTCGCAACATGACGCACGTGGACCCCAAGGCGGTGCTCGAAGGCCGGGTTCCGGGCCGGCCGCCGCTCGGCATGATCCTCGGCATGACCGTCTCGGGCGTGTGCGTCCTCATCGCGCTCGGCCTGACCGCCGCGCTCGGCGGGGCGGGCTTCTGGGTG
>NZ_VCKW01000200.1 GCF_005889715.1 Actinomadura soli
GGCCGCCCCCGCCCCCGCCGTCTCCGACTAATCCCCAGAAATCGGGAATTATTGGAGAGGAGCTCTAGGAGGCCGAGGTGAGCGAGGACACCGTGCGGCGCGGCGCCCGTACCGCGATCCCGATACTCCTGGTCACGCTGGCGTCCCTGCTCGTCCCCGGCTGCCGGGCGCTGGAGGGAGAGGGGGCCGGGGACGTCCCGCCGCCCGCGACGCAGACGGCGGCGACCAAGCACGCCAAGCCCAGCGGACGGCGGCCCGGCGTCGTCAACATCGAGACCGAGCAGTCGCTGAACGGCACCCGCGCCGCCGGGACGGGCATCGTGCTCGACCCGTCCGGGCTCGTCCTGACCAACAACCACGTGATCCACGGCGCCACCGAGATCAAGGGCACCGACACCGACAACCGCCGCGCCTACACCGCGCGGGTCGTCGGGTACGACCGCGCCGGCGACATCGCGGTGATCCGGCTGACCGGCGCGTCCCGGCTCAAGGCCGCGGTGTTCGCGTCCGCGGCCGGGGTCGCGGTCGGCGAACCGGTCACCGCCGTCGGAAACGCGGGCGGCAAGGGCGGCACGCCCACCGTCGTCACCGGCAGGGTCACCGCGCTGCAGCAGTCCGTCACCGCCCGTGACGACACCAACGGCACCTCGGAGCGGCTGAGCGGCCTGATCGAGACCAGCGCCCCGATCAAGCCGGGCGACTCGGGCGGGCCGCTGCTGAACACCGCCGGGAAGGTCATCGGGATCAACACCGCCGCGTCCGCCGGGTACACGATGGACGGGTCGCAGCCGAGGAAGAACCACCGCGGGTACGCCATCCCGTCCGACCGGGCCCTGGCCGTCGCCGGGCAGATCCGGCGCGGCGAGGCGTCGTCCACCGTGCACATCGGGCCGACGGCCATGCTCGGCGTCAAGGTCCGCTCCAACGGCGACTCCCCCGGCGCCCTCGTCGCGGAGGTCGTGCCGGGCGCGCCCGCCGAGGCCGCCGGGGTCCCGGTCGGCGCCGCGATCGTGCGCCTCGACGGCCGGGCCGTCGACTCCTCCACCGCGCTGACCGCGCTGGTCCTCGCGCGCCGTCCCGGCGACGTCGTCCGCCTGGAGTGGACGACCGCGCAGGGCGCGCCCATGGCCGCCACGATCCGGCTGGCGGAAGGCCCGCCCCAATGACCTCCGTGTACGTGCGACAGTGCGTACGTGCGACAGTGGGGTGGCCAGCCGAGCAGGAGGATGAGTGCGATGAGCCGCAGGGCGCCCGCCGACGACTTCGATGACGCGAGTCTCGAGGTTTCCGAACCGAAGGAGTGGGCGGCGGGCGTGCCGGGGATCACGGCCGCGCTGCGCCAGTCGTACGAGCAGATGGGCGTGCGGCGCACCGCGCTGACGCTGCTGCGCGTCAACCAGAAGCAGGGGTTCGACTGCCCGGGCTGCGCGTGGCCCGAGGGCGACCACCGGCACGTCGCCGAGTTCTGCGAGAACGGGGCGAAGGCCGTCGCGGAGGAGGCCACGACGCGGCGGATCACGCGGGAGTTCTTCGCCAGGCACACCGTGTCGGACCTGGCGGAGCGGTCCGACCACTGGCTCGGGCAGCAGGGGCGGCTGACCGAGCCGATGCTGAAGCGCGCCGGGTCCGAGCACTACGAGCCGGTGCCGTGGGACGAGGCGTTCCGGCTGCTGGCCGCCGAGCTGACCGCCCTCGAATCGCCGGACGAGGCCATCTTCTACACCTCGGGACGGACGAGCAACGAGGCCGCGTTCGCCTACCAGCTGTTCGCCCGCGCCTTCGGGACCAACAACCTCCCCGACTGCAGCAACATGTGCCACGAGTCGTCCGGGTCGGCGCTGAGCGAGACGATCGGCATCGGCAAGGGCTCGGTGCTGCTGGACGACCTCTACCAGGCGGATCTCATATTCGTCGTCGGCCAGAACCCGGGCACGAACCACCCGCGGATGCTGTCCGCGCTGGAACGGGCCAAAAAGGAGGGCGCGCGGATCGTCGCGGTGAACCCGCTGCCCGAGGCCGGGCTGATGCGGTTCAAGAACCCGCAGCGCGCGTCCGGCATCGCCGGGCGGGGCACGGCGCTCGCCGACCGGTTCCTGCAGATCCGGCTGAACGGCGACCTGGCGCTGTTCCAGGCCCTCAACCGGATGCTCCTCGAATCGGACGCGCCCGGCGCCGTCGACCGCGGGTTCCTCGACGCGCACACCCACGGGTTCGAGGCGTTCGAGAAGCACGTCCTCGGCCTGGACTGGGACGACGTGCTGGAGGCCACCGGCCTGACGCGGGCGGAGATCGCGGCGGTGCTGGCGGACGTCCTCGGCGCGAAGAAGATCATCGTCTGCTGGGCGATGGGCCTCACCCAGCACCGCAACTCGGTCCCGACGATCCGCGAGATCGTCAACTTCCTGCTGCTGCGCGGCAACATCGGCCGTCCCGGCGCGGGGGTCTGCCCGGTGCGCGGCCACTCCAACGTCCAGGGCGACCGGACGATGGGCATCTGGGAGAAGCCGAAGCCGGAGTTCCTGGACGCGCTCGCCGCCGAGTTCGGGTTCGAGCCGCCGCGCGAGCACGGCACCGACACCGTGGACGCGATCCGCGCCATGCGGGACGGCCGCGCGAAGGTGTTCCTCGGGATGGGCGGCAACTTCGTCCGGGCGACCCCCGACTCCGCCGTGACGGAGGCGGCGCTGCGCTCGTGCCGGCTGACCGCGCAGGTGTCGACCAAGCTCAACCGCTCGCACGCCGTGGCGGGCGAGACGGCGCTGATCCTGCCGACGCTGGGTCGCACCGAGCGCGACGTGCAGGAGTCGGGGCCGCAGTTCGTCTCCGTCGAGGACTCGATGGGCATGGTCCACGCGTCCCGGGGCCGGTTGACCCCGGCGTCCCCGGACCTGCTGTCGGAGGTGTCGATCGTCTGCCGGCTCGCGTCGGCGGCCCTGCCCGATCCGGGCATCGGCTGGGACGCGATGGAGCGCGACTACGACGTCATCCGCGACCACGTCTCACGGGTCGTGCCCGGTTTCGAGGACTACAACGCCCGCATCCGGGAGCGGGGCGGGTTCACGCTCCCGCACGCGCCGCGCGACGAGCGCCGGTTCCCGACCGCGACCGGCAAGGCCAACCTGACGGTGAACGAGCTGGAGGTCCTGCGGGTCCCGGAGGGGCGGCTGCTGCTGCAGACCGTCCGGAGCCACGACCAGTACAACACCACGATCTACGGCCTGGACGACCGCTACCGCGGCATCAAGGCCGGGCGCCGCGTCGTGTTCGTCAACCCGTCCGACCTTGCCGCCCTCGGACTGGACGACGGCGCGATGGTCGACCTGGTCTCGGAGTGGGCCGACGGTGCGCAGCGGCGGGCGGCCGCGTTCCGCGTCGTGTCCTACCCGACGGCGCCGGGCTGCGCGGCGGCGTACTTCCCGGAGACGAACGTCCTCGTCCCGCTCGACAGCACCGCCGAGATCAGCAACACCCCGACGTCCAAGTCGATCGTCGTCCGGCTGGAACCGGCGGGCTGAGCGTCCCGCCTGACCGCCGGTCCCCGAGTATGTCGGTTGATACTGTTATGGATCACTGCCCGGTGGACCGATGGGGACGTCGATGTCACAGCGCCACGCGCTGCTCGCCACCCTGACCGCCCAGCCCATGACCGGGTACGAGCTGGTCAAGTACTTCGACGGCAGCTTCGCGTACGTGTGGAGCGCGCCGCACAGCCAGATCTATCCGGAGCTGCGCCGGATGGAGCGCGACGGCCTGGTCGGCGTCGAGGTCGTGCCGCGGGGCGAGCGCGCCGAGAAGCGGGTCTACTCGATCAACGAGGCGGGCCTCGCCGAGCTGCAGCGGTGGGAGCGGGAGCCCACCCCGTACCAGTCCGAGCGCGACCCGTACCGGCTGAAGGCGGCGCATTTCGAGCAGGCCACCTACGAGGCGGCCCGCCACCAGCTCCAGGAGCACCTGCGCCACTTCGCCCGCGCGCTCCGGGACTGGGAGCAGATGCTGGCCGACCTGGACGCGCGCCGGGTGTCGCTGCTGCGCCGCCGGCTGGAGCAGCGGCCCGAGGAGGAGCACGAGGCGATCGTCGCGTTCCGCAAGCTCGCCTTCCGGGGCGAGGTCCTCAAGGCCCGGGCCGAGATCGCGTGGGCGGAGGAGGGCCTCGCCCTGCTGGACGAGCTGGAGGGCAAGGGCGTCCCGCTGCGCGGCGAGCGCTGACGCGGCCGGGGCGCCGGCGCGGTCAGCGCAGGAGCGAGCGGACGCGGTCGGGGGTGAGCGGCAGCCGGGTGACCGGCGCGTCCGGGCCGAGCGCGTCTGCGACCGCGTTGGCGATCACGGCGGGCGTGGCGACCATCCCCGCCTCCCCCGCGCCCTTCGCGCCCAGCGGGTTGGACGCGGGCGGGCGGTGCTCGACCACCACGGTCTCGATCTCGGGCAGCTCCGCCGCGGTCGGCATCCGGTAGTCGCCGAAGGTCGTGGACAGCGGCTGCCCCTGCGCGTCGTAGAGGAGCTCCTCCAGCAGCGCGCCGCCGATCCCCTGCGAGGCGGCGCCCGCGAGCTGCCCGCGGACCAGCGCCGGCTCTCGTAGGTGATCGCGGGAACGGCCGAGCCCTCGGCCATCGCGAACGTGAACGGCATCGCGTCCGCCTGTTCGCCGAGACCTGCCCCCAGTACCTGCTGCTCCGCGAGGACGAGGTCCTGGAGCACGGCCCGTTCCGCAAGTTCACGCCGCCGGCCCGCGCCCGGCACGACGCCGACGAGGGCGAGACGTGGCGGCTGCTGCGCGACGGGCCGCTCACGCACGTCTCGTCCGACCACGCGCCGTCGACGCGGGAGCAGAAGACGTCCGGCGGGATCTGGGACGTCCACTTCGGGCTGCCGGGCCTGGACACGACGATGCCCGCGCTCCTCGACGCCGCCGCCCGCCAGCTGATCTCCTACGAGGACGTGGCGCGCCTGTACGCGGAGGTCCCGGCCCGGCTGTACGGGCTCTGGCCCCGCAAGGGCCGCGTCGCGCCGGGCTTCGACGCCGACCTCGTGCTCGTGGACCCGTCGCGGGTGTGGACGGCCCGCGACGCCGGCGTCCACTCCAAGGCGGGCTGGACGCCCTACGACGGGCGCGCCTTCACCGGCCGGGTGGTGCGCACCTACCTTTGCGGCGACCTCGTCGCCGAAGACGGCGAGCCCGCCGACGCCCGCACCGGGCGCTTCCTGCCCGGCCCCGGCCTGCGGCCCGGATGAGGCGCGCCGCGCTCTGCGCCGCGGTCCTGCTCCTGGTGACGCACACACCGGTCTTCGCGCCCGACCGCGCCGCCGCGCTGGACCGGCTCGGCGGGCACGTCACCGCGGGCGCCCCGGCGGGCTGGTACCGGCGCTTCCCCGGCGGGCCCCGCCCCGCGCGGGTCGCCGCGCGGCGCGGCGGCGGTCTAGGCTCTGGACATGACGAACCTCCCAGAGCCCGCCGGTACCCCCGGCCCGCCGCAGATGCGTGCCGGCGACGCGGACCGCGAGCGCGTCGCGCAGGTGCTGCGCGAGGCGGCCGGCGATGGGCGGCTGACCCTGGCGGAGCTCGACGAGCGCCTGGACGCGGTGTACGCGGCCAAGACGTACGCGGAGCTGGAGCCGATCACCCGCGACCTGCCCTCGCCCGGCACGGGCGCGGTCCCGGCCCCGCCGCTCACCGGGTCCGGGGCGGACTGGCGCCCGCTGGAGAGCGCCCCGTCCTGGAAGACCGGGATCGGCATCATGAGCGGGTTCAACCGGACGGGCGTGTGGAACGTGCCCCGCAGGTTCCGCGCGTTCGCGTTCTGGGGCGGCGGCAAGATCGACCTGCGTGAGGCGCGGTTCGACGAGCCGGTGACGACGATCCGCGCCTTCGCGATCATGGGCGGGTTCGAGGTCATCGTCCCGGACGACATCACCGTCCACGTCAAGGGCCTCGGGATCATGGGCGGGTTCGACAACCGGGCCAGCGGTCCCGGCGCGCCGGGCTCGCCGACGGTCGTCGTCAAGGGCCTGGCGTTCTGGGGCGGCGTCGGCGTGAAGCGCCGAAAGTCGAGCAGGCAGAAGCGGCGCGAGAAGGAACTGGGCGGCCCCCAGGACGACTGAGCGGCCGCGTTCAGCCCGCCCGCGTGAACCGCTTCCACGGACGGGCCCGCTCGTAGGCGGCGCACGCGGCCATGACCAGGGCGTCGGCGTGGCGGGCGCCGACGACCTGGAGGCCGATGGGCAGGCCGCCGGACGTGAAGCCGCACGGCAGGCTCGCCGCGGGCTGCTGCGTCATGTTGAACGGGTAGGTGAACGGGGTCCAGCTCGTCCAGCGGCGGGTCGCGGACCCCGGCGGGACCTCGGCGCCCGCCTCGAACGCGGCGATCGGCATCGTCGGGGTGAGCAGCAGGTCGTACCGCTCGTGGAACAGGCCCATGAGGCGGCCGAGGTCCATGCGGCGGGCCGTGGCGGTGAGGTACTCGACGGCCGAGTACCGGGCGCCCTGCTCGCAGATCTCCCGCAGGCCGGGGTCGAGCCGCGCGCGGGCGTCGGGCGAGAGGTTCTCGACGACCTTGGCGGCGCCCGCGAACCACAGCACCTCGAACTCCTCGACCGGGTCGGCGAAGCCGGGATCGGCCTGCTCGACCTTCGCGCCCAGCTCGGTGAACGCCTCGGCGGCGGCCGCGACGGACGCCGCGATCTCCGGGTCGACCTCGGCGAACCCGAGGTCGGGGCTGAACGCGACGCGCAGGCCGGTCAGGTCGTCGGGGCCGGCCTCGCTGAACACGACGTCCGGCGGCGGCAGCGCCGACCAGTCGCGGCCGTCGGCGCCGCAGACCGCGTCGAGCAGCAGCGCCGCGTCCGCGACCGTGTTGGTCATCGGGCCGGTGTGCGCGAGCGTCCCGAACGCGCTCGCCGGGTAGTGCGGGATGCGGCCGTAGGTCGGCTTGATCGTGAAGGTCCCGGTGAACGCGGCGGGGATGCGGACCGAGCCGCCGCCGTCCGTGCCGAGCGCGAGCGGGGCCATGCCCGCCGCCACGGCCGCCGCGGCACCGCCGCTCGACCCGCCGGGCGTCCGGGACGGGTCCCACGGGTTGCGGGTGACGCCGTCGACCGGGTTGTCGGTCACGCCCTTCCACGCGAACTCGGGCGTGGTCGTCTTGCCGACGAACACCGCGCCCTGCTCGCGCAGGCGGGCCACGGCCGGGGAGTCCTCGTCCCAGGGGCCCGACGGGTCGGCGGTGGCCGAGCCGCGCAACGTCGGCCAGCCGCGGGTGAGCAGGATGTCCTTGATCGAGACGGGCACGCCGTCCAGCGGGCCCAGCATGGCGCCGCGCCGCCGCCGGTCGGTCGCGGCGCGGGCCATGTCGAGGGTGGTCTCCCCGTCGACGAGGCAGAACGCGTTGAGCTTCGGGTCGTCCCGCCCGATCCGGGCGAGGACGGCCTCGGCGGCCTCGACCGGCGAGAGCGTCCCGGCCTCGTACGCGTCGATCAGTTCGGTGGCGGTCAGGTCGGCCGCGTCGGTCATGGCTACCCCCTCTGGTCGGACCCGGCGCGGGAGCCGGTCCGTGAGCCGTTCTGGGACCCGACGTAGCCGAGCCGCTTGTCCACGACGTTGCGGAGCGGGCGGCCCGCCACGTGGCGGCCGAGGTTGTCGGCGAACAGCCGGACCAGCTCGTCGCGCCAGCCGACCACGTCGCCCGACATGTGCGGGGAGACGATCACGTTGGGCATGGCCCAGAGCGGTGACGACGGCGGGAGCGGCTCGTCCTCGAACACGTCGAGCGCCGCGCCCGCGACGCGCCCGTCGCGCAGCGCCTTGACCAGGTCGGCCTCGGCCACCAGCGCGCCGCGCCCCACGTTGATCAGCCGCGCGGACGGGCGCATCCGGTCCAGCGCCGCGGCGTCGATCATGCCGCGGGTCCGCGGCGTGAGCGGCGCCGCCAGCACGACGTAGTCGGCGGCGGCGAGCGCCTCGTCCATGCGCTCCATCGGGTGGACGGTGCCGAGGTCGGGGTCGCCGTCGCGGGCGGTGCGGCCGAGCCCGGAGACCGCCAGGCCCGCGGCCGACAGGCGGCGGCCGATCGCGCGGCCGATCGGGCCGGTGCCGGCGACGAGCGCGCGGGCGCCGGTGATCCCCTCGGTCTCGCGGTGCCGCCAGCGCCGCTCCCCCTGCAGCCGGACGGTCGTGTGCAGGTCCTTGGCGAACGCGAGCACCAGCCCGAGGACGTACTCCGCGATCGGCTCGTCGAAGACCCCGCGCGAGTTGGTGACGACGGCGCCGCCCTCGATCAGGCCCGGGAACATCAGCCGCTCGACGCCGGCGCTCGCGATGTGCACCCAGCCCGGCCCGCCGCCGGACGGCCAGGCGCCGGCGACCGCGTCGGAGAGGAAGTCCCACATGAAGAAGACGTCGGCGCCGGGAAGGGCCTCGGCGAGCTCCGGCTCGCGCACGTACCGGACGCGCGCGAGGCGCTCCACGGCGTCCATGCCGGGCGGGAGAACGTCCCCCGTCAGCACCACCACGGCGGGCGGCCCGCCGGGTGCGGGCGGAACATGCTCCATCGGCGCCACATCCAGGGAGAGCAGGGTTTACGCGAAGGCAACACGGGGGGGCATTGACACGCTAGAAACAGTTCGTAGGATTGTCAACAATCAGCGCGGTGCACCGCGGCTCCGGTCACCGCACTGAGACGTGTGCTGCAAGACCGTCGCAACCGCTGCCCATGCAAGGCCAGGACGGATCCCAGAGCGCTCTAACAGCTCCCCCGGGAGCCAAACACGGAGAGTCCTTTCGGGTGGCGACGCCTTCGCCCACCCCTGTGCACGGGGAGGTCCAGCATGCCCAAGCTCATGACCATCACACTGGAGCGCCGCGGCGTCTCGTGCGTCGCGGAACTGCTGGAGAAGGACGCGCCGCGGACTTGCGAGGCGGTGTGGCAGGCCCTGCCGCTCGGCGGCGACGCCTACCACGCCAAGTACGCCCGCAACGAGGTGTACACGATGATCGAGCGGTTCGCCGAGGAAGAGGTCGGTCTGGAGAACCCCACGGTCACCCCCATCCCGGGCGACGTCGTCTACTTCTCGTTCGCCGGCGGCATGCTCGACCGGCGGTTCAAGGAGGAGAAGAACATCCACGCGCTGCCCGGCGTCATCGATCTCGCGATCTTCTACGGCCGCAACAACCTGCTGCTGAACGGGGACGTCGGCTGGGTCCCCGGCAACGTGTACGCGACGATCGTCGACGGCCTCGACCGGATGGCGGAGGCGTGCAACGACGTCTGGCGCTCCGGCGGAGCCGGCGAGCGCCTGCTCTACAGCCGTGCAGAGTCTTAGAGCGGTGGCCTCGCAGATGACATTCGACCCCACGCTGGTCGTCGGCCCCGAGCTGCTCGCCCAGCACGGCATCGGCGTGGTCGCGCCCTTCGACTTCGCGCTCGACCGCGAGCTGTGGCGCTGGACGCCCGACGACGTGTCGCTCTACATGACCCGGTTGCCCTACGTACCTGTGCCGGTCACCGTCGAGATGGCGTCCGCGCTGTCGGACCAGTCGATCGTCCGGCAGGCCACGCGGGACGTGCTGGCGCCCGAGCCGCTCGCCGTCGCCTACGCCTGCGCCTCGGGGAGCTTCATCCGCGGCAAGGCGGGCGAGATCCAGCTGAACCAGTCGATGCTGTCGGCCGGCGCGCCGGTCTCGACGACGACGTCCGGCGCGCTGGTGGAGTCGCTGCGGCTGCTCAACGTCAACCGGATCGCGGTCGTCACCCCCTACATCGACGCCGTCACCGAACGGCTCGTGTCGTTCCTGAACGAGTACGGCATCGAGGTCGTGTCGTCGGTCGGGATGGGGCTGCTCAGCCACATCTGGAAGGTCGGGTACGGCGAGATCGTGTCGGCGGTGTCGGCCGTCGACGGCCCGGAGGCCGAGGCGGTGTACATCAGCTGCACGAACGTGCCGACCTACGACATCATCGCGCCGCTGGAGCAGATGATCGGAAAGCCGGTCCTCACCGCCAACCAGGTCACGATGTGCACGGCGCTGCGCGCGATGGGCCGCTCCGCGGCCGGTCCCGGGCAGTCGCTCGTGCAGCTCGCCCCGTCCACGGCGGCCTGATCGCCATGAGCGTTAGGATTGCTGACTCCATGCACCAGAACGGGTTGAGCGCGGGTTTCCTGTACCCCGGCTACAGCGCCGAGGACGACTACCCGGCCATCGAGCGCGCCCTCGGCGGGGTGCGCCTGCCGGTCGTCCACACGCTGATGCGCGAGGACGCCCACCGCGTCGACGCGCTGCTGGACATCGGCGGCGCCGACGTCCTCGGCGACGGCGCCCGCGCGCTGCGCGGCCTGGGCGTCCAGGCGGCCGTGTGGGCCTGTACCAGCGGGAGCTTCGTGTTCGGCTGGGACGGCGCCGAGCGGCAGGTCCAGGGCGTCGCCGAGGCGGCGGGCGTACCGGCGTCCAGCACGTCGTTCGCGTTCGTGAACGCGGCGCGCGCGCTCGGCCTGACCAGGGTCGCGGTCGCCGCGACCTATCCGTCCGACGTCGCCGAGCGGTTCGTCGCGTTCCTCGGGCACGCCGGCGTCGAGGTGGTGGCGCTGTCCTGCCGGGGCATCATCACCGCCGCCGAGGTCGGCACCCTCGGCCGCGACGAGGTGCTCGCGTTCGTGGCGGCCAACGACCATCCGGACGCCGAGGCGGTGCTGGTGCCCGACACCGCGCTGCACACCGTGTCCTGGCTCGACGAGCTGGAGGCGCGGATCGGCAAGCCGGTGCTGACCGCCAACCAGGTGAGCGTGTGGGAGGGGCTGCGGCTCGCGTCCGGGCCCGGGGGGATCCCGCCGCGCACCGGGCTGGGCCGGCTGTTCGCCGCGCCCGCCCCCGTCTCCAGCGTCCCCGCCGGCGCCGCCGAGCCGGTCTCCGGGCAGGGACGACATACCTGACAGCGACGACGAAAGGGGCCCGCGCATGGGCCGTTTGGGTGAGCTGGAACCTGTCCCCCGCAAGTCGACCGTCGAGATCGTCTCGGACGAGCTGCGCTCGGCGATCATGTACGGCTCGCTGGAGCCCGGCGCGCAGCTCGGCGAGGCCGAGCTGGCCGGGCGGCTCGGCATCAGCCGCGGCCCGCTGCGCGAGGCGATGCAGCGGCTCGTCCAGGAGGGCCTGCTGGTCAGCGAGCCGCACCGCGGGCTGTTCGTGATCACGCTGGACGAGGGCGACGTGGAGGACGTCTACCTCGCCCGGCTCGCGATCGAGCGCGAGGCCTGCCAGCTGATCATGGAGCGGAACCGGGGGGAGGCGGTGGCCCGGCTCACCGACGCGCTGGACGCGCTGGTCGACGCCGCGAGCCAGCGCGACCGGGTCGCTATGAGCGACGCCGACCAGGCGTTCCACGAGGTGCTCGTCAGCTCGTCGGGCAGCCACCGGCTGGAGCGGATGGCGCACACCCTCCTGGTGGAGACCCGGATGTGCCTGAACGCGCTGCAGGACACCTATCCGGAGCCGTCCGAGCTGGTCGAGGAGCACCGGCGGCTGGTCGACGCGATCGGCGACGGCGAGGAGGAGCGGCTGCTGACCCTCATCGAGGAGCACATGACCGACTCGATCGACCGGCTCCGCGTCTCCTAGGCGCGCCGCCGGGTTTCCCGAGCCCCGCCGGGGGCGGCGCTTTACATCGTGGCCGGAGGCCACCTACATTGCAGATTGTCGACAATCTACCGGTGGACCGGAGGACGCATGGCACAGCTGTCACCCCTGCTCAAGCAGGCCACCCCCGTCCTGGCCGAGCGCGGCGAGGGCGTCTACCTCTATGACACCGACGGCCGCCGGCATCTGGACTTCACCGCGGGCATCGGCGTCACCAACACCGGCCACTGCCACCCGCGCGTGGTCGAGGCGGCGCAGAAGCAGGTCGGGACGCTGATCCACGGGCAGTACACGACCGTCATGCACGAGCCGTTGCTGCGGCTCACCGAGGCGCTCGGCGAGGTCCTGCCGGACGGCCTCGACTCGCTGTTCTACCTCAACAGCGGCAGCGAGGCCGTCGAGGCGTCCATCCGGCTGGCCAGGCACGCCACCGGGCGGCAGAACATCGTCGTCTTCCACGGCTCCTTCCACGGCCGGACGATGGGCGCCGCCGCGCTCACCACCGCGGGCACGAAGTTCCGCGCCGGGATCGGCCCGCTGATGCCGGGCGCCGCGATCGCGCCGTTCCCGCAGGCGTACCGGTACGGGTGGTCCGAGGAGGAGGCGACCCGGTTCGCGCTGCGCGAGCTCGACTACCTCCTCGTCACCGCGAGCCCCGCCTCCGATACGGCCGCTTTCGTCGTGGAACCCGTGCTCGGCGAGGGCGGCTACATCCCGGCGCCGCCCGCGTTCCTGGAGGGCCTGCGCGAGCGCGCCGACCGGCACGGCATCCTGCTGATCATGGACGAGGTGCAGACCGGGTTCGGCCGGACGGGCGAGTTCTGGGGCCACCAGCACGCGGCGGCGAGTCCGGACATCCTGGTCACCGCCAAGGGCCTGGCCAGCGGGTTCCCGCTGTCGGCGATCGCCGCGCCCACCGCGCTGATGGAGAAGGCCCGTCCCGGCTCGCAGGGCGGCACCTACGGCGGCAACGCGGTCGCCTGCGCGGCCGCGCTCGCCACGCTGCGGGTCGTCCAGGACGAGGACCTCGTCGGCAACGCGGCCCGGCAGGGCGCGCGGCTGAGCGACGGCCTGCGCAAGGTCGCCGCCGACCATCCGGCGATCGGGGACGTGCGCGGGCTCGGGCTGATGCAGGCCAGCGAGTTCACCACCCCGGACGGCGAGCCCGACGCCGAGGCGGCGCAGCGGGCGCACACGGCCGCCGCCGAGCGCGGGCTGCTGCTGCTGACCTGCGGCGCGTACGGCAACGTCGTCCGGATGATCCCGCCGCTGATCGTCACCGCGGCGCAGATCGACGACGGGCTCGCCCTCTGGTCGGCGGCCGTGGCGGACGCCATCGGCTGACCGGTCAGGCTTGGGCGACGGCGCCCTCCTTGAGGAGGGCCTCGGCGTCGTCGAAGCCGAGATCGTCCAGCACGGCCCGGGTCTGGCCGCCGGGGAGGACGGGAACACCGTCGGTCCCGGCCCGGGTGCGGGAGAAGCGTGGGGCCGGTGCGGGCTGGCGCCGGCCCCCAAGCTCGGGGAACACGTCGCGGGACGTGTTGTACGGGTGCCCGGCCGCCTCGGTCATCGACAGGACGGGCGCCACGCACGCGTCGCTCGGGACGAAGATCTCCGTCCATTCGTCGCGCGTCCTCGTGCGGAACACGGCGGCGAAGCGGTCGCGGAGGACGGGCCAGCCCGCCCGGTCGTGCTGGGCGGGCAGGTCCTCGCCGTCGAGGCCGGCGAGGCGGAGGAACTCGGCGTAGAACCGGGGCTCGATGGCGCCGACGGCCATGTGGCGCCCGTCGGACGTCTCGTACACGTCGTACCAGGGGGCGCCGGTGTCGAGCATGTTGACGCCGCGGCGGTCCTCCCAGAGGCCGCCGGCGAGGAAGCCGTGGATGAACGTGGACAGGTGCGCGGCGCCGTCCACGATGGCGGCGTCGACGACCTGGCCGCGCCCGCTCGCCCTCGACTCCAGCAGCGCGGACAGGACGCCCACGACGAGGTACATGCTGCCGCCCGCGAAGTCGCCGAGCAGGTTCACCGGGACCTGCGGCGGGCCGCCCGCGCGGCCGATGGCGTGCAGGGCGCCGGTGACGGCGATGTAGGCGACGTCGTGCCCGGCGGTCGAGGAGAGGGGGCCCTCCTGGCCCCAGCCGGTCATGCGGCCGTAGACGAGCCGCGGGTTGCGGGCGAGGCACTCGTCCGGCCCGACACCGAGCCGCTCGGTGACGCCGGGCCTGAACCCTTCGAGGAGGACGTCGGACTTCTCCACCAGCCGGAGCACGACCTCCCTGCCGCGGTCGCTCTTGAGGTCGATCGCGATGGAGCGCTTGCCGCGGTTGGTGAAGTCGGTGCCGCCGGTGCTCTCGCCGTCCCGGACGGCGGACGCGCGGTCCACCCGGATGACGTCGGCGCCGAGGTCGGCCAGCAGCATCGCGGCGAACGGCCCGGGCCCGATCCCGGCCAGCTCGATCACCCGCACTCCGGAGAGGGGCCCGTTGCCCATCAGCGACTCCCTGAATCTCGTTCGGCCTCCCAGTGTGCCCGATCCGGGTAAGTGCGCCCTGACCCGGGCGGGCTTCAGCGGGCGGTGTGTCTCAGCGGGCGGTGAGGGTGACCGGGGAGGGGCGGTCGCCGGGCGCGACGAGGAGGCGGCGCTTCGTGGTCGACCGGTCGACGCCTTCGGCGTGCGGGTCGAGGCCGCGCCCGGCGGCGGCCAGGTAGTACCAGCGGCCGGAAGGGGACCGCCACCAGGTCCCGCTGACCGGACGGAGGGCGTCGCACGGTCCCGTGGCCCGGTCCTTCGAGCCGAGCAGCGTCGCGGCGGCGGTGGCGCCGCCGCCGGGCCGGGTCAGGCGGGTGCAGACCCAGTCGGCGTGCTCCCCGCCGTGCGGCAGGGTCCCCGACCAGAAGTTCCAGGCCATCGCCTCGGAGACCGGCTGGGACGGGTGCGTCAGGCAGGCGAGGCGGTTCCAGAGCTTCTGGCCGTCCGAGCCGAGGCGGGCGGGACGCTCCGTCCGGCCCGCGCGGTGGTCGGGCGAGTGGTGGGCGAGGACGGTGGCGCGCGGGCCGCCGAGGTCGCCGAACGTCCTCCCGCCGATGTGGAAGAGCGGGCCGTGGCCGCAGCCGGTGCCCGCGCGGGCCGGGGCGGTCACGCCGGACGACGTCGCGAGCCGCTCCCCCGCGAGGGTCTCGGGGCTCGCGTCCCAGGGGGCGAGGAGGTAGCGGCCGCCGCCGAGCGCGATCGGGGCGGACGGGTCGGCCCCGGCGGTCGTGACGTCCAGGCCGCCGTGCGTGTACCGCGCGATCCGGTCGCCGAGCCGCAGCACGGCGAGCGGCGCGCCGTCGACCCGGCCCGCGTAGAGGAGCTGCGCGGCGCCGGAGCGGCCGGCCCCCGGCGCGGCGTCCCACGCCGCGGCGGCGCGCCCGGTGAACGCGCGGTCGCGGACGAGGTCGCCGCGGGCGGGCCAGGCGTCGAGGGTGCGCCCGCGCGTCCAGGCGTCCGGCGCGGCGGAGACGAGGCGCGGGTCGCGGGCCGCCGGCTCATCGTCGCCGCCGGTCATCACCAGGGCGGCGACCAGGGCGGCGGTGAGGACGGCGGCGGCGGCGAGCGGCACCGCCGAGCGGGTCCGGACGGGACGGAGCGCGGACTCGAAGCGCCCGGAGCGCCGGGCCGACGGCGCCGGGACGGCGTCGGCGGCCTGGATGACCGGCCACGGGTCGCGGACGCGCAGCTCGACCAGCTGGTCCCGGACGGCGTACCGGGGCAGCCCGTCCATGTGGCGCAGGACGTAGGCGACCCGGACGTGCGGGTCGAGCCTGGCCAGCATGGCGGTGAGCGCGGGATCGGGCAGCTGGGCGGGCAGCGCGCGGAGCCAGGGCCCGAGGCCGATCCGGAGCCGGCGCGACGGGCGCATCGCCCGGCGCAGCACGCGGGTGCGGCGGCGGGCCAGCCCGGCGGGCGAGCGGTCCCGCGCGCCGCGCGCGGTGCCGTCCACGATCCGGCGCGCGATCGCCAGCCGGTAGACGCGCTTTCCCTTCCCCGGAAGAACGAAATACGCCATCCGGACAAGGTCGCCATATGCCGATTTCGTGGACGGCGTTTCCGTCCGCGGATCCGTCAGAACGTCTTCCGTCACGGCAGGCCACTCCTTCTGGGCCGTTCCTTCGCAGCGAAGCTAGAGGTTAGGCCGCGCGAGAACGCGCCTGGAGCGGAATTGGGAGAACGATTAATCGAACCATTGAAATGGCGTCCGATTTCAAAGGGGGCGCGCGGCGGGCACGTAAGGCGCGCGGACCGTTCCGGCGAGAGTCGCCGCGCCCGTTTCGTCCCCGTACTACGCTGTTGGCCTCCGGGGGAACCTCCTCGGGCCGCAGGACATCGAAAGATCGCGCCCCCGCCGCGACCCCGGACGAGCAACGGAGAAGGACTTCCCGACCCATGAC
>NZ_VCKW01000201.1 GCF_005889715.1 Actinomadura soli
GCGCGGGGATCGCGGCGGGCGCGGATGGGGCGGGCGCGGCGGCGGGCGGCGCGTCCTCCCACGCCCAGGCGATGTCGACCGTGACCTCCCCGGCCTCGATGCGCAGGTTCCTCGGCGGACGTTCGAGGCGGGCGAGCAGTTCGATGGCCTGCTCCCGCACCTGCACCAGGGCCGCGAGCGCGCCGCACGGCTCGTTGGACGGCGGCCCGTCGGCTCCCGGCAGCGTTTCCTGCGTCATTGCTCGCTCCATGGCTCCCCCTTCAGCTCCGAATCCAGCTCCGAACTCAGGCCCGGACTCAGGCCCGAACCGAATGACCGGTACCTGTCCCTCCGGGCGCGGACCAGCTCGCCGGGCTCCAGCGCGCAGAGCCGGGACAGGCTGCCGGCGAGCACCGCGGCGACGCGCCGGGCGGCCTCGCGCGGGTCGGCCTGGCCGCCCCCGTCCGGTTCGCGGACGACGCCGTCCACGACGCCCATCCGCAGCAGGCTGCGGGCGTCCACGCGCAGCGCGGCGGCGGCCTCGGGCGCCTTGGCGGCGTCCTTCCACAGGATCGACGCGCAGCCCTCCGGGCTGATCACGGAGTACACGCCCCGCTCGCCGATCAGCACCTCGTCGGCCACGGCCAGCGCGAGCGCGCCGCCGCTGCCGCCCTCGCCGATGATGACCGTGACCACCGGGACGGGCAGGTCCGCCAGCGTCCGGATGCACCGCGCGATGGCCAGCGCCTGGCCCTGCTCCTCGGCCTCCACGCCCGGATGGGCGCCCGGGGTGTCGACGAACGTCACGACCGGCAGCCCGAGCTTGGCCGCCGTCGCCATCAGCCGGGCCGCCTTGCGATACCCGGCCGGGTTCGGCATCCCGAAGTTGCGCGCGGACAGCTCGCCCGCGGTGTGCCCGCGCTGGTGCCCGATCACCATGACGGGCCGCCGTCCGAGCAGCGCGGTCCCGCCCACGATCGCCGGGCAGTCGCCGCCGACCCGGTCCCCGCGCAGCTCCACGAAGTCGTGGAACGCGTGCCCGAGGTAGTCCAGCGTGGTCGGACGGCTCAGGTCGCGCGCCTGCTGGACCGCCTTCCAGGGATCGATCTCGTCGAGCAGCTCCGCGTCCCTGACCAGCGTCCCCGGGGCCACCGCCGGAACCGGGCCGGGCCCGCCGGGACGGGCCGCCGCGAGCAGGCGGCGCAGCTCGGTGCGCAGCGCGTGCCGCGGCGTCACCGCGTCGACGAAACCGCGCTCCAGCAGGAACTCCGCCGTCTGGAAGGCGGCGGGCAGCTCCCGCCCGATGGTCTGCTCGATCACCCTGCGGCCGGCGAAGCCCAGCCGGGCGGCCGGCTCCGCGATGATCACATCGGTCTGGGTGGCGAAGGACGCCGCCACCCCGCCGAAGGTCGGATCGGTGATCAGCGAGATGGTCAGGATGCCCGCCTCGTCCAGCCGGGCCAGCGCCTGGCTGGTCCTCGCCATCTGCATCAGCGAGATCGGGCCCTCCTGCATGCGCGCACCGCCCGAGGCGGCCACGATCAGCAGCGGGACCCCGCGCGCCAGCGCGGTCTCGGCGGCGCCGGCGACGAGGTCACCGACCGCCGCGCCGAGGCTGCCGCCGAGGAACTCGAAGTCCATGACGGCGACGACCAGCGGATGCCCCTCGATCGTGCCGTCCGCGACGATCACGCCCTCGCGCAGGCCGGTGCGGTGGCGCGCCTGCGCGAGCCGCTCGGGGTAACGGCGGGTGTCGACGAAGCCCAGCACGTCCCGGGTGGCGGCCGGAAGCTCGATCTCCCGCGCCGAGCCCGGGTCGAGGAGCTGCCCGAGCCGTTCCCGCGCCGAGATCATGTGATGGTGGCCGCAGTCCGGGCACACGTGCAGGTTGCGCGCGAACCGCCTGCCGTACGACATCGCGCGGCACCGGCGGCACAGGACCCAGTCGGTCCCGGCGGCCGCCCCGTCCGCCCTATCGCCGGCGCTCATTGACCATCTCCATCAGGCGGCGCGCGGTCGTGGACGTCGTCAGCTCCTCGTCGTCGAGCTGGACGCCGTGCTCGCGGCTGATCCTCGACGCGGTCTCCATGAGCGCGACCGAGTCGATCCCGAGCGCGTCGAACTCGGTGTCCAGGGTCTCTCCGCCGAGGTCGGCGGACTCGTCGATCCCCGCGCTCTCCCGGAGGATCCGGCGCAGATCGTGCAGCTCAAACGGCCTGTCGGGCATGATGCGTTCCTCTCGCCGGCTCTGTGCCCGGTCCCGGCGGCGCCGTGCCCGCCGCCCGGACGACGAGCACCGAATTGAAACCGCCGTGCCCCCGCGCGATGACGGCAGCGGCCCGCACGGGCGCCGGGCGGGGCGCGCCGAGCACGATGTCGATCGGATGGCGCCGGGCCGGCCGGACGTTGATCGTCGGTGGGATGATCCCGTCCCGGATGGTCAGCAGCGCGGTGGCGACGTCCAGGGCGGCCGCGCCCGCGTACATCCGGCCCAGCATGGTCTTCGGCGCGGTCACCGGGACCGCGCGCTCCCCGAACACCGCCGCGATCGCGGCGGTCTCCTCCCCGTCCAGCCCGGGCACCGCGGCGGCGTCGGCGAAGACCGCGCCGATGTCGGCGGGCCGCATGGCCGCGTCGCGCAGCGCGCTCTCGATGACCCGCCGCAGCGTGGGCCCGCGTCCGGTGCCGGGCCGCGGGTCGAACCCCGCGGCATATCCGGCGATCTCCCCGTAGACCCGCGGTGCCGCGCGGGAGCGCGCCGCCGCCGCGTCCTCCAGGACCAGGATGGCCCCGCCCTCGGCCGGGACGTGTCCCGCCGCCCGCTCGTCGAAGGGCAGGTAGGCGGTGGCCGGATCGTCGCCGGTGCACAGCCGGCCGCCGGTGAGCTGCGCCGCCCAGCCCCACGGGCAGATCGCGCCGTCCACCCCGCCGGACACGATCAGGCGGCTCCGCCGGCGCAGCTGCCGGCGCGCCTCCGCGATCGCGTCCAGCCCGCCGGCCTGGTCGGTGACGAGGACGCCGCCGGGCCCCTTCAGCCCGTGCCGGATCGAGATCTGGCCGGTGTTGACCGCGTAGAACCAGGCGAAGGACTGGTAGGCGCTCACGTGCTCGGAGCCCCGGCTCCACAGCATCTCCAGCTCCCGCTGCCCGAACTCGAACCCGCCGGCCGAGCTCGCCGTGACGACGCCGCGCGCGCCCGGGTCGTCCAGGTCGCCGGAGCCGGGCTCACCGGGCTCGGCGGGATCGACGGCCGCGTCGGCCAGCGCCTCTTCGGCCGCGACGAGCGCGAGCCTGGTCATGTGGTCGGTCTGCGGCAGCAGCCGGGTCGGCAGGTGGTCGGCGGCGTCGAAGCCGGGGACCTCGCCCGCGAGCCGGCTCGGGTACCGGGCGGCGTCGAACCGGGTGACCGGGCCGATCCCCGACTCGCCCGCGCGGGTCGCGGTCCAGTACCGCGCCGTCCCGAGGCCGTTGGGCGCGGCGATCCCGATTCCGGTCACCACCGGGGCGGCGGCGCTCATCGCGTCCCGTCCGTCCCGGTCAGCACCATCGCGCTCTGGAAACCGCCGAAGCCGCTGCCGACCGTGAGCACCGTGTCGGTCCGCCAGTCCCTGGCCGTCTTGGGGACGTAGTCCAGATCGCACTCCGGGTCCGGTTCCTCCAGGTTCGCCGTCGGCGGGACGACGTCGTGCCGGATCGCCAGCACCGACGCCGCGATCTCCAGCGAGCCGATCGCGCCCAGCGAGTGCCCGATCATCGACTTGATCGAGCTGACCGGGACGCGGTAGGCGTGCTCGCCGAGGCTGAGCTTGAACGCGGCGGTCTCGTGCCGGTCGTTCTGCTTGGTGCCGGAGCCGTGCGCGTTGACGTAGTCGATCTCCTCCGGGTCGACGCGCGCCTCGTCCATCGCGTCGTCGATCGCCTTGGACATCTCCGCGCCGTCCGGGCGCAGGCCGGTCATGTGGAAGGCGTTGCAGCGCTGCCCGAACCCGGCGACCTCGCCCTGGACCTCGGCGCCGCGCGCCCGCGCCCATTCCAGGTCCGCCAGGACGAACACGGCCGCCCCCTCGCCCAGCACGAAGCCGTTGCGGGTGCGGTCGAAGGGCCGCGACGCGCGCTCGGGCTCGTCGTTGCGCGGGGTGGTCGCCCTGATCGCGTCGAAGCAGGCCGCGGTGATCGGGGAGATCGGGGCGTCGGTCGCCCCCGCGATCATGACGTCGGCGGTGCCCTCCCGGATCAGCTCGGCGGCGTGGCCGACCGCGTCCAGGCCCGAGGTGCAGCCGGTGGAGACCACGGCCACCGGCCCTTCGGCCCCGCAGACCCAGGCGACCTCGGTCGCGAAGGAACTGGGCACGAAGTACCCGTACAGGTGCGGGACGGCGTAGGAGTGGTCGACCAGGGAGAGCCTGCCGTCATCGCTGACCACGCGGTATTCCCGGTCCAGGCCCATGGTCGCGCCGACGGCCGTACCGACGGTCACCCCGAGGCGGGCGGGGTCCAGGGAGTCGAGCACCGGACCGCAGCCCGCCATCGCCTCCCGGGTGGCGGTCACGGCCAGCTGCGCGGCCCGGTCCATCCGCCGGATCTCCTGCGGGGACAGCCCGTGCGCGGCCGGGTCGAAGTCGATCTCGGCCGCGACCCGGGACCGGAAGGGCGCCGGATCGAACAGGGTGATCTCCCGTGTCGCGGTGCGCCCCTCCTGCAGCAGGCTCCAGAACTCCTTCACCCCGATGGCGCCCGGCGCGACCACGCCCATGCCGACAATGGCGACTCGCCGCGACATCTCTCTCCCTTCCAACGCCCGGTCCGCTCGTGCGCGGCCCGGGTCAGCCCGCCGGCCAGTGGTAGAACCGGGTCGCCATGGCGTCCTTGGGCGAACGCCAGGTCGCCGGGTCATAGGCGGTGATGAACTGCTTCAGGTCGGTGCTGATCTGGACGAAGGAAGGGTGGCACTTGGCGGCCTCCACCCGTTCCTCGCCGTGGTCGTCGTCGAAATCCTGGAGATGGAAGTACAGGCCGTTGAAATGGAAGAGCTGCCTTCTCCGGGTGCCCATGAGGTCCGGCATCTCGCCCGCGTCGAAGTCCGCGAACAGCCGCGCCACCTCGGCGCTGGACTCAGGCTCCATCCGGGCGACGATCAGCGTGCTGTGCGCCATCGCTCTCCTCCGTGAACGTGTGCTCGGGCCCGGGTCCGCCGGACGCGGCCGTCGCCATGGGACGCTCGGCGCCGAACCAGCGGCGCAGCGCGTCCCCCAGGTCGGCGCCTCCCGGCGCGGCCCAGACGAGATGGCCGTCTGGCCTGATCAGGCACGCGTGGGGGGCCGGCCAGTAGCCGTGGTCGCCGCCGGGGACCCAGCGCCCGCCGACGACGTCGACGCGGTCGGACCACCCGTCGGCGAGCCGCTCGGCGGCGATCCGTCTCGGTTCCGTCGCCGGGGCGGTGCCGATGAGGACCCCGCGGGCGTTGTGCAGCAGGGCGGCGACGCGGGTGCGGCGGCCGTCCGCCAGTTCCAGCTCGCGGTCGGGAACGCGCGTGCCGAGCAGCGGATGGCCGTCCGACCCGACGTCGTAGCGGATGTCGAGGCCGCTCACCATCCCCGCCAGCTGCCGCCCCACCTCGGGGATCGCGACGAGTTCGGTCATCACGGTCCTGAGCGGCTCGATCTCCTTGCCGCTGAGATAGAGCAGCCCTTGGGCGCGCGTGTTGCGCAGCACCCGGTCGCCGACCGGGTGCCGTTCGGCGTGGTAGGTGTCGAGCAGGCCGGGCGGCGCCCAGCCGTTGACGGTGGCGGCCAGCTTCCAGCCGAGGTTCACCGCGTCCTGGACGCCGACGCTCAGCCCCTGGCCGCCCGCCGGAAGGTGGATGTGGGCGGCGTCGCCCGCGAGCAGGACGCGTCCCCGCCGGTATTCGGTGACCTGGCGGGTGGCGTCGGTGAAGGAGCTGACCCAGCGCGTCTCGGCGCCGTCGAGGGGCTCGCCGGTGAGGCGCTCCCAGGCCGCCGCGACCTCCGCGAACGGCGGCTCGCGTCCCTCGTCCGGCGGCGGGGCGCCGTGCGGGCACACGATGATGCGGTCCACGCCCGGCTCCAGCGGGGCGGCCATGACCATGCCGCCCTCGACCCGCTCGCCGATGAACCGCGGGCGGATGTCGCGTCCGACGACGTCCGCCAGGAACATCTCGCGGGTGGCGGGGGTGCCGGGGAAGTCGAACCCGGCCAGCGGCCGGACGACGCTGCGGCCGCCGTCGCAGCCCACCAGGTAGGCGGCGGTCCGCTCGACGCGGCCGTCCGGGCCGTCGACGATGGCGGTGACGCCGTCGTCGGACGTCCGCAGGCCGACCAGCTCATGCCCGCGCTTAATGTCGGCGCCGAGTTCACCGGCCCATTCCTCGAGCGCGGCCTCGATCCGGTTCTGCGGAATGCCGCGCACGCCGAAATGGGCGCCTTCGAGGATTCCGAAGTCCATCGGAATCCCGCCGAAATGGCCCTGGCGGCTGGCCTCCGCTTCACCGAAGCGCTCCAGCAGCCCGCGCTGGGCGAAGACCTCCGCGGCGCGGGCGGTGAAGCCGAGCCCGCGCGACTCCCCGCTCGGGACGGCGCGCCGTTCGTACACGGTGACGTCCACGCCGCCGAGCCGCAGCTCACCGGCCAGCATGAGCCCGACGGGCCCGGCGCCGATGACGATCACTTCGGTGTCCATGGGTGCCTCCCGGGCCTAGACGGGGCGGCCCTCGATGATCGAGACCGCGGACGCGGTGCCGACCACCTGGGTGAGCTCGAACCCGGCCTTGGTGAACAGGTCCGCGTACTGCGCCTCCGTGCGCTCCCGGCCGCCGATGAGCAGCAGCAGCCACAGGTCGACCAGCTTCCCGGGATGCCGCTCCGGGCCCTCCGGGACGACGAACTCCATCACCAGGAGCCGGCCGTCCTCGTTGATCGACGCGCGCACGTTGGTGAGCAGCTCCAGCGCCTTGGCCTCGCTCCACTCGTGCACGATGTGCTTGAGGATGTAGGCGTCCCCGCCCGCGGGCGGACGTTCGAACAGGGCGGTCCCGTCGATCGAGTAGCGGTCGGCGACGCCCGCCCGCTCGAAGATCGCCTGCGCCCCCATGTCGTTCGCGCGCTCATCGACCAGCACGCCCCGCGACTTCGGCGCCGCGCCGAGGACGGCGGCCAGCAGGGACCCGCCGCCGCCGTAGACGTCGACGATCGTGTCGTACCTGGTGAAGTCGTAGGCGTCCAGGATGGGCTGTGTCTCGACCTCGGAGAGGTTGCCCATGGCGCCGACGAACACCTGCGCGAACCCGGGGTTGGCCGCCAGGTAGTCGTAGATGCCCATGCCGCGCAGCTTCGGCGGGACGGGCTCGCCCGTCCGCACCGCGTCGACCAGATGGCCCCAGTCCTCCCAGTGCTCGGGGCCGCCGAGCAGCAGGGCCATGTCGCGCATGTTCATGGGGGTGTCCGCGCGCAGCGCGGCGGCCATCGGGGTCGACTCGAACATGCCGTCCGGACGCTCGGCGAAGATCGAGTAGCCGGCCAGGAGGCGCAGGAGCCGGTAGGTGGCGTCCGGGTCGGCCTGCGCCCGGCGCGCGATCTCGGCGGCGGGAAGCGGCCCGGCGGCGAGGATCTCGGGGAGGTCGAGCCTGGCCGCGACATGGACGGCCTGGGTGACCATCGAACCCATGATCAGTTCGAGCAGGGCGGCCTGCGGGGGCGGCCCGGCCGGATCGGTGGGGGACATCGGCATATCTCCTTCGTGCGTCGGAGCGCGCTGAGGGGCGGCTACGGGGTCGCCAAGGAGGCCGACCGGGTGTGGACGACGCGGTAGCTGTTCCAGTCGCGGGCGGTCACCAGGGACTCCAGCGCGTCGCGGGTCCGCTTCCGCTCGCCGGGCCACTCGGCCTCCGGCAGCGCGCGGAACGCGTCGTAGGATTCCTTGCCGTCCCACTGCGAGTAGGTGACGACGAAGGGACCGTCGACGCCCCTGAGGGCGTCGAGTCCGCGCAGCACCGTGTGCGAGCGGTAGCCGGGCGTCGCCTGCAGCCACTCCTGCTGCCCCAGCGCGGTGACGAGGTCGTCCTGGTGCTCGGCGGCCACTCCGAAGAACTCGATGACCGTGTGGTCGTCGCGGTCGGGGGAGATCTCGGTCGTCCCGCCCTGCGACGGGTGCTGGTGAGTGGAGGCGACCACGGTCCGCAGCAGCTTCATGGACGTGGACATCTCCTCGAAGAGCGGCACCGTGCGGTGCTTGAACTTGTCCTCGGCGTAGCGCCGGTCGAGGTCCTCGCCGCTGCGCCACTGGATGAAGTTCGCGGTGCCGTGCCGGTCCCGTCCGCTGTGGACGGTGCTGGAGATCCAGCCCTCGAACGCCGCGGTGTCGACGATCTCGCGCATGGCGCTCAGCAGCTGGTCCTGCTTCTCCGCCGCGTCGGTGGAGAACAGGTTGAGGACGGTGAGGTAACCGCTGTCGGCGGAGATGGTGGGCATGCTCTTCCTCGCCTTCGATCAATGGGGCCGGAGGACGTGTCCGGTGTTAGGGCTGCTCGGTTTCGGGCTGCTTGGTCTGGGCGCTTGGTCTGGGCGCTTGGTCTGGGCGCTTGGTCTGGGCTGCTCGGGGTTCAGGCCGCTCGGTGTTGGGGCTGCGTCGCGGGGTCGCCGAACCAGCGGGCCAGCGCGTCCGGCAGCCCCTTGGCGCCGGATCCCCTGGTCCCGGCCCAGGCGACGTAGCCGTCCGGACGGACCAGCAGGGCGTCGGTCCCGTCGAGCGGCATCCCCGCCCCGTTCCCGTGGGCCGACCCGTTCCCGTGGGGCGCGGCGCTGACGATGTCGACCCGGTCGCGCCACGGCTCGGCCGCGGCGCGCGTCACGGGGTCGCCGGCCAGGTCCAGGACGAGCCCGCGCGCCGCGCGCAGGAGCTCGTGGACGGACGTCTTCCCGGAGTCGCCGACCAGTTCCCGGTCGGGCAGCCGGCGGCCGAGCAGGGGGTGCTCGCCGGGGCCGACGTCGTAGCGGATGTCCAGCCCGGTGACCATGCCGACGAGATGGCGCTGGACCGGTTCGTGCACCAGCAGTTCACCGAGCAGCTCGCGCAGCGGCTCCATCTCGTCACCGCTGAGGTAGAGGATGCGCTGCGCCAGCGTGTTGGCGACGATCCGGGCGCCGACGGGGTGCCGCTCGCGGTGGTAGGTGTCGAGCAGCCCCGCCGGGGCGTGCCCGTGGATCTCGGCGGCGAGCTTCCAGCCGAGGTTCACCGCGTCCTGGACGCCCGCGCTCATGCCCTGCGCACCGATCGGCATGTGGACGTGGGCGGCGTCACCGGCGACGAACACCCGGCCGCGCCGGTACTCGGCGGCCAGCCTGCTGGAGTCGGTGAACCGGCTGATCCACAGCGGCTCCGCGTCGTGGATGTCCTCGCCGGTGAGGCGTTCCCAGGCCGCGGCGACCTCGTCGAAGCCGGGCATCGGGCGATCCGGCCCCGGCTCCGCGTCCCGCTCGTACACGACGACGCGGTTCACGTCCGGTCCGAGCGGCAGCACCATCACCATCCCGCCGGGCACCCGCTCGCCGGAGAACCGGGGGCGCAGCCGGGGGCCCTTGATGTCGGCCAGCCACATCTCGATCTTCGGCTCGGTGCCCGGGAAGTCGATGCCCGCCAGCTCGCGGACCGTGCTGCGGGCGCCGTCGCACCCCACGACATGGGACGCGCGCAAACGCACCGGGCCCTCGGGAGTGGAGACGCGCAGTTCCACCCCGGAGTCGTCCGCCTCAAGACCCTCGACCTCATGTTCGCGGCGCACTCGAACGCCGAGGTCGGACGCCCATTCGGCGAGAATGGACTCGGTGCGCGACTGCGGGATCCCACGCGCCCCATAGGATCCGCCCTCGATCACCCGATAATCGATCTGAAGGCCCCCGAAATGGCCGAACGGAATGGTCTGCAGCTCGCCGAAACGGGAGAGCAGGCCACGCTGCCCGAACTCCTCGATCGTGCGTGCGGAAAAGCCCAGGGCGCGGGACTGCCGAATGGGTTCGGCCAATCGTTCGAGCACGAGGGGTGAGACTCCGGCCAAGCTCAGCTCGCCGGCCAGCATCAACCCGGTCGGTCCGGCGCCGACGATGATGACGTCCGCGTCCAGGGCATTCATCTGCGCGTCCCTTCGTCAGGTACGGGAACTCGGCGCCGTTCGGCCGTTAGCCGAGCCGAATGCGGAATCGCCGGGAATTGCGGCCGAACCGACTCCCGCGTGGTCGGCGGGCGGTGGAATCAGTTTGCAACAAGCCCGCCGAACTGACCACCGGCGCGACACGGCCGTTCGACTGCGGAATATTCGCAGTCGAACGATCACTTCATTCGCGCGCGGGACCGCGGTACCGGGAGCCGGGAGGCGTTCGCCGTTACGGCGACGACCAGCGCCGTTATCCCGCTCTTCACCGCGGAGCGCCTAATCGCTCTTTCTTGTGCGCGGGGTATGCGAGAGTTGAGGCTGGGACCGATGTGACCCGCGCCCGAAGAGAGCTGAATTTTTCTCACATGTCAGGGCGTCCGGACGCGCGGCCGGACGCGCGGCCGGACGCGCGACGGCGCGGACGCGGCGCGACCATGGCGCACCGCTTGACGGTGCCATGAGCGCAGAGGTCCCCTTGTGCCACTCCCAATTGCCAGAGCACCGGAAAGGGGTGTTCAGGCCCCATTACCGCACGCGCCCATTACCACGGGCGCCGCTGTCACGGGAGCCCGCTAGCGCCGGACGGGAGAAGGCCCTTGCATTTCCTCCTGATGATCGGCTCCGCCGAGAATCGACGGGGACGTGATGCCCAGCCGGCGCAGCCGGTCGCGGTCGGCGTACACGCAGATCTCGACGATCCGGCCCGCGTGGACCGTGAAGGCCATGAGGGAGAAGGGCTCCCCGCGCGGCGCCACGAGCGCGCCCACGTCCCCGTTCACCAGCACCGGGTGCGTGTGGGGGACGAGCGGCGAGAAGAACAGCGCCTTCCTGGCCACCGTCCGGGCGCCGTGGACCTCCGTCGCGCCGCTGGGAACCACGGCCGCGGGGTCGTGGTCGGCCCGCAGCACCACCTCAGGGTGCAGCAGGGTCAGCAGGCGCTCGAAGTCCCCGGCCCGGGCGGCGGCGAAGAACGCGTCCACGGCCGTCCGCTGCCGGGACAGGTCGCGCTCCGGCTCGGGCGCCATCGACTTGATCCGGCGGCGCGCACGGCTGGCCTGCTGCCTGGCCGCCGCCGGGCTGCGTCCCACCAGGGGCGCGATCTTCTCGAACGGCACCCCGAACATGTCGTGCAGGACGTAGGCGAGGCGCTCGGCGGGGGTGAGCGTCTCCAGCACCACCAGCATGGCCAGGCCCACCGAGTCGGCGAGCAGCGCCTCCTGTTCCGGGTCGCCTCCTTCCACGCTTGTCACCACGGGCTCGGGGAGGTAGAAGCCCATCGGCTCCTCGCACCGCAGCTTCCGCGAGCGGAGCATGTCCAGGCACACCCGCGCGACGACCATGGTGAGCCATCCGCCCAGGTTCTCCACACCGCGCGCTCCGGTCCGGTTCAGCCGGACCCATGCCTCCTGCACCGCGTCGTCGACCTCGTTCAGCGAACCCAGCATCCCGTAGGCCACCGTGCGCAGATGAGCGCGGTGCCTTTCGAAACGTTCCGCGAGCTGTTCGCTCTCGGTCACCGGTCACATCCCTTGATCGCTCGTCGTCATCTATATGACGGATGGTGGACGGCGAATGTGACAGCCGCGACGCCGCACGGCTCCATGCCGTCCCGCCGGCGTGCACACCGCCGGCTCCTCGTCCACATCGAGCATCCTTCCCGGCCGTGAGCCGGTCCACGCAGGCCATGCGCGCGAAATGGCCGATGTTCACCCGACCGACCCTGTGCACCCGGCCGAACCTGTGCACGCCACGAAATCAGTTCACGCCACGAAATCCCAAGCGGTGACGCCGGTGACGGCGGTTCCGCCCGGAGGTGGAAGACAATGAGCGAGAACGACAACCGGGACGGCCCGTCCCCGGACATCCGAGCGCCCCGCGGGGACGGCGGCGCGGCAGGGCCGGATCCACGGCGCTGGCTCGCCCTGACCGTCCTGCTGACCGCGGGGTTCATGGACCTGCTCGACGTGACCATCGTCAACGTGACGATCCCGACGATCATGAGGGATCTGGACGCCGAGTACGCGCAGGTCGAATGGGTCATCGCCGCCTACGTGCTGGGCTTCGCCGCGCTCCTGGTCACCGGCGGGCGGCTCGGCGACAGCTACGGGCGCAGGCGCCTGTTCCTGGTGGGCGTCGCGGGCTTCACGCTCGCGTCGGCGCTGTGCGGGCTCGCCACCGGCCCCGAGATGCTGATCGGCTCGCGGTTCCTGCAGGGCGCGATGTCCGGGCTGATGGTCCCGCAGATCCTCGCGATCATCCATGTGGCGTTCAGCAGCGAGGAGCGGGGCAAGGCGCTGGGCATCTGGGGCGGCACGCTGGGATCGGCGTCGGCGACGGGGCTGGTCGCCGGAGCCCTCCTCCTGGACTGGAACCCCGGCGGTCTGGAATGGCGGTCCATCTTCCTGGTCAACATCCCGATCGGGGTGCTGTCCCTGGTCGCGGGGTGGTACCTCGTCCCCGAGTCGACGTCGCCCGCCCCGCCCAAGCTGGACCTGGTCGGCGTGCTGCTGAGCATCGCGGCGATCCTGATGCTGGTCTACCCGCTGACGGAGGGCCGCAGCCTCGGCTGGCCGCCCTGGTCCTTCGGGCTCATGGGCGGGTCGGTGGTGCTGCTGGCCGTGTTCGTCCTGTACGAGCGGTGGCGCACCCGGACGAAGGGGTCGCCCGTGATGGAGCTCGGGCTGTTCCGGGTCGGCGCGTTCAGCGTGGGCCTGGTGGTCTGGCTGGTCTTCTGGATCGCGCTCGGCGGCTTCTTCCTGGTCTGGACGCTCTACATGCAGGTCGGGCTCGCCTGGACCCCGACGCGCGCCGGGCTGACCGCGCTCGCGTTCGCCGTCGGCGGCGCCAGCGGGTCCGGGCTGTCGGTCCAGGTGTTCACCCCGAGGTTCGGCCGCCGCGTGCTCATGGCCGGCGCGCTGCTGAACGCCCTCGGCTTCGGCGCCTACGCCATCATCGCCCAGGAGCGCGGCATCGGCATCGAGTCCTGGCAGATGGTGGGCCCCCTGCTCGCCGCCGGCTTCGGGTTCGGCCTGGTGGTGGCGCCGATGATCGACGGCATCCTGACCGGCGTGCCGCGCGGGGACGCCGGGTCGGCGTCCGGGGTGCTCAGCACCGCGCAGCAGGTCGGGATGGCGCTCGGTGTCGCGCTGGTGGGCATCCTGTTCTTCGGGCGGCTCGATCACGACTCCGCCCGCGGCGTGGAGGACGTCACGCCCGCCCTGCGCGCGGAGCTGGCGGCCACCGGAATGCCCGCCCAGGCTCAGCAGGGCGTCCTGGACGGCTTCCGGACCTGCGTGCGGGAACGGTCCGCCGCCACCGATCCCACCGCGATCCCCGCGAGTTGCCGCCCGCCGGAGGCGGCCGCGAACCCGCAGATGCGGGAGCTGCTGACCCGGTACGGCGAGCAGGCCAACGGGCACAACTTCTCCCGGACCTTCTCCTACACCCTCTGGTACGGGTCCGGGATGCTCGTCGTGGTCTTCCTCGGCGTGTTCGCGCTTCCCCGCCAGGTGAAGACGTGGGAGCTGGATGACGCGCTTGCGCCCGCCGCGCCGGCACCGTCCGAGAGCAGCGCCTCCCGCCGGTGAGGCCACCGGTGGAAGGCGCTGGACCCGGTGCCGCCGGCGGGTCGTCCCGCCGGCGGCCGTGCCGTCAGCGGCCCGGGCGGACCACCATCGCGCTGCCGCCGTGCCGGCGGACGGGCTCGGCGACCGCCTGGATCCGTCCGCCGCCGAAGAACTCCAGGCCGGTCGCGGCGCCGATCACCGCGTCGGGCCCCTGCTCGGTGAACAGCTCGACGGTGTGCCCCTTGGCGCGCAGGGCCGCGCCGTACCGGTCGATGAAGGACTGCTCGGCGAACGTCGCGGGGGTGTTGCGCTGGGTGGCGCGCGGCGCGGCGACCGCCGCCGGCAGGTCCATGCCGAGATCGAGCCGGTTCACCAGGATCTGCAGCACCGTCGTGATGATCGTCGAACCGCCGGGAGAGCCGACCGCGAGCAGCGGGCGGCCGTCCTTCACCACGAGCGTCGGGGCCATGGAGCTGCGCGGCCGCTTGCCGCCGGCGGGCAGGTTCGGGTCGGGCGCGCCGTTCGCGGGCGGCGCGAAGCTGAAGTCGGTCAGCTCGTTGTTCAGCAGGAAGCCGCGGCCGGGCACGGTCAGCCCGCTGCCGCCCAGCTGCTCGATCGTCATGGTGAAGACCGCCACGTTGCCCCGCGCGTCGGCGACGACGAGGTTCGTGGTCTGCGGCCCTTCGTACGGCAGCGCCCCCGCGCGGCCGGACGGCCGGGCGCACGGCTCGTACTCGCCGTCCGGCAGACCGGGCGGGACGGGCGAGACGGCGGCCCGCGCGGGATCGACCAGGCAGGCCCGTTCCTTCGCGAACCCCGGCGAGAGAAGCTCCTTGAGCGGCACGTCCACATGGGCCGGGTCGCCAACGTAGCGGTTGCGGTCGGCATAGGCGAGGCGGGACGCCTCAAGGTAGTTGTGCAGCGCCTGGACGGCGTCGCCCTTCGCCGGCGGGAGGTCACCGAGGATGTTGAGGGCCTCGCCCACCGTGGAGCCACCGGACGAAGGCGGCGCCATCCCGTACACGTCCAGGCCCCGGTAGGACACGCGCGTCGGCGGGCGGGTCTGCGGGCGGTAGGCGGCCACGTCGTCGAGCGTCATCAGGCCGGGGCGGACGACGCGCTCGGACCCGGGCTGGACCGGGGGGCGGCGAACGGTGTTCACGACGTCCTCGGCGAGCTGTCCCCGGTAGCCCCATCGCGCGCCGAGCTTGGAGATCGTCCGGTAGGTCGCGGCGAGATCCGGGTTGCGCAGCCGCGAGCCGACCTCGGGCGGACGGCCGCCGGGCAGGAACAGGTCCCGGGTGGGCGGGATGTCGCGGAAGCGGGCGGCGTTCGCGGCCGTCTGGGCATGGAACTCCTGGTCGACGACGAAGCCGCCCTCCGCGATCCCGATCGCGGGCTGGAGCAGCGTGCCGAGGTCGCGGGTGCCGAACCGGCGGAGCAGCTGGTCCCACTGGGCGAGCGTGCCCGGCACCCCGACGGACAGGCCGCTGGTCACGGCCTCAGGGAAGGGGAGCGGACGGCCCGTCGACGGGTCGATGAACGCCTTCTCCCCCATCGACCGCGGCGCCGTCTCGCGCCCGTCGAAGGTGTGGACCCGCCGGGACTCCGCGTCGTAGTACACCACGAATCCGCCGCCGCCGGGACCCGCGACGTACGGCTCGGTCACGCCGAGCGCCGCCGACGCGGCCACGGCGGCGTCCATCGCGTTGCCGCCGCGCCGCAGGACGTCGATCGCGGTGCGGCTGGCGTCGGGGTCCACCGAGGAAACGGCGCCGCCGTACCCGACCGCCGTCGGGGCGGCGGCGTGCCCGCTCCGGGCGGACGCCCCGCCGGGCGCCGCGACCAGGCCGACCGTCGTGACCGTGCAGAGCATCAGCGTTCCGGCGGCCCATCCCGCGGAGCGGCCGCCGGGCGTTCTTCTCATCATGATCGATCACTACCTCCATGCGACGGGGCAGCGCGGCACCAGCGGACGTCGGTTACCCCGAAATGGGAAAAGGGTGGTGGGGAACGGAATGGGACGGGGACGTCTGGAG
>NZ_VCKW01000202.1 GCF_005889715.1 Actinomadura soli
GCCGGAGGGGGCGGGGACGCCGAGGCGGCGCAGTTCCTGGACGGCCCGCCGGTAGAGGAGGTGGGCGCCGCACTCGGCGAGTGTCTCGGCGGCCGCCTCGAGCGATTCCCGTGCGGGTTCGACGTCCTCCGCGCGGGCGGCGGCGGTGCCGGCGGTGAGCAGCGCCCGGCCGGCGTCGAGCCGCATCTCCGCCTCGGTCAGCGCGGCGGCCGCCTCGCGTGCCTTCGCGGCGGCGGCGAGGGGGTCGGCGTTCTCCAGGGAGCGCGCCCGCGTCAGGGCGGCGAGCCCGACCGTGCCCGGCAGGGCGGGGTGGGCTTGCGCCTCGGCCTGGTCGGCCCAGCGTGCCGCCTCTGCGCGGAGGCCGTCCGCCGCGTTCAGTGCCGCGAGCGGCTCGGCGCAGCGCAGGAGTGTGTTCGGGTCGAGAGCGGAGAGAGCCGGGGGATCGCAGGCGGCGCGGAGCAGCTCACGACCTTCGTCCGGCCGGTCGGCGTCGACCAGCGCCAGGCCGTAGGCGTACTCGGCCTGCCTGCGCCACCATTCTCGGACCTCGCCAGGCGTCCGGATCGCCTCCCTGCCGATGGTGAGCGCCGCTTTGACGTCGCCCGTCCAGTGGTCGACGAGGCATTGCTCGGTGTGGGCGACGAGCATCTGCTGAGGGGAGCCCAGCAGCCGGGCGGACTCGGTGGCCTCCCTGGCGGTGCGGGCCGCGTCGTCCAGCCGGCCGAGCCCGATGTAGGAGCGTGCCTTGCCGGCGAGGGCGACGGGGATGATGAACTGCCGTCCGGTGGCCTGGGCGACGGTGACCAGCCGGTCGAACCGGCGCACCGCCTCGGCGTACCGGCACATCAGGCATTCCGTCCAGGCGAGCCAGGCCAGCGCGTCCAGGCAGTCGATGAGATGCTCGTCCGGAGTGGCGGCCAGGGCCTCGTCGGCGGTCCGCACTCCGGCGAGGGCCACGTCGGCGGAGCCGCGCACATAGTCGACCATCGGCCGGAACGCCAGCCGGGAGAAGGCGAGGCTCGGGTCCCAGCCGCTCCGGGGCTCGGGGATCAGCTCGATCGCGTCCAGCGCCGCCCTGTGGTCGAGCTTCATGAGGGTGTCGTTGACGAGCCGTATCCTCAGCCGGACGGCCGCCTCGGACCGCTGATCGGGGATGGCGGCCAGCTCGCTGACGAGCAGGGCGTGGCTCTGGTGGACACTGCCCAGCAGCCGTTGCGTGATGGAGCAGAACCGGGCGGCGACCGAACGGCGGGCGTAGTCGTCGGCGGGCAGCAGCCGGAGGACCTCGGTGGCGGTCTCCCTGCCCTCCTCCAGGCATCCGCTGACGGCCTGGGCCTCGGCCATCTCGAGCATGAGCGTCAGCCGTCCGGCCGCGTCGTACGGCATGAGCCGCAGCGCGGACGCGAACCACCGGGCCGCCGTGTGCGGGGCGTGCGGGGCCACCTCGCGGGCGGCCTCGACGAGGATGCCGATGGCGGCGTCGTCGCCGGGGCTCGCCGAACGGTCGACGTGGTGGGCGAGCTGGGCGGCGGGAACGCCGAGACCGGCGAGATGCGCGGCGACGCGGGCATGGGCCGCGAGCCGCCGGCCGGGCGGAGCGGAGCCGTAGACGACGTGGCGGATCAGCGGGTGCCGGAACCGGAACCGGACGCCCCCGGCGGCCGGGCGGACGACGTCGCGGGCCGCGAGCCGGTCGAGTGCGGTGAGGGTCTCCTCCTCGGTGGTCCCGGCGGCGACGGCGACGAGCGCGGGGTCGAACTCGTCGGCGACGATCGCGGCCGCCTGCGCGACCAGCGACAGCGCGTCCGAGAGCCCGTTCAGCTCCGCCTGGATCGTGGTCTGGACGTCATGAGGCAGTTCGTCGGGTTCGCCGGCCGATGCCGTCCGGACCAGCGCGTCCAGGTAGAAGGGGTTGCCGCCGCTGGCCTCGTGCAGGGCCTCGCAGCGGGTGCGGCCGACGTCCGGCCCCAGGAACTCGGCCACCTCGTCAAGGGTGAGCGGGGTGACGGTCAGGCTCGGACCGTGCTCGGCGGCGGTGAGGAGCGGGGCCGCCAGCGCGCCGCCGACCTGGTCGGGACGGAACGCGACGGCGATGAGCACCCCGGCGCGCGGAGGGCGGCGGACGAGATGGTTCAGCAGCTCCACGGAGGAGTCGTCGGCCCAGTGCAGGTCGTCGAGGACGAGGACGAGACCGTCCGGAACGGCCAGCCGCTCGATGAGATCGCGGACGGCGCTGTAGAGCCGGTAGCGCACGAGCCCGGCCGGCCTGTCGCTCTCCGCCGCGGAGTCGTCGCCTGGCTCGCCTGCGGAGGTCTCGCCGGGGTGGCCTGCGGGCGCGTCCGGCATCGCCGGGAACACCATCGCCAGCTGCCGTGCGGCGGTGGGACCGAGCCCGGAGACCAGCGCGGGAAGACTCTCCTTGACCGCGTCGTCCAGGGCGTCGATGAACGCCCCGAAGGGCAGCTCCTGCTCGTACTCGGAGGCCCCGCCCGCCAGTACCGGCAGCCCCCGGGCCTCGGCCGCCGCGGCGAGCTCGCTCAGCAGCCTGGTCTTTCCCAGCCCCGGCTTCCCGGCCAGCGTGAGGACGTGAAACGCGCCGCCGGCGGTGCCGTCCAATACCGCGCTCATGGTTCGGAGGACGTCCTGGCGCCCCACTAAGGGATGTCGTGGATGGGCCGATTCCCAGCACGGCTTCCCCATGTGTGAACCTCTCTGTTCCGGTGAGATCGGCTCGTCCTGGCCTGGCAAGGAAATAGGTTTACATTATATGTTACTCGGCTTATAGGGGCATGTCAGTGCTTCGCAGGATGTCTCATGCGGCGCGGCGGGCCAACGACGGGTCACGGTCGGCGACAGGCCGAAATCGGCCAATCCGATGACCGCGTGTCCCTGGCGGTTGACGTGGTCGTGTCCGGTTGAAGAGACGGCGCGAAGATGGACCGTGCCCAACCTCGCGACGGACGAGAGACGCCCCGGAGACCGCGTGCCGTTTGGCTCTCCCCAATGGTCCAGATCGGGCTTTGACGGCCGAATCGCCGTCGACGGAAAGGGGAACCCATGAGCAAGAGAACTCTCGCCGCCCGTACGGCCGCGGTGGCGCTGGCGGCCGCGCTCGGTCTCGGTGTTGCAGGTCCCGCGGCCTCCGCCGCCACGGCGCAGAGCGCTCGCACCCCCGCCGCCGTCCAGCAGGCCGAACCCTGGTCGGCCGAACTTCAGCAGGCCATCGCGGCGGGAAAGGTCCCCGCGTGGCTCAAGCGGGTGATCACGGAGCTCAGGAAGTCCGCCGGCACCTTCATGGCGTTGCGGAAAGCGGCCAGGAAGGGCTACCCGACGTTCAAGGTGATCTGGAACGCGCGAGTGCCCAAGTCCATTCGCAAGCTCGTCGGTTCGGACATGAAGCTGCGCTCGGTGTACGGCTACTTCCGAACCCTTCGCTGACCGGATTTCCGCGAGGTCCGGCCTGACGAGAGTTTTTCACCCGCCGTCCGTGCCGGGCGGGGTTTTCCTTCCGGGACGTCCCGTCCGGCGCGTCTCCACCCTGGGGTGGACACCTCCGCCCTCTCCGGATCGAGCCCGTCTCCGTTCCACCGGAGGAAGCGATCGCCGCTGATGAATGGTCGACTTCACTATGACAGGCGCTGCCCGGGACCGGACGCGGAGGGCGCACGACCATGCCACCTCGGGTCTCTGGCATTGACTTCCATGGTGATCGGCACTTTCCGGTGGGCGACCCATTGCGGCCACCGATATCGGAGACCGGTCATTGACATCATCGAGTTGATCAAGAATAGGGTTGCGAAGTGCTCTCGTTCGGCGAGTTGACACGACATCGGCCACGGGCGAATGACGTTGTGCTCCCCCTGGTCCTTCTGACGGCCCAGCTCGTCGCGGGCCCGGGCCTTGCGGCGATGCTCGACGAGTCCGTCGGGGTGCGGGAACGGGTGCTCGGGCTGGCCGCCGGTGCGGCCGCGGCGTTGGCGCTGTGCCTGCGCCGGGAGCGTCCGGCGGCGGTGCTGGGCGTCACGGTGCTGATCGTGGCCGTGACCGATCTGGCGCTCCCGTCCTCCGCCGGAGCCCCCGTGCTCTGGGCGGCCGAGTTCATGGCGCTGTACTCGCTGGCCGTGCACCGCCGGGCCCGGACCGCCGTCACCGGTGGCGCGCTGGCCGTCGCGGTCGCGGGCCTCGTCGCCGCGGTGATGGCGGCCTCGCCGCTGGAGGCGCTGGCCATCACCGCGCTGACGGCCGCCTGCTACGCGGCCGTCATCGCCTTCGGCCAGCTTCGCCGGCAGCGGGTGGGCCGGCGGCGGCGGCTCGCCGCGCGGCTGGACGCGGCCGAGCGGGAGCGGGCGCTGCTGGCCGTCGCCGAGCGGGAGCGGCTGGCCCGCGACCTGCACGATGTCGCCGGGCACCATCTCAGCGCCGTCGCCGTGCAGACGGCCGCCGCCATCCGCCTGGCCGACCGGCGGCCCGAGATGGTGGCCGAGGCCCTCGACGTCGCCGTCGGCATGGGCCGGGAGGTCCTGGCGGCGCTCAACCGCCTCGTGGACGTGGTGGCCCGGCCGTCCGAGGGCACGCCGTCCGAGGGCACGCCGTCCGAAGGCGGTCCGTCCGAAGACGGGTCGACCCGGGGGCTCCCGGACGCAGACCTGGCGGCGCTCGTCTCGCCCTTATGCGCGGGGCTGGCCCGGCTCGGCATTCCGGTGTCGGTGACCGTGTCCGGCGACTCGCGCGCGCTCCCCGGCGAGACGGTCGCCGCCGCTTACGGCGTCGTCCAGGAGTCCCTGACGAACGCGATGCGTCACGCGATGGGGGCACCGGTCACCGTCCACGTCGAGTACCGCACGGGTGCGCTCGATCTGCTCGTGTGCAACGAGAAGGGTGAGGGCTGGAACGACGGCGCGGAGCTGGGCGGAGGCCGCGGGGTCGAGGGCATGCGGAGCCGCGTGGCGGAGGCCGGCGGCACCCTGCGGGCGGGACCGGCCCGGGCCGGCGGCTGGTCGATCCATGCGATCTTCCCGGTGCCGCGCCGCCCCCGCCGCGAGTTCGGCTGGCCCGGACTGGTGGATCTGATGGCGGTGGCCCTGTGCGTCGGGCTGCCGCTGCTCGCGATCACCCCGCCGGCCCCGGTCGTGCACACCTCGCTGCTCGGGTCGGCCGTCCTGGCCGGGCTGCTGTCGGCGCACGCGCTCGCGCTGTGGTGGCGGCGGAGGGCCCCGGTGGCGGCCCTGGCCGCCGTGGCCGGTGTCGACGTCCTCTGGGCCGGGCTGACCATGGCCGACGCGCTCCCCGTGGACTGGCTGCCGGTGCTGGCGCTGTCATGGACGACCGAGGCCATCGCGGTGTACTCGCTGGCCGCCTACGGGCCGTCGGCGGTCGCGGGGCTTCTCGGCACGGCCGCCGCCGGTGCGGCGGGCGGCCTGCTCGCGGTGGCGGCGCTCGCCGCCGATCCGGCGGAGGAGCCGTTCACGGCGGTGGACGCCGTCGCCGGGCCCGTGTTCTTCGGGCTCCCCATCGCGCTCGCCGTGCTGCCCTTCTGGGCGTGGGGCGCCGTCGTCAGGTCGGGGCGGAGCCGGAGCAGGGAGTGGGAGCGGTCGATGGCGGAGGCGGTGGCGGTGCGCACCGGCCACATCGTGCGGGCCGAGCGGTACCAGGCCGCCGTCGGGCTGCGGGGCGCGGTCTTCGGCCACACCGTCCGGCTGGTGCGCGCCGGCGAGTCGGCGTTGCGCGGCGGGTCGGCGGGTGACCGGCGGGCGGCGCTGACCGTGGTGGCGGCCGAGGCGCGGGCCGCGCTGGCGGGCATGCGCGACCTGCTCGAGACGATGGAGGCGACCATGGACGCGACGCTGGACGCGGCGGCGGGAGCCCGGCCGTGACGATCCGCGTGGTCGTGGCCGACGACCAGGCCGTGGTCCGGATGGGGTTCGCCGCGATCATCGACGAGGAGCCCGATCTGACGGTCGTCGGTCAGGCGGGCGACGGGGCCGAGGTCCTGCGAACGGTCGCGGACCACCCTCCGGACGTCGTCCTCATGGACATCCGGATGCCCGGCATGGACGGGCTGGAGGCCACCCGTGAGCTGGCCGTCGCCGCGCCCGCGACCCGGGTGCTCGTGCTCACGACGTTCCGGCGCGACGAGTACGTGTTCAGCGCGCTGCGCGCCGGCGCCTCGGGCTTCCTGCTCAAGGACTGCGAACCGCAGGAACTCCTGGACGCGATCCGCGTCGTGGCGGGTGGTGAGGGGATGCTCGCCCCGGCGGTGACCCGGCAGCTCATCGACGCGTTCGTGGCGGGGTCGCTCCGTGCGCGACCCCGTCCGGACGAGCGTCTCGGGCTGCTCACCAACCGGGAGATCGAGGTGCTGCGCAGCGTCGCCCAGGGCCTCAGCAACGCCGAGATCGCCGCCTCGCTGGGCATCGGGACCGCGACGGTGAAGACCCACGTCAACGCGATCTTCGGCAAGCTCGGCCTCCGGGACCGGGTGCAGGCCACGATCTTCGCCTACGACATGGGACTCGCCAGCCCCGCGGGCGGACCTGACGCGGAAGGACGCTACGGGCGGTGACCGGACGGGCCGGGACGGGAGGGAGCGGGACTGGAGGGAGCGGGTCCAGAGGGAGCGGGACCGGACGGGCCGGGACGGCTGAGGCCGGAGACGAGCTCGCGGAGGGCCGGGCCCGGCTCCACGCCCAGCTCCCGGCGCACCACGGCGCCGTAGTCGAGATAGGCGCGGTAGGCGGCCACCGTGTCGCCGCGCCGCAGGTGGGCCTGGACGAGGACGCGCGGCGGGGCCTCGGCGAGACCGTCCACCTGGGCCCCCAGGGTGGCCAGGATGATGGCGTTCTCGGTGTCGCCGAGTTCCAGTGAGGTCGTGGCCAACCTTTCGAGGGCGAGCAGGCGGAGCCGGTCCCAGCGGCCCTGCTCGTTCAGGATCTCCTCGTCGTAGCCGTCGCGGAGCAGCTCGGTGCTCAGCAGCCGCACGATCAGCGGGTCGACGTCGTGCAGGCTCCCCGGATCGACGTGGAGGATGTGCCGGGCCAGGCTCTTGGCCGCGTGGTAGTCGACGGTGACGTCGTCGGCCAGCCGGAGCGAGTCCGCGCCGACGACGATCATGGACCGGGTCTCCGGCCGGATGCGCCAGAGCAGCTGGCGCAGCCGCTTGGCGGAGCTCACCGTGTCCAGATCGGGCCAGAGGCGCCCGGCGATGACCTGCCGCGACAGGCCGCCGCCCTCCAGCGCGAGGTGGACGATCAGCCTGCCGACCGTCTCCTCGGGGCCGACCTCCCGGCCCACCAGGGAGCAGGTGAAACGGGGGAGTAACTGGATCGTGTCCTCATCGGGATCTTGCATGGCCTGCCTCCTGCGGTCGAAGCCGTCGATCTCCAGGGCACCCGGGCCCCGCGTCCACCGCCGCGGGCGGACGCGCGGGCGCACCCGCACACCGGTGCCGGGCATGCGCCCCATTAAACGGGTGGTGTCGGACGTCCTGGACCGTCGCGTCGGCAACGGGCATGGCTCCCGTTCGGCCGTTGTGACGCCGGCTGCACGCTGTACGCGAGTTGTTTACCTTTGGCGGCCGATTGGGTGCTGACCTTCCGGGGAACGTGATCAGCGACGTCCTTGACGCCATACTATTTGGCTAGAATCCGTCTGTTAGGCGAGGCTTCCAGCCAATTGTGAGCATCCTGTCGCGCTCCGTTTCCCGTGAGGAAGCCGCCCGCTCACCGTTATGCCCTAAGGAGTCTGTGCATGCCCGTGGAATCTGATGGGCTCGTCCCCGCGGCGAGTCCCGTGATCGGGGAGGCGGAGATCGAGGCCGCGGTCCGCGTGCTGCGCAGCGGGCGGGTCGTCCAGGGGCCGGAGGTGGCCGCGTTCGAGGAGGAGTTCTCCGAGATCGTGGCGGGACGGCACTGCGTGGCGGTCAACTCGGGGACGTCGGCCCTGCATCTGAGCCTGCTCGCACTGGACATCGGCCCCGGCGACGAGGTGATCGTCCCGTCGTTCACGTTCGCGGCCACCGCGAACGTCGTCCGCCTCGTGGGCGCCGAGCCGGTCTTCGTCGACATCGACCCGCGCTCGTTCTGCGTGGACCCGGACGCCGTCGCCGCCGCGATCGGCCCGCGCACCGCCGCGATCATGCCGGTGCACCTGTACGGGCACCCGGCGGCCATGGACCGCATCGGCCCGCTGGCGGAGCGGCACGGGCTCGCGATCGTCGAGGACGCCGCCCAGGCCCACGCCGCGTCCGTCGGCGGGACCCCGGCCGGCGCGCTGGGCACGGTCGGCTGCTTCAGCTTCTACCCGACCAAGAACATGCACGCCCTGGAGGGCGGCATGATCACCACCGCGGACGCGGAGACGGCGCGGACCCTGCGGCTGCTGCGCAACCAGGGCATGGAGCAGCGGTACGCCAACGAGATCGTCGGCGCGAACGTGCGGCTCACGGACGTCGCCGCGGCCATCGGGCGCGAGCAGCTCAAGCGGCTGGCCGAGTGGACGGAGCGGCGCCGCGCGAACGCCGCGTTCCTCGACGCGAAGATCACCGCCGCGGTCACGCCGCCGGTCGCGGAGGGCGCGAAGCACGTCTACCACCAGTACACGGTCCGGGTGCGCGGGGACCGGGACGCCGTCCAGCGGCACCTGGACGAGCGGAAGATCGGCAACGCCGTCTACTACCCGACGCCCGTCCACCGGCTCAGGCCGTTCCTGAAGGACGGGAGTCCCGACCCGCGCTGGGACCTGCCCGAGACGGAACGCGCGGCACGCGAGGTGCTGTCGCTGCCGGTGCATCCCAAGCTCGGCGAAGACGACCTGGCCCGCGTGGCCGACGCCGTCAACGAGGCCGGAAACGAAGCCGGGAGCGCGTCGTGACCGCGCCGCTGCGCGCGGGCCTGATCGGGCTCGGCGTGATGGGGCGCAACCACGCGCGCGTCCTGGCCGGCCTGGACGGCGTCGACCTCGTCGGCGTCGTCGACCCGGCGGGACAGCCGGACGGCGCCCCGCACGGGGTCCCGCTGCTGGCGTCCCTCGCGGACCTCCTCGACCTCGGCATCGACTACGCGGTGGTGGCGTGCCCGACCGCGCTGCACGAGGAGATCGGGCTGGCGCTGGCGGACGCCGGCGTCGGCGCGCTGATCGAGAAGCCGCTCGCGGAGTCGGTGGAGGCGGCGGAGCGGCTGGTGAAGTCGTTCGAGTCGCGCGGCCTGGTCGCCGGGGTCGGGCACATCGAGCGCTACAACCCGGCGCTGCAGAGCATGCGGGCGCGGCTGGAGGCGGGCGAGCTCGGTGACGTGTTCCAGGTCGTCACGCGACGCCAGGGACCGTTCCCGCACCGCATCGCCGACGTCGGCGTCGTCAAGGACCTCGCCACCCACGACATCGACCTCACCGCGTGGGTCACCGGCCAGGACTACGTGTCGGTGTGCGCGCACACGGTGGCGCGCAGCGGCCGCCCGCACGAGGACATGGTCGCCGCCGTCGGGCGGCTGACCGACGGCAGCATGGTCAACCACCTGGTGAACTGGCTGAGCCCGCTCAAGGAGCGCACGACGGTCGTCACCGGTGAGCGCGGCTGCTTCGTCGCCGACACCCTCACCGCCGACCTGACGTTCTACGCGAACGGGGAGCTGAGCACCGAATGGGAGGCGCTGCGGGCGTTCCGCGGCGTCTCCGAGGGCGACATGATCCGGTACGCGATCCCGAAGCGGGAGCCGCTGCTGGTGGAGCACGAACGGTTCCGCGACGCCGTCGTCGCGGGCAGCGCGGGCAGCGCGGGCAGCGCGGTCGGCGGGGACATCGTGACCCTGCGGCAGGGCCTGCGGACGGTCGAGGTCTCCGCGGCCGTCCTGGAGTCGGCGAGACTCGGCGAGACGGTCTCGCTCCCGGCCTCGGGGGTGCTGGGTGCCGTCTGACGGGGGCGGCGGCGGGAACACCGTCGACGTCACGGTCGTCGTCGCCGTCTACAACACGATGCCCTACCTCACCGGCTGCCTGAACTCGCTGGTGACGCAGAGCATCGGCGCGGGCCGCATGGAGGTCATCGCGGTCGACGACGGCTCCACCGACGGCAGCGGCGCCGAGCTGGACCGGTTCGCCGCGGCACACCCGGACATCGTGACGGTGCTGCGCCAGCCGAACTCGGGCGGCCCCGGCGCGCCCAGCAACCGCGCCCTGGACGTCGCCAAAGGCCGCTTCGTCTACTTCGTCGGCGCCGACGACCACCTCGGCCGCGAGGCGCTGGAGCGGATGGTCGAGGCGGCCGACGCATGGGGCTCGGACGTCCTCGTCGGCAGGATGAAGGGCGTCAACGGGCGCGAGGTCAGGCAGGACCTGTTCGCCGGGAACCGCGCCGACGTCGACCTGTTCGACTCGCCGCTCCCGTGGCTGCTGTCCAACTGCAAGCTGTTCCGCCGCGATCTGGTGGAGCGGCACAAGCTCCGCTTCCCCGAGGACATGCCGATCGGCAGCGACCAGCCGTTCACCATCGAGGCGTGCGTGCGCGCCGAGCGGATCTCCGTGCTGGCCGACTACACCTGCTACTACGCGATGCTCCGCGACGACGGCGGCAACATCACGCAGGGCTCCGTCGAGGTCTACACCCGGCTGGAGTGCGCCGAGCGGCTCTTCGAGTTCGTCGCCGGGCTGCTGGAGCCGGGCCCCGGACGGGACGCGATCGTCCACCGGCACACCAAGTGGGAGCTGACGAAGCCGATCCGCGAGGGCCTCCTCGACCTGGACGACGACGCCCGCCGCGACGTGTGCGCACGCGTCGGCGCCATCGTCGACCGGCACGTTCCCGACGACGTCCTGGCCCTGCTGCCCGTCAAGCGGCGGGTGCGGCTCCGCCTGGCGCAGCGCGGCGACGCCGACCGCCTCTGCGAGGCCATCAGGGCCGACGTGTCGGAGAAGACCTACGCCGTCACGCTCAAGGACGGCCGCGCCTACCTCGCCTACGAGGGCTTCGAGGACGCCGAGTCCGGCCTGCCCGACGACCTGTACGAGATCACCAAAGGGCTGCGCAGGCGGCTCGCCGACGAGGTGCGGGCGGTCGGCGCCCGGCGCACCGGCGACCTTCTGGAGATCACCGTCCGGACTCCGATCAACGGCTCCGACGCCGGTGACCCGGAGTCCGTCCACCTCGCGTTCGCCGTCCGCGGCCGGGACGGGCGCGTCCGCCTGGACGAGGCGCCCGGCGCGCGGCTCGACCTCGCCCCCGCCGAGGACGGCCTCACCCTGACCGTGCGGATGCCGACATCGGTGCTGTTCGCGTCCGGCTCGGCCAAACGCACGTTAAGGCTCATCGTCCGCGCGTCCGGGGAGACGCACGACGTCGCAGTCCCGGCCCTTCTGTCCGAACCGTGCAAATCACTCGTCTGGCATCGGATCAGGCCCTACCGTCTCTCGGTACGCGGCGACGGGCGCGGCACCACGGCGATCGAGACCCGCCCGTCCTTTCCGGCCCGCGCCATCGTCAGGCGGCTCCGGCGCGCCCTGCCCGCCGGAGCCGCGAAGTCCCTTGGAGGTAAGTAGCACATGCGGATCTGCGTGGTCGCGCTCGGCAAGATCGGTCTCCCGCTCGCGGTGCAGTTCGCCCGCAAGGGCCACCGGGTCACCGGCGCCGACGTGGACGAACGCGTCGTCACCGAGGTCAACGCCGGCCGCGAGCCGTTCCCCGGCGAGGCGGACCTCGGCGTCCACCTCGCCGAGGCGGTGCGGGCCGGGCTGCTGACGGCGACGACCGACACGGCGGCGGCCGTCGCCGAGTCCGACGCGGTCGTCGTGGTCGTCCCGCTGTTCGTGGACGAGGCGGGCACGCCCGACTTCGGCTGGATGGACGCGGCGACCCGGTCGATCGCGGCGGGCCTGCGCCCGGGGACGCTGGTCAGCTACGAGACGACGCTGCCGGTCGGCACCACCCGGGACCGCTGGGCGCCGATGCTGGCGGAGGGGTCGGGACTGACCGCCGGAACCGACTTCCACCTGGTGTTCAGCCCGGAGCGGGTCCTGACGGGCCGCGTGTTCGCCGACCTGCGCCGCTACCCGAAGCTCGTCGGCGGCGTCGACGAGGCGTCCGCCCGGCACGGCGTGGAGTTCTACGAGCAGGTCCTCGACTTCGACGAGCGGCCCGACCTCGACCGTCCGAACGGCGTGTGGGACCTCGGCTCCGCCGAGGCCGCCGAGCTGGCCAAGCTCGCCGAGACGACCTACCGGGACGTCAACATCGGCCTCGCCAACCAGTTCGCCCGCTACGCCGACACCGTCGGGGTGGACGTCACCAAGGTGATCGAGGCGTGCAACACGCAGCCGTTCAGCCACATCCACCGGCCGGGCATCGCGGTCGGCGGCCACTGCATCCCCGTATATCCGCGGATGTACCTGTGGAACGACCCGGAGGCGACCGTCGTCCGCGCGGCCCGCGACGCCAACGTGGCGATGCCCGAATACGCCGTGGGCCTCCTCGCGGACGCGTACGGTGACCTCACCGGCGCCGGGGTCCTGGTGCTGGGCGCCGCGTACCGGGGCGGGGTCAAGGAGACGGCGTTCTCCGGCGTCTTCCCGACCGTGGCGGCGCTGCGAAGGCGCGGCGCCGTCCCGTACGTGTCCGACCCGATGTACACGGCCGGGGAACTGGAGGCCCTCGGCCTGCCGCCGCACGGCGGCGAGCCGGTGACCGCCGCGATCGTCCAGGCCGACCACGCCGCCTACCGCGAGCTCGGCGCGGACGACCTGCCCGGCGTCAAGGCCCTGGTCGACGGCCGCCGCGTCACCGACCCGTCCCGCTGGACGGGCGTCCAGCGCGTGGTCATCGGCGCCCCGGACCAGAGCTCCCGAACGAACCAGTGACCGTGCGCCCGCCCGCCGCCGCACTCCGGATCGCCGGAGATCCGGATGCCGGGTGCCCCGGCTGACCGAAACGGAGAAGACATTGCAGACAGAGGACGAGGTCGGCGGCGCGGGGTCGCGCGGCCGGGTGGTCATGCTCGTCGACAACACCGTCGAGAGGGACTCCCGGGTGCAGAAGGCGGCCATGTCCGCCGCGGCCGCGGGCTGGGAGGTCCACCTCATCGGCTTCCACCGGGGCCGGAAGAAGAAGCGCTGGACGCTGGGCGGCGCCAACGTGATGCTCGTGCCGCTGCACGAGGTCCTGAGCAAGCCGAGGTACCGTCCGGTGCGGTCCATGATCCGCCGGCCGCTGGCGTACGGGCACCCGGACGTCGCGACGTACCGGCGCCGGCTCGTCATGTCCCGCCGCGCCGAGCTGGCCGCGGCCCGGCTCGAACCGGGGACCAAGGGGCCGGTGCGCAAGACCTGGCTCCTCGGGCGACGGGTCGTGACGAAGGTCCAGCAGCGCTGGATCGGGCTGCGGGTCCACCAGACCGACTCGCTCACCGCCGCGCGCAACAGCCAGCAGTCGCCGCTGGAGAAGCTCATGGTCGCGGTCTGGCTCAAGCTCCTCGGCGACCGGGCCTGGCGCGTCCTCGACCGCGGCATGTGGGACTGGGAGGCCGCCTACGGGAAGGTCATCGACGAGCTGGAGCCGGACATCATCCACGGCAACGACTTCCGGATGCTCGCGGTCGGCGCCCGCGCCACGCTGCGGGCGCGCGCCAAGGGCCGGCAGGTGAAGTTCGTGTGGGACGCCCACGAGTACCTTCCGGGCGTCCGCTGGAACAACCCGCCGCGCTGGCATCCCGCCATGATCGCGATGGAGCGCGAGTACGCCAAGCTGGCCGACGCCATCGTGACCGTCTCGGACCCCCTCGCGGACTGGCTCGTCGAGGAGCACGGGCTCAAGCGCAAGCCCGCCGTGGTGCTCAACGCCCCGGTCACCGACATCGAGGTGAGCGCCGACCAGCCGGTGCCCGACATGCGGGAGATGTGCGGGATCGACTCCGACACCCCCCTCGCCGTCTACAGCGGCGGCGCCACCAAGCAGCGCGGCCTGGACATCATCATCGAGACGCTGCCGCGGCTGCCGAGGCTGCACGTCGCGCTGATCGTCCCGTCGTCGCGGGCCGACTACGTGAAGGCCCTGATGAACCGCGCCACCGAGCTGGACGTCCGGGACCGGGTGACCCTGCTCCCGTTCGTCCCGTTCGACCAGGTCGTCCCGTTCCTCGCGGCGGCCGACTTCGGCATCCACCCGCTCCACCACCTGCCGAACCACGAGATCGCGCTGGCCACGAAGTTCTTCGAGTACGCGCACGCCCGGCTGCCGATCGTCGTCAGCGACGTCAAGGCGATGAGCGAGCTCGTCAACGAGACCGGGCACGGCGAGGTGTTCCGGGCCGAGGACGAGGACGACTTCGTCCGGGCCGTCACGGCGGTGATGCAGGACCTGAAGCGGTACCGCGCCGTGTACGACGAGCGGCCCGACCTGCTCCGCGAGTGGACGTGGCCGGCGCAGGCCGAGATCCTGGACGGCGTCTACACGGAGCTGATGCCGTCCTCCGCCAAGCCGTCCGCTGAGAAGCAGTCCGCTGCGAAGCCGTCCGTTCACGAGTGACCAGCCCGATGATGAACACAGCCCATGGCAGGGACGTGGCCGTCGTCACGCCCTGGTACCCGACGCCTGAGCTCAAGGCCCGGGGCGCGTTCGTGGAGGGGATGGTCAAGGCGACGGCCCCGGGCTGCGGCGATGTCACCGTGTACCACACCTACGCCTGGATCGTGGATCCGGAGGCGGAGGACGCGGCCGTCGTGGCCGACGCGCACCGGCGCCTCCTGCCGAGCGCGCTGCGTCCTGAGCCGACGGTCGCGGGCGCGCGGCTGGTGCGCGTTCCGGCGCTGACCGGGCGGCGGGTGGTTGGGCAGAGGTCGTTCGCGGACCTCGCCCGGGGCCATGCCCTGTGGCTCCGCGAAGCGCTCGGCGGCGAACCGATCCCAGCGCCGGTCGTGCACGCGCACGTGGGGCTCCGCGGCGGCTGGAGCGCGGTGGAGAACGCCAGGCCGGACGCTCGCGTGTTCGTCACCGAACACGCCTCCTTCCTCGGGCAGGTCCTCGACGAGCCCGATTCGCGGGAGATGTACGGAGAGGTGCTGGAGCGCTGCACCGGCTTCTTCGTGGTCGCGGAGAAGCTCCGGGAGCAACTGGCGGAGGCGTTTCCGGGCCACGCCCACAAGATCGAGATGATCTCGAACCCGATCTTCTTCGACACGCCGAGGCCCCGGCCGGTCACCGAGCTGCGCCGCTGGCTCTACGTGGGGGGCCTCATCGAGCACAAGGGCGTCGGCCTGCTGCTGGAGGCGTTCGCCAAATGCCATGCCGAGGACCGGGAGCTGACCTTGACGATGGTGGGCGAGGGGCGGCTCGCGAAGGAGCTGGCGGCCCGCGCCGCCGAGCTCGGGGTCGAGGACGCCGTGACCCTGACCGGCGCCCTCCAGCCGGACGAGGCCCTGCGCCGTATGCGGGAGCATGACGTACTCGTCCACCCGTCCCGCGGGGAGACCTTCGGGGTGGCGATCGTGGAGGCGGTGGCCGCGGGGCTGCCCGTGCTGGTGACCCGCTGCGGCGGGCCACAGGTCACCCTCGCCGGGGTGGAGGACGCCGCCGGCGAGATGATCGACGTGGACGACGATCCCGAGACGATCGTGGCCGGGTACCGGCGGCTGCGCGAGCGGTTCCCGGACGGTCTCGACCTGCCGGAGGCCCGCCGGGTCCTGGACGAGCGCTACGGTCACCGCAAGGTGGCGGAGGAGCACTTCCGGCACTGGTTCCCGG
>NZ_VCKW01000203.1 GCF_005889715.1 Actinomadura soli
CCGTCGTCCCAGGAGGAGGCCCCTGCATGGCCCCGATGAGCACCCCCGGCTCGATCGTGGAAATCGCGGAAGACGACCTGAAGGAACTCATCGCCGCCGAACTCGGGGCGGTGCGGGACCGCAGCTTCGGCCTCACCACCGACGTCCTCGCCGCAGACGACCTCACCGGCCAGGTGTCGCCGCTGATGTCGCCGCTCGTGTGGGACCTGGCGCACGTCGGCAACTACGAGGAACTGTGGCTGCTGCGCGCGGCGGCGGGCATCGAGGCCATGCGTCCCGAGATCGACGACCTGTACGACGCGTTCGAGCATCCCCGCGCCGAACGGCCGTCGCTGCCGCTGCTGCCGCCGGACGAGGCCCGTTCCTACATCGGGACGGTCCGCGCCAAGGTGCTCGACTCGCTGGCGTCGGTGCGGTTCGACACGGCGAATCCGCTCACCTCGGGCGGGTTCGTGTACGGGATGGTCGTCCAGCACGAGCACATGCACGACGAGACCATGCTGGCCACCCACCAGCTACGCAAAGGCGCCCCCGCGCTGCTCGATCCCCTGGCCGAGCCTTTGCGGAACGGCGGTGAGCGCTCACGAGTGGACGAGGTGCTGATCGAGGCCGGTCCATTCCAGATGGGGACGTCCGATCATCCGTGGGCGTACGACAATGAGCGTCCGGCGCACCTGGTGGACGTCCCCGCGTACTACATCGACGTGGAGCCGGTGACCAACGCCGCCTATATCGCGTTCATCGAAGCCGGTGGATACGACGACCCGCGCTGGTGGGATCCCGCCGGATGGGAATGGCGCAACAGCAGCGGCAAACGCGCCCCCGCGTTCTGGTCCCGTCAAGGCGGGGAGTGGCTGCGGCGCCGGTTCGGACGGACGGAACCCGTCCCGCCGGGCGAGCCCGTCCAGCACGTGTGCTGGTACGAAGCGGACGCCTACGCGCGCTGGGCCGGAAAGCGGCTCCCGACAGAGGCCGAGTGGGAGAAGGCCGCGCGCTGGGACCCCGCCGCGCAGCACTCCCGCACATACCCGTGGGGCGAGCACTACGCGGACGGCCACGCCAACCTCGGGCAGCAGATGCTCCGTCCCTCGGAGACCGGCTCCTACGCGTCGGGTGCCTCGGCCTACGGGGTCAGGCGGATGCTCGGGGACGTGTGGGAGTGGACGTCGTCCGACTTCCACGGCTACCCCGGCTTCCAGTCGTTCCCCTACAAGGAGTACTCGGAGGTCTTCTTCGGTCCCGAATACAAGGTGCTGCGCGGCGGTTCGTGGGCGACGCACCCGCTCGCAATACGCGGATCGTTCCGCAACTGGGACTACCCCATCCGAAGGCAGATCTTCTCTGGCTTCCGCTGTGCCCGGACCCCACCAGAAGGGCCCTGAATGTGCCGCCACGTTGGCTACCTAGGGCCTGACCGGACGCTGCGCTCACTCGTCTACGACGGCGAGTACTCACTGGAGACCCAGGCGTACGCGCCGCGCATGACACAGGGGAACCTGCTCAACGCGGACGGGTTCGGCGTCGGCTGGTACCAGGACGGGGAGGCCGTCCGGTTCCGCCGCGCGCAGCCCCTCTGGACGGACCAGTCGTTCCGCGAGGTCGCCGGGGCCGTCCGCGCGTCGTGCGCGGTCGCCGCGATCCGGTCGGCGACGGTCGGGTTCCCCGTGGACGAGTCGTGCGCCCAGCCGTTCCGCGCCGGGACGTGGCTGTTCAGCCACAACGGCAAGGTCGAGGACTACGGCGCGGTCGAGTCCAAGCTCCGCGACCTGACCGGGGACGTCTCCGGTGTGCCGGACGCCCGCGCCCCGGTCGACTCCGCGCCGCTGTTCGCGCTCGCCGTCCGGTACTGGCGGGAGGGGCGCGCGCTCGGCGACGGCCTCGCCGGCGTCGTCGCCGCCGCCACCGCGCTCTCGCCCGGCCGCTACAACCTGCTCGCCTCCGACGGGACGTCCCTGGCCGCCACGACCTGGGGCGACTCGCTGTTCGTCCGCGAGGGCGACGGCGAGATCCGGATCGCGTCCGAGCCGCTCGACGGCGACCCCCGCTGGACGCCCGTCCCCGACCGCTCGCTCGTCACCGCCGGGCTCCAGTCCGGCATCAGCATCGCTCCCCTCTGAAGGAGAACCACGTGGACCGGTTCCTGACCGCCGACGACCTCGCCAAGACGCTCCGCCAGGACGTCCGGGACGGGCTCGCCGGCACGCCCAAGACCCTGCCGCCCAAGTGGTTCTACGACGAGCGCGGCAGCGCGCTCTTCGAGGAGATCACGAGGCTGGAGGAGTACTACCCGACGCGCCGCGAGCGGGAGATCCTCCTCGCGCGGGCGCCCGACATCGCCGCCGCCACCGGCGCGCGGACGCTCCTGGAACTCGGCGCGGGGTCGGGGGAGAAGACCCGGCTGCTGCTCGACGCCCTCTCCGGCACACTGCGCTCGTACGTGCCGGTGGACGTGAGCGGCGACTTCCTGGAGGACGCCGCGGCGGGCATCGCGGCCGACCATCCGGGCCTGACCGTCCGGACCGTCGTCGCCGACTACGAGCGGCACCTGCACCTGCTGCCCGGCGGCGAGCGGCGCCTCGTCGCCTTCCTCGGCGGGACGATCGGCAACATGCCGCCCGCCGAGCGGATCGGGTTCCTCGGCGGCGTCCGCGCCACCCTGTCCGGCGGCGACTTCCTGCTGCTCGGCGCCGACCTCGTCAAGGACGCGGGACGGCTCGTGCGCGCCTACGACGACGCCGCCGGGATCACCGCCGAGTTCAACCGCAACGTCCTGCGCGTCATCAACCGGGAGCTGGACGCCGACTTCGACCCGGACGCGTTCGAGCACGTCGCTGTCTGGGACGAGGCGGAGGAGTGGATCGAGATGCGGCTGCGGTCCGTCCGCGACCAGGACGTCCGCGTCCGCGGCCTCGACCTGGAGGTGGCGTTCGCCGCCGGGGAGGAGATGCGCACCGAGATCTCCGCCAAGTTCCGGCGCGAGCGCCTCGAAGCGGAACTCGCCGCGGCCGGAATGGAACTCGCCGAGTTCTGGACGGACGCCGCGGGCGACTTCTCCCTGACTCTGGCCCGCCCCACCCCCGGCTAGGACTTGCGGGCGGGGCGGTCGAGGCCGAGCCGCGTCAGGTCCGAGACCAGGCGGGTCGCCACGTAGCGGTGGCCCGCCGGGTTCGGATGGGTGCGGTCGCGCTTGATGTACTGGAGGGCGTTGCCCGTGCCCGCCGTCCGGTCGCCGGTGATCCAGCGCTCGCCGATGGGGTCGACGAACGGGACGCCGAGCTGCGCGGCGAGGTTCCGCAGCGCGTCGCGGACGGCGACCGCGCCCGGCACCGGCACCTCCGAGCCCCACAGCGGGCCCATCAGCACGACGTGCGTGCCGGGCCAGCGCTGCCCGGCCCGCTCGATCAGCTGATGCGCCGCCGCCGCGACCTGCGGCGCCGGGACGCGCCAGTCGTTGTGGCCGCCGGACACGATCAGCATGTCGGGCGCCGGGCGCCAGCCGAGCTGGCTCTCGAACAGGCCGAGGTAGGCGGCGCCGGCGCTCGTCTTGACGAACCCGGCGCCCGCGCGGCCGCCGACGACGACCTGCCAGCCCAGCAGCCGCGCCGCCGCGGACGCGAACGTCTCCTCCGGCTCGGTGCTCCGGTCGCCGACCGTGTAGCTGTCGCCGAGGAACATCACCACGGACGGGCTTTTCGCGGGCTTCTGCCCGTCACCCTGCCCGGGGCCGTCCGCCACCGCCTGCCGGTGCACCGAACCCCGGAACACGGAACAGCCCGACGCGGACAAGGCCGCGGCCAAGCTCAGGCACAGCACGAGAGTCGCCGCGCCGCGTCGGGCGCGGCGAGATGTCATCGAGGACCACCCATCGTCCAGGACGATTTTTCCAAGCCCAGCGGATTGTCAAAGAACATCAGTCGTCCGGGGGAGCATCAAAATCTCGGAGGTTGCACCGCATCCTACTGATGCGGCGCGCGAAAAGGGGCCGGTCCGGCCACGGCGTGGCGGGCCGGCGCCGCGGGCCTGCAAAGGGGAATCGCGGCCTCGCCTACATCCGCCGTTCACCTTCCGGCTCGGGGCGGGAAACCTTACGCCGAAAGGGTTCCGCGGTGACCCGACCGGAACGGCTCCGCGAACTCGACCTCCTGCGCTTCCTGGCCGCACTGGCCGTGGTGCTGTTCCATTTCACCGGCTTCTGGGGCGGTGGTGCGTGGCCGGAGCCGGCGCGCGAGGTGTTCCCGGAACTCGCGCCAATCGCCCGGTTCGGCTACCTCGGCGTGGACCTGTTCTTCGTCATCAGCGGTTTCGTGATCCTGATGAGCGCGTGGGGGCGCGGGCCGGGGGAGTTCGGGATATCGCGGCTCGTCCGGCTGATGCCCGCGTACTGGGTGAGCGTCCTGCTCGGTGCCACCATCTACGGGGTCTTTCGGCAGGGGAACGGCGTCCCCGGGCTGGTCCTGCCGAACCTGACGATGCTGCAGGGCGGGCTCGGCCTGAAGAACGTGGACTCCGTCTACTGGACGCTCTGGGTCGAACTCCACTTCTACGTCCTCGCCGCGGTCCTCGCGGCCGTCGGCATCACCTACCGCTCCTGCCTCGTCTTCATGGCGGTCTGGATGTTCGGCGGACTGTTCGCGGACGAGGCCCGCCACGAGCTCCTCCAGGTGGTGCTGGTGCCGACGTGGAGCCCGTACTTCATCGCGGGCATGGCGTTCTTCCTGATCCACAGGTTCGGGCCGACGCTCCTCCTCTGGGGATACGTCGCGGCCTCGTACCTGCTGGCGCTGCGGTGGGGCGCCTGGCGCGCGGAGAACGCGTTCCGGGGCGCGGACGAGGTCGTGGTCAGCGCCGTCATCACCGGCATCTTCGTCGTGATGGCCCTTGTCGCGACGGGCCGGCTGCGATGGCTGCGGTGGCGCGGGCTGACCGTCCTTGGGGCGCTCACGTATCCGCTGTACCTCGTCCATTCGCAGCTGGCGCTTCCCTTGCTGGACGCGATCTATCCAGAGCTCAACAGGTGGGCGGCGCTCGCGGTGGTCGTGGGCGCGTCCTTGCTGGCCGCCTATGCCGTGCACCGGCTCGTCGAACGTCCGGGCGCCGCGTGGATGCGGGCCCGCTTGCACGCGGCACTGGAACCGGTCCGGGGGTCCGCGCCCTCTCCCATGACCAGGTTGGCCGGTCATGGCGATCGGGGTGGACGCGGCGGCGATGGCCTCAACGGCAGTGAGCCTCGCGATCGCACCCCGGCTGATGCGGTGCAGAGATGAAGGTGCAGTAGGACGGGCCTACGACCATTGGATCCGCCTGAGGTCGGGGGTGTGACACACCGGTGGGGGCGTGCGCTTAAGGAGATGTGGGCGTCCGGCCGATGTGAGCGGGCTTCGGCCGGGCGCACCGCCTCCGGTGGGCTCGTCTCCCCCGGTCGGGCCCACCGGAGGTTCCGTCCGGGGCTCGTCAGGACGGATCCTCCGGCGGCCGCAACTCCTCCATGTAGCCGACCGTCAGGCGGCGCATCACGCCCGACTCGTCGATGGAGTACTGGCCGAGACGGCTCAGCGGCGGCGAATAGGCGTGGATCGAGACGCTGGTGTCGTCCACGCCGGTCAGCCGGTGAATGTGGTCGGGGCCGAAGCAGAACGACTGCCCCTCGCCGACCACCGTGCGCTTGGGGTCCCCGCCGATCCGCGGGTTGTTCTCCTCGATCGTCCCGGCGACGACGCGGACGGCGCCCGACGAGACGTCGTGGTCGTGCCAGCCGGTGTCGTTCTCCGGCGTCCAGCACAGGAGCCAGACGTCCACGTGCTCGTCCCGGTAGAGCGAGGCGTAGTGGCGCCGCCCGCCCGGGAAGGCGACGTGCTGCCGCCACAGCCCGGGCCGCTCCGCCAGGTCGTCGACCAGCACGCGCAGCTCGCGCTTGTCGAGCGGACGGCCGGGCAGGCGCTCGAAGCCGGCGGGGCGGGACAGGACCTCGGACGACACGGGTTCGCTCCTCTCCGATCACTTGTCGGTGCCCGTTCCTCCGGATGCGATGTGCGTGTGGCGAACGGGCTGGACACGGGTACTGAACCGTATCAGTTAACCGTTTCAGTGAAGCGGTTCAGGCACTATCCGGTCAAGTGCGGTCCGTGGTTCTGTCGGTGGCGGCACCTAGGGTTGGGTGGGTGTCGGAGAAGCGCAAGCGCGCGACCATCCGGGAAGTGGCTCAGGCGACGGGGTTGTCGCCCGCGGCCGTGTCGTACGCGCTGCGCGGGATCCAGACGTCGGAGGAGACGCAGGAGCGGGTCCGCGCGGCGGCGGACGCGCTCGGCTACGAGGCCCACCCGATCGCGCGGGCGCTGGCCAGGGGCCGCACCGACCAGGTCGGGCTGCTGTGCGGCTCGCTGGAGGACTACTGGCAGCAGTCCCTCGCGGTCGGCATCGGCCGGGCGCTGCTGGCCCGCGACCGCTACGCCCTCATCGTGGACGCGGGCGGCGATCCCGAGCGGGAGCTGGCGCTCGCCCGGCGGCTGCGCGACCAGCGGGTGGACGGCCTGATCGTCCAGCCGCTCGACCCGTCCGCCGCGCTGTGGAGCGAGCTAGCCGGGACGATCCCGGTGGTGTCCATCGGCGACGCGCTGCACGGCGGCCAGGCGCAGGGCGAGGTCGTGTTCGACAACCGGCGCGGCGTCACGCTCGCGCTGGAGCACCTGCGCGGCCTCGGGCACCAGCGGGTCACCGTGTTCACCCCGACCGGCGCCAGTACCCCCGACCGTCCCGCCGACGTGCACGTGAACGCCGAGGCCGAACGGCTGGGCCTGCGGGTCGACGTGGTCGTCGTGCCGCAGTCGCTCGCCGCCTCCACCGAGGTCGCCACGCGGGTGCTCGGCGGCGCCGACCGCCCGTCCGCGGTGTTCTGCTTCGCCGACTCGATCGCCTACGGCGTCTACGCCGCCACCCGCGAGTTGGGCCTCGCCGTCCCCGGCGACGTCGCGGTCTGCGGGTACGACAACCATCCGATGTCCGCGCTGCTCACGCCGCCGCTCACCACCGTCGACTGGGACATCGACGGCATCGTGCACTCCGCCGTCCGGCTCGTCGTGGACGTCATCGACGGCAAGCCGCGCAAGCGCCGGGTCGTCCGTGAGCCGTCCCTGCGCGTCCGCACCTCGACCGGCGAGCGGCCGGGTGACCGGCCCGGCTAGGGGTCACGGGTGCGGCCGGGCCAGGCGGGGAAGCAGGTCCGCGGCGGCGGCGATGTCGGCGTCCAGCGGCCGGTCCTCCACGCCCGGGTCGAGGACGCCGGCCGCCAGGTCGAGCGCCGACCTGAGCGGCCCGCCCGACGGCGCGCGGCCCTGCATCCGCAGCGCCCGCACCGCGGCGACCAGCTCGCAGCCGAGCCCGAGCCGGTAGGCGGCGACCGCGTCGGTCGTCGCGCGGGCCGACTGCGTCGAGAAGCCCGCGTGTTCTTCGACGCCGCGCGACAGCACCGCGCTGCCGAGCGCCGCCGGGGTCGCGAGGCGGCGGACGTCCGCGAGACACGAGTGCGCCACATACTCCAAGATCATGATCCCGGACGACGCCTCCGTCGCGCCCAGAAAGGGGGCGAGGCCGGTGAAGGACGGCTCCGCGAGCGTCCCGAGCCGGGCGGCGGCCAGCGCCATCGTCTGGAACAGCGCGGCGCGGGCCGAGTCGAGCGCGAGACCGACGTAGGCGGTGTGGAAGTTGCCGTTGTGCCAGACCGTCCGGCCGGTGACGTCCACGAGCGGGTTCTCCGCGGCGGCGTTGATCTCGCGGGTCACCACCCGCTCGGCGTGGGCGGCCGCCTCCAGCGCGGGGCCGTGCACCTGCGGGAACGCCCGGTAGCCGTACGGGTCCTGGATCCGCATCGGGGCGGGCTGGTCGAAGGCGAGCAGCGTCCGCATCGCCGCCGCGACGTCCTGCTGGCCGGGGTGCGGGCACGCGTCCTGCACGGCCTGCGCGTACGGCTCCCCCGACCCCCGGACGGCGAAGTGCGACAGCGCCGCGACGACCGTCGACGCGCTCAGCATCTCCCGCAGGTCCGCCACCGCGAGCGCCGCCTCGCCGAGCGTCGCCGCGTTCGAGCTGATGAACGCCAGCGCGTCGGCCGACCGCAGCCGGTAGCCCGGGCCGCGCTCGGCCGCGCCGTCCGGCCCCGGCCGCCAGGGCCGCTCGCCCAGCAGGCACAGCGCCGTCGAGGCCAGCGCGGTCAGGTCGCCCGTCCCGATCGCGCCGTACACCGGCACCGGAGGAAGGAGGCCCAGGTTGAGGACGTCCGCCAGCGCCCGCAGCACCCCCGGTTCGACGCCTGAGCCGCCCGCCGCGATCTGGTTCAGCCGGACCGTCAGCATCGCCCGGACGATCTCCGGCGCGACCAGCGGCCCCGCGCCCGCCGCGTGGCTGCGCAGCAGCCGCAGGCCGTGGGCGTCGGAGTCCTCCCACTCCACGTCGACGGTGCGGTTCGCGCCGACCCCGGTCGTCCGCCCGTACACCGGCTGCGACGCGGCGACCTCGGCGGCCGTCCGCCAGGCCGCCCGGGCCCGGTCGGCGCCGTCCGGCGCTATGGCGACCGTCACATCCTCGCGGGCCGCGCGCACCACCTGCGCACAGGTCAGCGCCGTCCCGTCGATAACGATTCGGCTGTCCTCCACGGCGCACCGCTACTTTCCCTGCATTCCAGGTCGTTATGCTCAAGATCTGAAGTTCCGGACACACCGGGACAACAAGGTGACCGTACCCATTGGTTACGGTTGGGTAGAAGTGAGTTGCGGCAGGCAGAGGCCGGAGTCGAAGATCGGCGTCGAGGGCGCCCTGCGAGGAGTGAATCGTTGATCACCTTTGAGGGCGTCACCAAGCGCTACCCGGGCGGCACCGTCGCGCTCGACGATGTCAGCCTCGACTGCCCCGACGGGCGCATCACCGTGTTCGTCGGCACGTCCGGCGGCGGCAAGACCACGGCGCTGCGCACCATCAACCGGATGGTGGAGCCCACGTCCGGACGCGTCCTCATCGACGGGCAGGACGTCCGCGAGCAGCGGCCCGCCGAGCTGCGCCGCGGCATCGGCTACGTCATCCAGCACGCCGGGCTGTTCCCGCACCGCACCATCGAGGACAACATCGCCACCGTCCCGTACCTGCTGCGCTGGAACAAGAAGAAGGCGCGGGAGCGGGCGCTGGAGCTGATGGAGCGGGTCGGGCTCGAGCGCTCGATGGCCAAGCGGTACCCGTTCCAGATGTCCGGCGGCCAGCAGCAGCGCGTCGGCGTCGCCCGCGCCCTCGCCGCCGACCCGCCGATCATGCTGATGGACGAGCCGTTCAGCGCCGTCGACCCCGTCGTCCGCGCCGAGCTGCAGGACGAGTTCCTCCGCCTCCAGGACGAGCTGCACAAGACGATCGTGTTCGTCACCCACGACATCGACGAGGCGATCAAGCTCGGCGACAAGATCGCCGTGTTCCAGACCGGGGGGAAGCTCGTCCAGGTCGACAGCCCCGAGAACCTCCTCGCCCACCCCGCCGACGACTTCGTCGCCGGTTTCATCGGCCAGAACCGCGGCATCCGCACCCTGTCCTTCGCCGGGACGAGCGACCTGCGGCTGAGCGACGACGCCGTCCGTCCCGCGACCGCCGACGCCGCCGACGCCGCCGGCCTCGACTGGGTGCTCGTCGTCGACGAGGGCCGCCGCCCGCTGGGCTGGACCCGTCCGGCCCAGGTCGCCGGCGCGCTGTCGACGGCGCCGCTCGCACCGGTCGGCGCCACGTTCCGCGTCGGCGCCGACTCCGTGCGCGTCGCGCTGGACGCGGCGGTCCTGTCGCCGGCCGGGCTCGCGGTCGGCGTCGACGAGGCGGGCGCGGTGATCGGCACGGCCGCCGGGACCGACCTGCTCGCCGTCCCCACCCACGGCGACGGCACCCACGACACCGTTGCCGCGGAGGGCGACGATGCCCGCGGCGACGGCGGAGGCGCCGGCTGATGGACATCGACTGGTCCTGGATCGCCGACCACCGGGACACGCTCACCGAGCACGCGCTCATCCATCTCAGGCTGGCGCTGCTGCCGGTGCTGTTCGGGCTGCTCATCTCGCTGCCGCTCGGCGTGCTGTGCCGCCGCTGGGGCTGGCTCTACCCGCCGGCGCTGACCATCGCGAACGTCCTGTACGCGGTCCCGTCCCTCGCCCTGTTCATGATCTTCATCCAGTACACGGGGCTCACCGCGTCCACGGTCATGATCCCGCTGACCCTGTACAGCCTGTCGGTGCTCATCCCGAACGTGGTGGACGGGCTGGCGTCGGTGTCCGAACCGGTGCGGCAGGCCGCCATCGCCATGGGATTCGGCACGCTGCGCCGCCTCATGCAGGTCGAGCTGCCGATCGCCGTGCCCATCGTCATCGCCGGGACGCGGGTCGCCGCGGTGTCGTCGATCAGCCTCGTCGCCGTCGGGCAGCTGATCGGCCAGGGCGGGCTCGGCTACGACATCATCCGCGGCTACCAGCTCCAGTTCCAGACGCAGATCGTCGCCGCGACCGTCCTGATCGTGCTGCTGGCGCTCGTCACCGACGCGATCCTGGTCACCGTCCAGCGGCTGCTCACCCCGTGGGCGCGGGCGCGCGGGAAGGCGGCGTCGTGAACGACCTCTGGAACCAGATCGACCTGTTCTGGACGTGGCTGACCGCGTCCTCCCAATGGCACGGCGCCGACGGGATCCCGCACCGCCTCCTCCAGCACCTCTACTACAGCGGGGTGTCGCTGCTCTGCGCCGCCGTGATCGGGCTGGCGCTCGGCCTGGTCGTCGGCCACACCGGACGCGGCGGGTTCCTCGCCATCAGCATCGCCAACATCGCCCGCGCGATCCCCACGTTCGGGCTGGTGCTGTTCGTCGTCGTCATCGAGTACAGCATCATCCCGGTCCTGGTCGCGCTGGTCGCGCTCGCCGTCCCGCCCATCCTCGTCAACACCTTCGAGGGCGTCCGGGCCGTCGACCCCGACGCCAAGGACGCCGCCCGCGGCATGGGCATGACCGGCTGGGGCGTGCTGTGGCGGGCCGAGCTGCCGATCGCGCTGCCGCTGATCCTGCTCGGGCTGCGGACGTCGGCGATCCAGGTCGTCGCCACCGCGACGATCGCCGCCTACCCGGGCTTCGGCGGCCTCGGCCGCTACATCATCGACGGCCTGGCCCGCAACGACTACCAGCTCGTCGTCGGGGGCACCGTCCTGGTGGTGCTGCTCGCGCTGATCGTCCAGCTGATCTTCGCGGGCCTGCGCCGCCTCATCATCTCGCCGGGCCTGCTCGGCTCCGCCCGTTCATCCTGACCGAAGGAACAGAACAATGAAGAAACTCATCCGTGGCGCGGTCGTCGGCGTGGTGGCCGCCCTGGCCCTGTCCGCCTGCGGCGGCGGAGACTCCGGCGACGACAACCCGCTCGCCGGCGGCGGCGACAGCGGGACCGTCACCGTCGGCGGCGCCAACTTCCCCGAGAGCAACCTGCTCGGCGAGCTGTACGCGCAGGCCCTTGAGGCGAAGGGCATCAAGATCACCCGCAAGTTCAACATCGGCGCCCGCGAGGTCTACTACGACCAGGTCGTCAAGGGCGGCATCAGCGTCATGCCCGAGTACAACGGCGCGTTGCTGACCACGTCCGTCGACAAGAGCAGCACCGCCGCGACCACCGAGGAGATCAACGCGGCGCTCAGGGCCAAGCTGCCCGCCGAGGTCGAGATCCTGAACTCCGCCCAGGCCGAGGACAAGGACTCCGTCACCGTCAACCCGCAGACCGCCGCGAAGTACAACCTCAAGTCCATCGCCGACCTGAAGCCGGTCGCGAAGGAGCTCACCATCGCCGGTCCGTCCGAGTTCAAGACGCGGCAGCAGGGGCTCGTCGGCCTCAAGAGCGCCTACGGCCTCGAGTTCAAGAAGTTCCAGCCGTTCGACGCCGGCGCCCAGGCGACCCTGGTGAAACTCCTCACCGAGAACAAGATCCAGGCCGCCGACCTCTTCACCACCGACCCCACCATCGAGCAGAACAAGCTGGTCGTCCTCGAAGACCCGGAGAACGTCTTCAGCGCCCAGAACGTGACGCCGCTGGTGCACAAGAAGTCGGTGAACGACACGGCGCGGGCGGCCCTCAACGCCGTCTCCGCCAAGCTCACCACCCAGGACCTCCTGGACATGATGAAGCGCATCGCCATCGACAAGGACGACCAGGAAAAGGTCGCCGAGGAGTGGCTGAAGAAGTCCGGCCTGGCCTGACCCGCCCGACCCCTGTCCGGGCCCCGCTCCGCGATGGAGCGGGGCCCGAGCCGTTTCCGCCGCACCGATACCCTGGCCGACCGATCATGAGAGGACGACCATGAGCACAGTGATCTCAGCCGACGGAACCGCCATCGCGTTCGAGCGGACCGGCGAGGGCCCGCCCGTCGTCCTGGTGGCCGGGGCCCTGTGCGACCGCCTGGCGACCAGCCTGCTCGCCACGGAGCTGGGACGGCACTTCACCGTGATCGGCTATGACCGCCGCGGCCGGGGGGAGAGCGGCGGCACCGCCCCGGACACCGTCCAGCAGGAGATCGAGGACCTGGGCGCCCTCATCGCCGAGGCCGGCGGGGAGGCGGCGGTGTACGGCCACTCGTCCGGGGCGGCCCTCGCACTGCACGCGGCGGCGGCCGGCCTGCCCATCACCGAACTCGTCCTCCATGAGCCGCCCTTCTACCTCCAGGAAGACCAAGAGGAACGCGAAGAGTCGCAGGCACTGCTCCAGCGCATCAAGGAACTCCTGGCACAGGATCGTCCGGCCGACGCGATCGCGGCCTTCCTGGCGCCCACGGGGATGCCGCAGCAGCTCATCGACTTCATGAGCCAGAATCCCGGAACCCAGGCGAACGCCCGCACCCTGCCCATCGACCCCTTCGAAGTGGTGAGCGAGGCGAGCCGGGGCGGACGCACGCCGATCGAGCAGGCGCGCGAGGTGGCCGTCCCCACGCTCGTGCTGTGCGGCGGCGCCAGCCACCCCTGGATGATCGAGACGGGCGAACAGCTCGCCGCCGCCATGCCGAACGGACGCCACCTGGTCCTCCCCGACCAGGGACACATCGTCGCCGCCGACGTCCTGGCCCCCGCGCTGACCGACTACCTGACCCGCCCCTGAAGCCCAGAGCACGACCCGGACCGGCCGAACGCACCTCGACGAAGAGGTCCTCGCTGCCACCGGCCACATGATGCGTGGCGCCCGTGGCCGGCACGCCCCGGCTCGAAGCGCGTCAGCGGACGGCGGTCGCCGAGTTCACCACGTCGGGGACTGCCCGGCACCGGCCAGTCCCCGAATGCCGAGGTCGCGCGCAGTCGTTCTGCTCCGTCCCAGCTCACGAGGACACTACGCGGGGTTCTAGTAGGACTTGAGCGTGATCGCGTTCGCGGCCTTGTGGATCGGCGCGATGGCCTTCGCCATGATCCGATCCTTGCCGGGCATGCGGGACAGCAGCCCGAGCATCGCCATCGACATGCGGACCTGGCCTTTGGTCCGCATCACCATCCGCTTGATGTTGGCCGGGCCGAGCTTCTGGTTCGTCTCGGCGAACGGCCGCATCTCCCGCTCGTACGCGCCGAAGCCGGTCCGGTGGTCGCCGCCGGCCGCGGCCAGCTCGCCCGCCAGGACGTAGGCGCCGACCAGGGCCAGGCTCGTGCCCTGGCCGGACGCGGGGGAGGCGCAGTACGCGGCGTCGCCGAGCAGGACGACCCGTCCCTCGGACCAGCGCTGCATCTGGACCTGGCTGATCGAGTCGCAGTAGAAGTCGGGGGCCCGGCCCATCCCCTCCAGGAGCCGGGGGACCTCCCAGCCCTCACCCGCGTACGCAGCGGCCAGGGCCTGCTTCTGCGCGGCGGGGTCGCGCGGCGCGTCGGTCGCCCCTTGGGTGCTGAAGAGGAACATCGCCTTGGCGGCGTCCTCGCCCGAGGTGCTGTACATGAGCGCCGTCCTGCCCGGGCCGACGTAGGTGACCTCCTCGCGGTCGAGTCCGAGATGGTCGGGGACGCTGAAGATCGATATGCGGTGGCCGAGGTCGCGGACGAACTCCTCCTCCGGGCCGAAGACCAGCGACCGGGTGACCGAGTGCAGGCCGTCGGCTCCCACCACCGGGTCGAACGTCCGGGTCGCGCCACCGGACAGGACGACCTCGACCCCTTCAGACGTCTCCTTCAGCGCGGCAATGGAATCCCCGAAGAGGTATTCGACGTCGCTCCCGGTCCGCTCGTACAGCAGCCGGTGCAGGTCGCCGCGGAGGATCTCGGCGTCACCGTGCGTCCGGCCGCCGAAGGTGTCCCCGTCCATGCTCGCCACGCGCTTGCCGGCGGCGTTGACCACCGTTCCGCTCCGCACATCGGTTCGCATCCGGCGGATCTCGTCCAGCAGGCCCATGCGCTCGACGACCGTGAGCGCGACATCGCGAACGCCTCGGGTGTCAGCCTCGCCGCCATCGGCTACCACTTCGGCTCAAAGGAGGTCCTGCTGAACGAGGCCGTCCGCGGCGCGATCGAGGACTGGGGCGAGGAGGTGGCCGCGGCCCTCGCCGCCGCGGCCGACCCCGGCGCCGGTACGGCCGAGCGCTTCGAGGCGACCTGGACCAGGGTGATCGAGTCCTTCGCCGCGACCAGGCCGCTCTGGGCGCTCCAGTTCGAAGTCCTCGCCCACATCGAACGGACGCCGGACCTCCGCCGCGCCTTCGCCGGCACCAACCGCCAGGCCCGCCTGGGCCTGGCCGACCTGTTCGGCGTCGACGTGAAGTCATTCGAGCCGCGGCAGGCGGAAGTGATCGGCGCGTACTATCAGGCGCTGCTCGTCGGCCTGGCAGCACAGTGGCTCGCGGACCCCGAAGACGTCCCCACCGCCCACGAACTACTCCACGCCGTAAAAACCACCACCACCAACCTCCTGCCGGGGTTGTGATGGGTGTGATCGTGTTCATAGTCAGGGTTTGTGAGTCCCGCTAACGTTTGGGTGGAGAGGCCCCGATCACGGCGATGGCGGAGGCAGCGGGTGCGTATTCGGGTGGGAAGCATGGAGGACGTTCCGGCCGTTCTGGTGCTCTACGACCAGGCGGTCGAATGGCTGGTCGCCTCCGGCCGGTCGGGGCAGTGGGGGACGGAGCTCTGGTCGGAAAAGCCGGAGCTCACCGAGCGGGTTCGGCGCTTCGCCCGGTCGGGCGGGATGCGTGTCGCGGAGAACGAGGGCGATGTGGTCGGGGCCATGTGGCTTGGGCCCGCTCCTCAATTCATCCCCGCCGTCGAGGAGCCGGAGCTTTTCCTGTCGGCCCTCGTCATCGATCGGCGGTGCGCCGGGCTCGGCGTGGGGCAAGCGCTGTTGGACCATGCCCGGGCCGAGGCCCTTGAGAGGGGGATCAGCCTGCTCAGGCTCTGTCTATTATACACATCTCCGAGCCCACGAGACCCTAAGACAACTCGTATGCCGTCTTCTG
>NZ_VCKW01000204.1 GCF_005889715.1 Actinomadura soli
GCCCCCGCCCCGGTGCGCTCAGACGTGGGTTCAAAGTCTTGACCTGCTTGGCTCTTGACCGGGATTGGCGTGTCGGTCACACTCGCTCTCTAACCGGCGTACATCTGTGCGACAGACGAACAGAGGTGACCGATGTCCAGTGCCACGTCCGCTCTGCGGGCCGCCTTCACCACGAAACTCTGGCTGACGGTGCTGATCGCGCTCGCGCTCGGGGCGCTGCTCGGGCTCGTCGCACCGGACACCGGCGCGGCGATGCAGCCGCTCGGCGACGGCTTCATCTCGCTGATCCGGATGCTCGTCGGCCCGGTGATCTTCTGCACGATCGTGACCGGGATCGCCTCGGCCGGCGCGCTCGCCGGTATGGGCCGCGTCGGCGTCAAGGCGCTCGTCTACTTCGAGATCATCACCACGATCGCGCTGATCATGGGCCTGGTGGTGATGGACGTGCTGCGCCCGGGCGACGGCGTCCACGCCGACCCGGACGCGATCAAGCTCACCGGCAAGGCGGGCGAGTACGCCGCCGAGGGCGAGCACCAGCACTGGTACGACTTCCTGGTCAACATCATCCCGGAGAGCGTGGTCAGCGCCTTCGTGGACGGCAACGTCCTGCAGATCCTGCTGGTGTCGGTGCTGTTCGCCATCGCCCTCAAGATGATGGGCGAGCGCGGCGCCCCGATCGCGCGCGGCGTGGAGCGGGTCGGCGAGGCCGTGTTCGGGATCGTCCGGCTGATCATGTACCTGGCCCCGGTCGGCGCGTTCGGCGCGATGGCCTACACCACCGGCAAGTTCGGCACCAAGACGCTGACCAGCCTCGGCACCTTCGTCGGCCTGTTCTGGGCCACGGGCATCGTGTTCTGCCTGGTCGTCCTCGGCGTGGTCGCCAGGCTGTGCGGCATCCGCATCATCCCGCTCTACCGCTACTTCAAGGACGAGCTGCTCATCACCCTCGGCACCGCCAACTACGAGGCGGTCATGCCGCAGCTGATCGAGAAGCTGGAGCGGCTCGGCTGCCCGCGGCCCATCGTCGGGCTGGTCGTCCCGTCCGGGTACGCGTTCAACTCCGACGGCGTCTGCCTCTACATGGGGTTCGCCGGCCTCTACATCGCGCAGGCGTTCGACATCAGCATGTCGGTCTGGCAGCAGCTCGGCCTGCTCGCCGTCTTCCTGATCACCTCGAAGGGCGGCGCGGGCATCGCGGGCGCCGGATTCGTCCTGCTCGCCGCCAGCCTCTCCACCACCGGCGTCATCCCCATCGCCGGGATCATGCTCATCTTCGGCGTCGACCGGTTCCTGTCCATGATGCGCGGCATCGTGAGCCTGTGCGGGCAGATGCTGGCCAGCATCGTCGTCAGCAAATGGGAGGGCGTCTTCGACCGCGACCGCGCCAGGCTGGTCCTCGCGGGCGGCGTCCCCGCCGACGACCCGGCGCCCACCGACCCGGTCCCGGCCACCGCCGGAGGAAAGGCGTGACCGGACGGCCGGAGGAAACCGGACGGCCGGAGGAAGAGGCGTGAGCGGACGGCTGAGCGGCAAGGCCGCCATCGTCACCGGCGCCGGCAGCGCCGGCCCCGGCTGGGGCAACGGCCGCGCCACCGCGGTGATCTTCGCCGCCGAGGGCGCCCGGGTGCTCGCCGCCGACAAGGACGCCCGGGCGCTCGGGCGCACGATGGACCTGATCCGCGAGGCCGGGGGAGAGGCCGAGCCGCACGAGTGCGACGTCACCGACGGCGCCGCCGTCCGCGCGATGGCGGACGCGTGCCGCGCGTCCTTCGGCCGGGTGGACGTCCTGGTCAACAACGTCGGCGGGTCCCGTCCCGGCGGACCAGCCGAACTCGACGAGGGCACCTGGGACGACCAGCTCGACGTCAACCTCAAGTCCGCCTACCTCGCCTGCAGGCACGTCATCCCCGTCATGCGCGAGCAGCGTTCCGGAGCCATCGTCAACGTCGCGTCCACGTCCGGGATCCGCTACACCGGCTCGCCCCAGGTCGCCTACGCGGCGGCGAAGGCGGGCGTCGTCCAGCTGTCGCGCGTCACCGCCGTCCAGTACGCGGGGGACGGCATCCGCGTGAACACCGTCGTCCCCGGCCAGCTCCACACGCCCTTGGTCGAGGCGCGCCTCGCGGGACAGCGCGCCGCCGGCGACGTCGAGGAACTGCTCAGGCAGCGCCAGAGCCGCATCCCGCTCGGCTTCATGGGCGACGGCCGCGACACCGCCTACGCGGCCCTGTTCCTGGCCTCCGACGAGGCCCGCTTCATCACCGGAACCGAACTCGTCGTGGACGGCGGCATGACCGCCCGCTGCGACTGACAACGTCCGGAGGGACGGAAGCGAGCACGGCATAGCCATGATGTGAACTCGATCAACATCATCTTTGCGTATTGATGGAGATGACTTTGACTCTGCGTTATCCTCGCGTCACCGGGCGCCTCGGGACGGGGCGCGGAGGCGGTGAGAGAGGGCGGGGTCGGTCGGGATGGGGCACGGCTCTCGATGTGAAGGGTGTCATGAAGGGGCCGCGCCGTTCGGGTCTCTTGGGGAACTGGACGGCCTGGCGGAGCTGGAGGACGCGGCATTGGCCGCGGTGTCCGCCGCCGACGTGCGGGAATTCCTGCGGCTCAGCCCGCCCGAGCTGGTGCGGGCCGTCCTGGACGTCGTCCGCCTCGGCGGCAAGAAGAAGACGTCTCCGGCGGCGGCCGACCTGGTACTGCGCACCATGCGGCACGGGGAGCCCAAGCGGCGGCACGATCTGCGGTTCCTCATCGGTGGCGTGTACGTGCACGGGTTCCGGAACATTGACGGCCTGGAGGCGGACGACTGCCTGAAGCTGCTCGGCGCGTCCACGGCCGCGGGGGTGCTGGAGCGGGCACCCGGGCTGCGGGTCCTGCTGGGCTGGGACGCTCCCGAGGCGATCGTGCGGTGGGGGTTGGTGCGCGTCGTCCAGGACGATCGTCCGCTCGCGGCGGTGGCGCTCGGCCTGCTGGCGGCCGAGCCTGACGAACGGGCGCCCGGAGCGCGTGCCATGTGGGAGTCGGTCAGGGAGCGGCATCCGGAGCTGCCCGTCCGGCCCGCCTGCCTGCGTGAGGTGAAGGAGCTCGCGGGCCGGGGGCCGGGGGAGGGGCCTTCAGGCCCCGAGCGGCTCGCCGGTGAGCTCGACGAGCTGCGCGAACGCTTCCAGGACGCGGCCGACGCGAGCGAACGCGTCGCCGGACGGCTGCGCGCCGGGCACCGGCCCGAGGACGCCGACCTGGCGCTCGTCCAGCGGGCCGTGGCCGACTTCGACGGGCTCCGGACGCGGATCGACGCCCTGATCCCGGGGGAGCGGCCCGCCGAGCTGCCCGCGCTCGCGGCGGCGGTCCAGGCCGCGGTGGAGGCGAGCCGGAAGGACGACCGGGTCCGCGCGCTGCGGCGCATCGAGGGCCCGGAGGTCGTGGCGGGGCTGCTGGAGGAGGTCCGCCAGGCCGCGGGTGAAGCGGGCAAAGCGGGCGAGGGGGGCGGGGTGAGCGGGTCGGGCGAGGATCTGGCCGTCCTCGCCGAGCTCATCGAGGCCTGCCGGGAGGAGCCGCCGTTGCGCGCCCCCGAACTGGCCGAGCGGGCGCGCACGGAGCTGCCGGCGACGTGGCACCGGCTCATCGACATGGCCCTGCTCGGGCAACTCGCGATCGCCGACGCCGCCGACGCCGCCGACGCCGAAGGCCCCGAAGACGGTGAGGACGACGCCCCCGCCGAGGTCGCGGAGCCTGAAGCGGTCAAGGTGCCCGCTCCCCGGGAGGCGCCGCCGGACGAGACCGTCCCGGACGAGACCACCGGTGACGACCCTCCGCCGCCGCCTTCGGACGAGTCCGAGTTCTCCGAACTCGATGCCTTCATCGAGCAAGCGGTCCCTGATGAACTCCCTGGCGAGAGCGAGCCCCCGCCCGTCCAAGCCCCGGTCCGGACGGCCCTGGAGCGCAACCGCGTCGAGCCGGCCGAGCCGCAGGTCCCCGTCGAGGAGGCTCCGGCTCCAGAGCCCGCCCAGCCCGGGGCGGCCCAAGCACCCGGGCTGGCCGAGGCGGAGGTCGCCGCGCTGCGAGCGGGACGGTTCGGGCTCGCCGGATGGCTGCGGCGGACGGCGGGCTGCCCGGACGCCGAGGTGAACGCGCGGTGGTGCGCGGCGCTCGCGGCGGAGATGGCGGTGTTCGCCGGGCCGCTGTCGGCCGAGTTCGCCGCCGCCTCCCGGGACCTCGACGCCAAGGCGCTCGCCGACGACCCGGCCGGCGGGGTGCTGGCGTGGGCCGCCGCGATCCGCGCCGGACTGGTGTATCCGGAGGCGACGCGGCTGGTGGACGCGCTGAACGTCGTCGTGTCCGGCCATCCCGTCCTGAAGGAGTGCGGCGAGGCGTTCGCGCAGGCGGCGCGGGCCGGGGTGTACCTGAGCCCCGGCATGGACGGCTGGATCCGCGGCGCGGCGGGGCTCGCGGAGGCCCGCCGCGCCGCGTCCAGGGAGGCGGCGCGGCTGCTGGAGGAGGCGCCGCACCGCACCATCAAGCTGGCCCGCGCCACCGAGGTGTGGAAGGCGCTGCTGCTCCACGACGGCGTGGTCCGCAGGCTGCTGGAGCCGGCGGCGGACGACGATCCGGCGCGGGTGGACGCGGCGGTCGCGCGGATCGTCCGGCTGCGCGCCGGGACGGAGATCGACCGCCTGATCGACGAGACCGACAAGCGGGTCAACGGCCCCAAGAAGGGCAGGCCGATCATCGCGGGCGCGCGGGCGAAGCTGCACGCCTGGATCGAGGGCGCCCTCGACACCGGCGGGCGGTGGGCGGCGGCGGTCAAGGAGGCGAACGGAGCCGAGGAGACGGCCAAGGAGGGCGGGGACGGCGCGTCCGGGAACCGCGACTGGCGGGTCGGGCCGCTCCGGCAGCTCCGCGACACGGTGAGCGGCCGGTGCCGGGAGGCCGACGCGGCGCTCGCCGCGATGGCGGGTACGGCCGGGGAGGCCGCGGGCGAGGCGGCCGCGCAGGCCGCGCGGTCCCTGCTCGGCGCCGCGTTCGCCCTGCTGGACGGGGCGGAGCTGGCCGAGACCGAGCCGCCCGCCGCCCGCGTCCTCAACCGGGATCTGCTCCCGGCCGCCGAGGTCCCGCTCGACCCGCACACGCTGCGGCCGCGGGACGCGGTCGAGCCGGAGGCGCTCGTGCCCGTCGCGCTCGCCGGGCCCCCCGACTGGGCCGCCGTGTTCGAGGCGAGGGCCGCGCGGCTCGACCACGAGGGCACGCGGGCGGTCGTGTCCGTCCTGCGGGCGCTCGACCCGGAGGCCGCCGAGCGGCTCCGGGTCCGCCGCGACGACCTGGTCCGGGAGGCCCGCGCCGCCCGCGGTGAGCGGGTCGAGCACGTCCGCGACCTGATCGCGAAGTCCCGGCGGGACGGGCTGCTCACCGAGGGCGAGGAGCGGGAGGCCGAGGAGACGGTGCGGCTCCTCACCGCCGACCGCCACGACTTCGACCGGATCGGACGCGACCTCGACGCCCTCCTCGCCCGCATCGAGGAGCGGTGCGCGGCGAGCGCGGCCGCCGAGCGCGCCGCGCTCGCCGAACGGGCGGGGGACTTCCGCGCGGCGGACGTGCGCCGTGTCGAACGGCACATCGACGACGGCGACCTCACCACCGCCCGCGAGTTCCTCGCGCAGCTGAAGGCGGGCAAGCAGCTCCCCGAGAAGGTGGAGGACACCGACTTCGCCCGGTTCTACCCCGCGTTCCCTGACGCGTTCCACCGCCGGTCGCTGCTCACGGGGAAGCGCGCCCGCAAGCAGGAGACCAGCGGCTACATCGACGAGCTCAAGGACGCCCTGATCGCCGGCCGGGACGTCGCCGAGCCGGAGCTGGACGCCCTGCTGACCGGCGCCGGAATCGACATCGCGGCGCTGCGCGAGGCGTCCAGGCGGGTCGCGGGGGAGGGGCTGCGCAAGTGGCTGAACCTCCGGGACGGCAGGACGAAGACCCCCGGCAACATGCGGTCGCTGATCGGCGCGATCCTGAAGATGGTCGGGCTGGAGGGCACGCAGGGCGACACCGACACGGGCCCGGACCGGATGTGGATCGGGCTCGACGACGTCCGGCACGTCGGGTCCGCGGACGGGGCGCTGCTGCCCGCGTTCGGGTCGCAGAAGAGCCCGTCCGGGCGGCGGCTGCGGCTCCTGCTGCTCTGGGGACGCCCCGGCGGCGAGCAGCTCATCGACCTGCTCGGCGGGCAGCCGGAGGGCGAGACGGTGCTCGTGCTGTACTTCGGCGTCCTGTCGGCGGACGACCGCGAGCGCCTCGGCCGCGCCGCCCGGGGCCGTCCGGTGCCGGTCGCCGGGGTCCTGGACGACGCCGCGGTCGCCTACCTGGCCTGCCGCCCGCAGGACTGGCCGGTCACGGTCGCGCTGATGGCGCCGTTCACCGCCACCGACCCCTTCACTCCGGCGGGCGACGTCCCGGAGGAGATGTTCTACGGGCGGTCCGAGCAGATCCGCAAGGTCACCGACCGGATGGGCCCGTCGTTCGTGTTCGGCGGCCGGCAGCTCGGCAAGTCGGCGCTGCTGCGCAAGGCCGAACGGGACCTGGAGAGCGACCCGAACCGCACGGTGATCCTGCTGAACGTCCAGACGGTCGGGAAGGTGCGCTCGCTCTCGCTGTGGCCCAAGCTCGGCGACCGGCTCGCGAAGGCGGGGGTGGTCCGGTCGGGGCTGGCGCGGCGCGAGCAGGTGATCGACGCGGTGCGCGCGTGGGCGGCCGCCGACGGGAACCGGCAGCTGCTGATCCTGCTGGACGAGGCCGACGGCTTCCTCAACATGGACGCCGACCGCGGCCGGTTCGAGGACGTCACCGCGCTGCGCACCCTCATGGAGGACACCGGCCGCCGGGTCAAGGTGGTGTGGGCGGGCCTGCACCAGACCGCCCGCTTCCACAGCCTGCCCAACCAGCCGCTGGCGCAGCTCGGCGACCCCGTCGCGATCGGCCCGCTGGAGCCGCAGGACGCGTTCGACCTGCTGGTGCGGCCGCTGGCCACGCTCGGGTTCGTGTTCCCCGAGACGCTCGCCGCCCGCGTGATCGCCGAGGCGAACAACGCCCCGGCGCTCGTCCAGCTGTTCGCGGAGAAGCTCCTCGCGCGGCTGCGGGAGGTCCCGCGGCGGCTCCCGTACGAGATCACCCGCGAGGACGTGGCGGAGGTGTGGCGCGACCACCGGCTGGTGCGCGGGTTCCAGCGCTGGTTCGAGCTGACGCTGAACCTCGACAAGCGGTACACGGTCATCGCCTACACCGTGGCGCTGCACGCGCTCGGCGACGGCGCCGACGAGACCCTCACCGTGAAGCAGCTCCGGGAGGAGTGCCGGTACTGGTGGGGGAAGGGCTTCGAGGACTGCGGCGGCGACGACTTCCGCAGCCTGCTCGCCGAATGCGTCAACCTCGGCGTCCTCGGCGTGGACGAGGGCCGCTACCGGCTGCGCACCCCGCACATCCTGCGGCTGCTCGGCGGCGTCCGCGAGGTCGAGAACGCGCTGGAGAACGCGGGCGATTTCGAGGAGCCCGACCATTTCGACGCGCACTCCTACCGGATGGCGCACCGCGACGGCCCCGAGCGCGCACCGCTCAGCATCGGGCAGATCACCGGGCTGCTGCGGCCCGGACGGCTCGTCCACGTGGTGGCCGGGTCGGCGGCCCTGCACGCCGAACGGGTCGTCGCGGCGCTGAAGGCGATGCCGTCCGACCGGCCCGACCTGGAGATCCGGACCGTCCGGCCGGGGGACGGGACGTTCGGCGCCGCGGTGCTGCGCGCCCGCCGCCACCCCGGCCACGACGTGATCGTGGTCGACCTGCACGCGGCGCGCGACCGCGGCCAGTTCGCCCGGCGGTTCGCGGAGGCGCGGGACGCCGTCGCCGACACGACCGGCGAGGGGACCCTCGCCGTCGTGCTCATCGCCGGCCCGGCGTCGGCGGCGGCCTGGCTCCACTGCACCGAAGCCGCAGATGTGGAGCTGGTGCCGCTGCGGCGCTTCGACCCGCCGGCGATCCGGCAGTGGATGCTGGAGGACGCGCTCGGCTACCCCGACGACGCCGGCCAGCGCGACCTCGTCCGCCGCACCGGCGGATGGCCGGTGCTGGTCGGCCGCGTCGTCACCGGCCTCGCCGGTCCGGGCCGCGACCGGGACCAGATGCTGGAGAGCGTCCTGCGGCACGTGCGCGACCGCCCCCGCTCCTTCCTGGACGACACGGGTGTGCGGGCCGACCCGTGCCTCGCCGCCGCGTGGCGGACGCTCGTCGCGGAGGACGCGCGGGAGACCGCCGAGGACCTCGCCGCCCTCCTCGCCCTCTTCGGCGAAGAGGGCACACCCGGCCTGAGGCCCCCCGACCTGCGCGAACACGGCTACGCCGGGACGCACGACCTGGTGGAGGCGCTGCGGGTGCTCGGCGCCCTCGACTCCGCGGGCGGCGCGCTGGCGTGCGAGCCCGTCCTCGCCGGCGCGACCCGGTGGGAGGAGGGCGCATGACCGCGACAGGCCCGGCCCTCATGCTGGACGCGGTCGCGCCGGTGCTGCGCGCGGTCGCGCTCGCGGTGCTCGACCGCCCGTCCGCCGGGCGGCTGCCGTCCGACCCGGACGCGCTCGTCAAGGAGCACACGCCGATGCTGCTGGCCGCGCTCGCGCGGTTCCCCGCGCTGCGCCGCCGCGCCGCCGATCACCTGGCCGGGGCCGAGATCCGGGCGGGGGACGACGCACGCGCGCTCGCCGCCGTCCTGCTGCACGCCGACGACGGCGTCGTCCGGGCCGGGCTCGCGTGGATCACGCCCGGCCCCGACCGGACGGCGGAACGCGCGCACCGCGACGCCGAACGCGCCGCACGCAAGATCGACCGCCTGAAGGCGCGGCTCAGGACCGCCCAGGGGCGGCTCGACTACGCGCGGCGCGACGCGCGGGAGGCGTCCCGGCTCCTCGCCGGGACCCGCGAGGCCCTCGCCGAGCAGGAGGAGCGGGCGGACGGCCTCACCCGGCGCCTCGCGATCGAACGCCGCAGGTGGCGGGACCCGTTGGCGCTCGCCGCCGCCCTCCTCGGCGCCCTCGAACGGGCGGGCGCGGCCCGGGGCGGGCACCTGGCGGCCGCCGCCCGCGCCGCCGGCACGAGCCCCGAGGAGGTCCTGGCGGTCCTGCGCGCCGTCGTGGACCCGGCCCCGCCGCCGGCCGCCGTCACCGCGGAGCCCGGTCTGCGGGTCGTCCCGCTCGGCGGCGACGACCACATCGGCGGGTCCTGCCTGCTGGTCGAGGCGGGCGGCACCCGCGTCCTGGTCGACGCGGGGCTCCGGCCGGGTGACCCCGCCGCGCCGCCCCGCGACATCGCGCGGGCGCTCGACGGCCCGCTGGAGGCGGTGATCGTCACCCACGCCCACAACGACCACTGCGGCTACGTCCCGGCCCTGACCGCCGGACGTCCCGGCCTCCGCGTCCTCGCGACGCCGGAGACCGCGGTGCTCATGCCGGTGATGTGGGCCGACACCGCGAAGCTGATGGCGGCCCGGGAGCGCGGCCGGGCGCGGTGGGGCGGCACCGGCGACGTGCTGTACGGGCCGCGGGACGCCGACGCCGCGGCGCGGCGCTGCGAGGAACTGCCGTTCGGCGTGCCGCGCCGGGTCGGCGCGCTGACCGTGGAGCTGTTCCCGGCCGGGCACATCCTCGGCGCCGCCGGCGTCGTCGTCCGCGCCGGGGACCGGCGCGTCGCCGTCACGGGCGACATCTCCGGGTTCCGGCAGGAGACCGTCGGCGGCTGCGCCGTCCCGGAGTCCGCCCGCGGCGCCGACCTGCTCGTCATGGAGTCGACCTGCTGCGCCGAGGACCACGACGCCCGCGACCTGCGCGTGGACGGGCTCGTCCGCGCCGTCGCCGGGATCTGCCGGGGCGGCGGCCGGGTGCTGATCCCCGCGTTCGCGCTCGGCCGCGCGCAGGAGATCGCGCTGATCCTGCGGCGGCACCTGCCCGAGGTGCCCGTCCGGGTCGACGGCATGGCCGCCGACCTCGCCGCCGTGTACGAGTCGCTCGACCCGGGGCTGCGGGTGTTCGAGGGCGCCGCCGCGGTCGCCGACCGGCCCGCCGAGCTGGACGCGTTCCGGACCGGCGTCGTGATCTCCACGTCCGGGATGCTGACCGGCGGGCCCGCCGTCGAATGGGCGCGGCGGATCCTCCCCGAGCCGGGCGGCGCGGTGTTCCTGTCCGGTTACCAGGACGAGGAGTCCCCCGGACGCGCGCTGCTCGACCTCGCGGGCAAGGGCGGCGACTTCACCTTCCGCGACCACGACGGCGAGGTCACCGTCCCGGTCCGCGCCCGCGTGGACACGGTGCGCCTGTCCGCCCATGCCGACCGCCGGGGCCTGCTCGACATCGCCGACGAGATCGCGGCGCGGGAGGTCATGCTCGTGCACGGGATTCCGGGACGCCAGCACACCTTCGCCGAGACCCTCCGCGTCCGCGGCCACCGGACGGCGGGGACCCGCGCCTGGCACGCGGGCGCACCCGCGTGAAGTGCACCGGAAAGGTCCTGTGCGCGAACACTCGAAAACAACGAGGTGGCCCGATGCGGTCAAATCTCCGATTTCTCTGCGCGAGCTCCGCCGTCGCTGCTAGCCGCTGAAGGATGAGATTCCCATCCCTGCTCCACGAAGAGGCTCCGCGAGTGCGATGGAGCAGGTGAGCGACCGGTGGCCGCTGGTGCGTCCGGCGGTGGAGGGTCGCGGGAAGATCGGTCCAACCCGGTTTCAATGGCGAATTGTGCCCAAATGATGTTGATCTGATCGTTGGCTTGGAGGAATGGCGGCACGGGTATAAGGCGGGCAACACAATTCGATAACTCGCCCCGGAGTGCAGATGCGCCTCTTCCGCCCCTCTCTCGTCGCTTTCGGCGCGGTGACCTTCGCCGCCGGTTCAATGGTCTGGCCCGCCACCGCCACGGCGGCCGCGACCAACTACGTCGCGCTCGGTGATTCCTACTCGTCCGGCACCGGGGCCGGGAGCTACGACCCGGACAGTGGAGCGTGCAAGCGCAGCGCCAACGCCTACGCGAAGCTGTGGGCGGCGGCGAACGGCGCCTCCTTCACGTTCGCCGCGTGCTCCGGCGCGACGACCGCGACCGTCACCAGCGGCCAGCTCGGCGCGCTCAGCTCCTCGACGACGCTCGTCACCATCACGGTCGGCGGCAACGACGCCGGGTTCTCCGACGTCATGCAGACCTGCGTGCTGAAGTCGGAGTCGACCTGCAAGAGCAGGGTCACGCAGGCCGAGACCTACATGAAGAACACCCTTCCCGGACGCCTCGACTCGGTCTACTCGAAGATCCGCGACAGGGCGCCGTCCGCCCGCGTGGTGGTCCTCGGCTACCCCCGCCTCTACAAGATCGTCAACGTGTGCGTGGGGCTGAGCAACGGCAAGCGCACCGCGCTCAACCACGCCGCCGACACGCTCGACGGGGTGGTCGCCCAGGCCGCGGGCCGCGCCGGCTTCACGTGGTCGGACGTCCGGGACGAGTTCTCCGGCCACGAGCTGTGCTCAGGCGACGACTGGCTCAACGCCGTGACGATCCCGATCGAGTCGTCCTACCACCCGACCGCGCGGGGCCACCGCCTCGGCTACCTTCCCGCGCTGACCGGCTCCGCCCGGGCCGCCGTCGAGCAGGACGCCTGACCCCGCCCGTCCGTTAGTGATCTACAACGTAAAGCTGCTCACCTGCGGAGCGTACGGCAGGTGAGCAGCCCGACCGGGACGGGCGCCCAGAAGGTGACCGCGCGGAACAGCAGGACCGCGTGCAGGGCCGGGCCGGCGGCGATGCCGAGGGAGGCGAGCGCGGCCACGAGGGCGGCCTCCGTGGAGCCGACGCCGCCGGGCGCGGGGACCGCCGCGCCCGCCGCGGCGCCGACCAGGTAGGCGGCGACGAGCGCGAGGACGTCGGCCGGGCCCGCGCCCGTCCCGGGCACGGCGAGCACGCTGAGCGCGAACGCCAGGCCGAGCACGAGCGTGGTCGCGGCCGAGGCGGTGAGGGTGACCCCCAGGTCGCGGGGGCGGCGGCACAGGTCGGTGAACCCGGCGACCGCCCGTGCGACCACGGTGGAGCGGGCGGCGCGGCGTCCCCACAGCGCGGCGGCGGGCAGGAGGACGCCCACGGCGATGAGCAGCGGGACGGGCGGGACGAGCCCGGCGGCCTCGGCGGCGTGCCGGCCCAGCGCGTCCAGGACCCGGCCGTTGCCGCCGCCGAGGCCGAGGACCGCGCCGAGCAGCAGCAGGTCGGCGGGGACGCCCGCCACCTGCAGCACGGCGACGGCGATCACCGCCCGGGACAGCGGCAGCCCGCGGCACACGAGGTAGCGGGTGTTGACGGCCACGGCGCCGAGCCCGCCCGGCGTGACGCGATTGGCCGCCGCGGCGGTGAACTGCGTCAGCGTCGTCTCGTAGAGCGGGATGGGCCGTCCGGACGCGCCGCGCAGGGCGACCGCCGAGCAGACGAAGTGCAGCACCGACAGCAGGACGAGCACGGGCAGGAACTCCCACCGCATGTGCTCCAGCGCCGAGACGGCGCCGTCGAGGGCCATCGGACGCGCCGGCGCGCCGATCAGCAGCGCCGTCGCCGCGACGACGATCAGCAGGACCCCGAGGACGGTCCAGCGGGACCTGCGGACCCGTTGGAGCGGGGAAGGCGTCGCGGCGGCACCGCCGGGGCCGGGGAGTTCGGCGGGCGCCGCGCGTTCAGCGCCGGCGGCGATCGTCTCCACACCTTTAGTGATCGGCTACTTGGTTGAAGGGTACGCGACCGCCAGGCCTGCGCGACGCGAACGGTGGGGGACGTTCGCGGCCGCCCCCCGTCCGGCCCGACATCGTCGGACACGCGGGCGGAAGTTTTCTTGTCGGGCACGCCTCTTTGGTCCACGCAATAGATTCTTTTCACAATATGATTAGGCTTGGCTACAGCAAGTGACGGCCGGACGGCGGCCGGAGACGGCGGGACCGGGGAGAGTGACGACCATGACCAGCGCTCACCAGCGGCTGGGCGAACGCATCAGGGACTTCCGGGTCAGCAGGGTCGGCCGCCGGCCGTGGCCGGCCAAGGCGCCGGGCGACCGTGCGATCGTGCTGACCTGTAGCGACTATCTCGCGATCGCCGAGCATCCGGCGATCGCCGACGCCATGATCGCCAGCCTCCGGTCGGCGGAGGGCGGGGCGCCGATGCCGGGGCCGTGCCTGCCCGACGACCATCCGCAGATCCTCCTCGGCGCGGAGTTCGCCCGGCACATGGGCGCCCGCGCCGGGGTGCTGTGCCCGTCGGGCTGGGCGGCCAACACCGGGCTGCTGCAGGTGGTCGCCGGTCCGGACGTCCCCGTCTACCTGGACGTCCTCGCGCACATGTCGCTGTGGGAGGGCGCGCGCACCGCGGGCGCCGAGCTGGCCTACTTCCGCCACAACGACCTCGCCCACCTGCGCCGCCGGATCGAGGTGGGCGGCTCCGGGGTGATCGTCGCCGACGCCGTCTACGGCACCGACGGGTCGGTGGCCCCGCTGCCCGGCCTGGTGGAGATCGCCGAGGAGCACGGCTGCCTCCTCGTCGTGGACGAGTCGCACTCGCTCGGCACGTACGGCGAGCGCGGCGAGGGCCTCGTGAGCGCGCTCGGGCTGACCGGGCGCGTCGACTTCCGCACCGCGAGCCTGGCGAAGGCGCTGCCGGGGCGTGCCGGGCTGATCGCCTGCGACCGTCCCGGCTTCGCGGACTACTTCGTCCACACCGCGCTCCCGGCCGTGTTCAGCTCGACGCTGCTGCCGCACGACATCGCGGGCCTCGCGGCGGCGCTGCGGGTCGTCCGGGACGAGAACCGCCGCCGCGACCGGCTGCGCGCCGTCACCCGCCGCCTGCGCGACGGGCTGACCGACCTCGGCTACCGGCTCGTCGAGTCGGACACGCCGATCATCGCGCTGGAGAAGGGGTCGGAGGCCGGCGCGACGCTCCTCCGGGACGCGCTCGTCACCCGCGGGATCTACAGCGCGGCGCTGTTCCCGCCGACCGCCTCGGCGGGGCGCACGCTGGTGCGGCTGTCCGCGCACGCGGGGCTCAGCGACGGTGACGTCCGCCGGATCCTCTCGGTCTTCGCGCAGCTGCGCGACCCGGTGGAGACCCCGCCCCGCGCGGGCCGGACCGGCCGCTCCGCCCGCCACAACGCGGGCCGCTCCTGACGGCGCGGGGCAGGGCCGACACAACTAGCCAGACAGTTCTTCGGTGAGGGCGGTGGTGAACGCGTCCACGTCGGTTTCGGTGGTGTCGAAGGAGCAGATCCAGCGGACCTCGCCGGTCCGCTCGTCCCAGGTGTAGAAGGGGAACCGTTTGCGCAGCCGCTCCGCCGCGGTCTTCGGGACGATCGCGAACACCGCGTTCGCCTCCACGGCCTGCGTGATCTCGACGCCGGGGACGGTGCGGGCGGCGGCCTCCAGGCGGCGGGCCATGGCGTTGGCGTGGGCGGCGTTGCGCAGCCAGAGGTCGCCCTCCAGCAGCGCGATGAGCTGCGCGGACACGTACCGCATCTTGGACGCCAGCTGCATGCTCGACTTGCGCAGGTAGTCCACCCCGCGCGCGGCGTCGGGGTTCAGGACGACGATCGCCTCGCCGAGCAGCAGCCCGTTCTTGGTGCCGCCGAACGACAGCACGTCCACGCCCGCGTCGGTGGTGAGGGCGCGCAGCGGCACGCCGAGCGAGGCGGCGGCGTTGGCGATCCGCGCGCCGTCCATGTGCACGGACATGCCGCGCTCATGCGCCGCGGCGGCGACCGCCGCGGTCTCCTCCGGGGTGTAGACGGTCCCCAGCTCGGTGCTCTGGGTGATGGAGACGACGGCGGGCTGCCTCCGCTGGACGTTGCCGAACCCGGTGGTGTGCGTCTCGACCAGTTCGGGCGTCAGCTTGCCGTCCGGCGCCGGTACCGTGACCAGCTTCAGGCCGGCGATCTTCTCGGGCGCGCCGCACTCGTCGGTGTTGATGTGCGCGGACTCCGGGCAGACGACCGAGCTCCATCGCTCCGACATGGCCTGGAGCGACACGACGTTCGCGCCCGTCCCGTTGAACATCGGGAACACCTCGGCCCGCTCGCCGAAGTGCCGGCGGACGATCTCGCGGAGCCGCGCGGTGACGGCGTCGGCGCCGTAGGCGGGCTGGTGCCCGGCGTTGACGGTGGCCAGCGCCGCGAGGACGTCCGGGTGGACGCTCGCCTGGTTGTCGCTCGCGAACCCCCGCGCGGCTCCTGCTTCCGCGGCGCTGGCC